>CAZYPM010000022.1:0-17249 GCA_964649205.1 uncultured Steroidobacteraceae bacterium
CTTCAGCAACAACCATGCCTGGACCGCGAACACGGGCGCATGTGCGGCGTCGTTGAGGACGCCGAAGATGATGGGATGCGAGGGCAACCGGCCGATCAGCGCCAGTGCCGGCACCGCAAGGGCGAGGAGGCCCAGGGCGAGGGCCTCGCGGCCTGGCGTCATTGCTATTTGAGGTGTTCCACGAGGCGCACGTAGGCCTTCATCGCGACCTCCCGGCTCATGCCACGCCGCGCCTCCCAGGCGTCGTACTTGGCACGTGCCTTGAAATCGAACGGTCCTGGCTTTTCGCCCTGGACGTCGCCCTCGGTCGCCTGCTTGTAGAAGGAATAAAGCTCGAGGAGCGTGTCGTTGTCCGGACGCTCCGCGAGCTTCTGGACGTCGGCCTGCGCCGCCGCGAATTGCGCTTCCAGGTTGGCCATGGGCTGCCCCCGCCGTTGACTGGCGGCAGCGTGACCCATCGGCCCGGCAGCGGTCAAATCGTGCGCGAGGCGCCTAGGTCAGCGTGCGGGAGACGACCGGCGAACGGGCGCTTTCCACGCCCGTCGAGTTGTACGAGGTCATCGAGAAATACCAGGTCGCCTGCGACAGGTTCTCGATCACCCAGCGGATCGTGCCCGGATTCGTGATGTTGATCGTCGTGTCGAGCGACGAAGCGCTGCGGCCATAGTAGATGCGGTAGCCCGCGAGGTTCGTGATGGTCGAGCCGTCGGCATTCGTGGTCGGCGGGTTCCACGAGAGCGTAACGCTGCCGAGCGCCACCTGGTTGACCGCGATCGTGAACGCATTGAGCTGCGCGCTTGCGCCGCGCCCGTCGGAGACGCTGATGCGCACGTTCGAGAACTGGCCGACGTCGCCTGCAGCGGGCGTGCCGCTCAGGCGGCCGGAGCTGGTGCTGAACGTGGCCCAGGCCGGACGATTCTGGATGCTGAAGGTCAGCGTGTCGCCGTCGGGATCCGAGGCGCTGGGTGTGAAGCTGTAGGCCTGGCCGACGACCAGGCTGGTCGGCGGCGTGCCGGAGATCGTCGGCGGGTTGTTGGCCGGCGGAGGAGGCGGATTGGAAACGGGCGGCGGCGCACCGGCGTCGTCCGACTCGTCATCGGAGGAGCCGCCGAAGCACGCGCTGCAAAGCATGGCGACGGCGATCGTCGCTACCAGGTGCCTGCTCGTGCGAAGCGCATCCATCGTCTCGTCCCCTTGGCGCAATGCCACAGTGCGCGCCGGAATCTAGGCGAGCGCAGGGGACGTGTCAGGCACTGCCTGTACCTGATTGGCGACAAAGTTTCGGCTTTGCCGGCAACCCCGCTAGCGTGGGTTCTCGCGAACCGTTAGCCCGGAAGCTTTGCGTCCCCAGCTTTCGCCGGGTTTGCCCATGCGTTGCAGTATGCGTAGCAGGAAGAACTCACACTGAGACATGCTTCACGGCGCCACAGGTGATGCGGCGGTGCAAGTTGCAGGCGCAAGCCACTGATGTGTGACTCATTCGCCAAACGGCGACACCTCCGTTCCGTGCAACCTGAGTCACGTAACTTACTGATCTGTCGGGCGGTTTTCTCCAAACCGTGACCACGCTCACGTTTTGCACCGGGGGTTGCACTAGACTGGCCCCGGTTCGTCGAAACGCTGCGGTCGGCTTGCCCATGGACGGCGAAGCGGACCTTTCAACAAGACTGGCGCAGTCATGCAAGGGGATGCATGTCGGTCCGCATTCTGAGGCACCACGTCCAGCTACCGATCCTCGTGCTGATGGCGCTCGAGGCCACGTTCGCGATCGTTGCGCTGGTGCTGGTCGCGACCCGATGGGGCACGATCGCATTCGTCCAGGCCATGCCGCACTGGTCCACGGCGCTGCTCTTCGCAGTCGCGCTGCTGGTCGTGAACGGCGCCATGGGGCTCTACAACACGCGCCTTCGCGAGCATCTGTTCGGCCTCGCGCTGCGCTTCCTGCTGGTCTCGGCCACGCTGCTGGCGGCGATCGGGCTGGTGCTCTATTCATTCCCGAGCTCGCGGCTGGCGCTCGCGGATTTCGCCACCGCCATCGCGCTGGCGGCCGGCGCCTCCCTGGCGGCGCGCTACCTGCTGATGCATTTCGTCAGCGACGGCTTCCTGAAGACCCGCATCCTCGTTTACGGCACCGGCCGGCAGGCGCAGAGCATTGCCAACCTCAAGCGGCGCTCGGACCGCATGGGATTCGTGGTCGCAGGCTACCTGCCGGCGGCAGGCGAAACCCGCGGCATTCCCGACGCGCAGGTCGTGGACACGGGCGGTGATCTGCTGGCGTACTGCTTCGCCAACGACATCGACGAGATCGTCGTGGCCATGGACGACCGGCGCCAGGAGTTCCCGCTCCGCGACCTGCTGCACTGCCGTGTCAACGGCATCGACGTGATGGAACTCGTGAGTTTTCTCGAGCGCGAGACCGGCGCCGTTCGCCTGGACGTCCTCAATCCGAGCTGGATCATCTTCTCACCGGGCTTCCGACGTTCCTGGGCGCGCGACCTGGTCGGCAGGCTGCTCGACATCACCGCAAGCCTCGCGCTGCTCGCCGTGGCATGGCCGGTGATGCTGCTGTCCGCCATCGCGATCAAGCTGGAAGACGGCATTGCGGCGCCGGTCCTGTACCGCCAGAACCGCGTCGGCAAGGATGGCCGCGTGTTCAGCGTGCTCAAGTTCCGCAGCATGCGGATCGACGCGGAGGCGGACGGCGTCGCCCGCTGGGCGAGTGCAACGGACCGCCGCGTGACGCGGGTCGGCGCCTGGCTGCGGCGCAGCCGGTTGGACGAACTGCCGCAGCTCTGGAACGTGCTGCGCGGCGACATGCGCTTCGTCGGGCCGCGGCCCGAGCGCCCGGAATTCGTCAGGTCGTTCGCGGACACCTTGCCGTACTACAACGAAAGGCACAGCGTCCCGCCGGGCCTGACCGGCTGGGCGCAACTCTGCTATCCGTATGGCTCGTCCGAGCAGGATGCGGTCGAAAAGCTCAAGTACGACCTCTACTACATCAAGAACCGCAGCTTCCTGTTCGACCTCGCGATCCTGATCCAGACGGTCGAAGTCATCATCTTCGGGAAGGGGGCCCGCTAGGGTGGACCCGGTCGGCTCCCTCGGCTACGGGATCTCCTCGCTGGCGTTCCTGCTGCTCACCGTTCTGCTCGCGGTCGGCTGGGAGGGGCGCGTCAAGGGCCTGCGGCTGGTGCTCGCGGCGGCAATGATGGCCGCCTGGAGCGCCGCGCTCTCGACCTTCGCGTGGTTGGGCACCGCGTCATCCGCGCTGCTGTTCGTAGGCGAGACGGTGACGACCGCGGCCTGGCTGGGCGTGCTGTCGTCGTTGACCGGCACGGCGGGCTTTCCGCGCCAGCTGGCCCGCCTGGCGCACCTGGCCTGGATTCTGCTGCTCGGAGTCGGCCTCACGACGCTGGTCTGGGCCGCGGACTGGTCGGGCGGCCTCATCATGACCGGCGGCCTCGGACTGGCGCTGGTCGGGCTGGTGCTGCTCGAGCAGATCTACCGGAACTCGAATGCCAGCGGCCGGTGGGCGTTGCGCTACCTCTATTTCGGCATCGGCGGCCTGTTCGTCTACGACGTGTTCATGTATTCGCAGGGTGTGCTGCTCGGCGGCATCAGTTCGAACGTCTGGCAGGCGCGCGGATTCGTCGTCGCGCTGGCAGTGCCGTTCATCGCCATCGCCGCACGCCGGAATCCGGACTGGTCGCTGCGTGTATTCGTTTCGCGCGACATTGCGTTCTATGCGACCTCGGTCGCAGCCGTAGGCATCTACCTGCTGCTGATGGCATTCGGCGGGTACCTGGTGCGGCTGATAGGCGGTTCCTGGGGCGCCGCCGCGCAGATCGTCTTTTTCGCCGGGGCACTGGGCCTGCTCGGGGTGCTGGTAGCCTCCACCGCCCTGCGACGCAGACTGCGCGTATTCCTGGTGAAGAACTTCTATCGCCACAAGTACGACTACCGTGAGGAGTGGCTGCGGTTCATCGACACGCTGTCGGGAGCCTCCGCGGGCGAGACGCCGCAGGTCGCAGGCGCTCGCGCCATCGCGCAGATCATCGGCAGCCCGCGGGCCGCCCTGCTGATGGCGGACAGCCAGCCCGGACACTGGCGCGTGGAAGCTTCCTGGCCGGGCGGCGAAGTTCTACCGGCGGTGGCCGGTGCGCTCTCATCCGATCAGGCTCTGCGGGAGTTCCTGGAGCGGCGCCAGTGGGTGATCGACCTTGCCGAATGCCAGCGTGATCCCGAGCGCTACGAAGGACTGGTGCTGCCCGCCTGGCTTGGCCAGGGCCCTTCCTGGCGCCTGGTGGTGCCGATGCTCCTGGGCCGGCGATTGATCGGTATGCTGCTGCTCAGCGATCCGCCGGAGGGCTTCGAGCTCACTTTCGAGGACCGCGACTTGCTGAAGACGACCGCGCGTCACGTCGCCACGCACCTGGCCCAGCATGCTTCCGAGGAGCGCCTCGCGGAGGAACGGCAGTTTGCGGCGTTCAGCAAGCTGGCCTCCTTCATGATGCATGATCTCAAGAACGCGACCGCCCAGCTGGAACTGGTGGTTGCAAACGCAGAGCGGCACCGGCACAACCCGGAGTTCATCGACGACGCGATCGCGACGGTCGCAGGCGCCGTACGCCGCATCTCGCAGCTGGTGGCCCAGCTGCAGCAGGGCTCCCAGGCGTCCGGCCCCGAACGCGTGGACTTGCGCGAAGTCGTCGGTGACGCCGTGAAGCGGGCGTGCGCCCGCGAGCCCAGGCCGGCGCTGGCGTCCGGCGACGGCTCCTTGCCGGTCCAGGCCGATCGCGAGCGGCTCGCGAATGTCGTCGAGCACCTGATCCGCAACGCGCAGGATGCGGCCCGCGGCGGCGGCCGCGTTGAAGTGGCAGTGGAGCACGGCGAGGGCCGGGCGACCGTGCTGGTCCAGGACGACGGCCCGGGGATGAGCCCGGAGTTCGTGCGCGAAAGACTGTTCCGGCCTTTCGACAGTACCAAGGGGAGCAAGGGCATGGGCATCGGCGCCTACCAGGCACGGGAGTACGTGCGCTCGCTCGGCGGCTGGCTCGAGGTGGACTCGCAGCCCGGCCGCGGCACGCGCATGCGGATCGTGGTGCCGCTCGCTGCCGATCCTGTGACCTCGGGGGTATCCCGCCCATGACGCGCCTGCAGGCTGCCGATGCTCCCGTCAGCGTGCTCGTGGTGGAGGACGATCCCGGCCTCGCCAAGCAGCTCAAGTGGGCGCTGGAATCCTATGCCGTCGAACTGGCGGCCAACCGCACGGACGCAGTCGCGGCGTTGCGACGTTTCGAGCCGGCAGTCGTGCTGCTGGACCTGGGTCTGCCCCCCGACGCCGATGGCGTGAGCGAAGGCTTCGAGTCGCTGCGCGAGATCCTCGCCCTCGCGCCCGAAACCAAGGCGATCGTCGTGACCGGCAATGCCGACCGCGACAACGCCCTCAAGGCGGTCCGGTTCGGCGCCTTCGATTTCTTCCAGAAGCCGGTCGACGTGGAGGTGCTGCGGGTGCTGGTGGATCGCGCCGTCAGGATGGCGACGCTGGAACACGAGAACCGCCGGCTTGCAATGGTGCCGAAGCGCTCGGCGATCGCCGGCATCATCGCCGCCGACGAGGCCATGCTGAAGCTGTGCCGGACCATCGAGAAGGTCGCGCCGACCGACATCTCGGTGCTGCTGCTCGGCGAGAGCGGCACCGGCAAGGAACTGCTGGCCCGCGCGTTGCACGACCTGAGCGAGCGCCGCAAGCACCGGTTCGTGGCGATCAACTGCGCCGCGATCCCGGAGAACTTGCTCGAAAGCGAGCTGTTTGGGCACGAGCGCGGGGCATTCACCGGGGCCCACAAGCAGACTATCGGCAAGATCGAGGTCGCGAGCGGCGGCACGCTGTTCCTCGACGAGATCGGCGACATGCCGATGCCGCTGCAGGGAAAGCTCCTGCGCTTCCTGCAAGGCCGCGTCATCGAGCGCATCGGCGGCCGCCAGGAGATCCCGGTGGACGTGCGGGTCGTGTGCGCGACCAATCGCAACCCCAAGGAGATGATCGCCGGGCAGCGATTCCGCGAGGACCTGTTCTACAGGATCAGCGAGGTGACCCTGGAGGTGCCGCCGCTGCGGCAACGCGGCGGCGACGTGATGGTGCTGGCGCAGGCGCTGCTGAACCGCTACGCGCAGGAGTTCGGCCGCCCGGTGCGCGGTTTCGCGCCCGAGGCGCTGCAGGCGATCGAGCACTACCCGTGGCCGGGAAACGTGCGCGAACTCGAGAACCGCATCAAGTCCGCAGTGGTGATGAGCGACTCGCGGCTGCTGACCGCGGCCGAGCTCGGCCTCGCTGCGCCGGCCGGGGAGGGTGCCTTCTTCACGCTGCGCGAGGTCCGGTCCGAAGCCGAACGCAAGGCGATCCTGCATGCCCTGGCGGTTTGCGACGGCAACGTGTCGGCTGCGTCCGCGCGCCTCGGCGTGAGCAGGCCGACACTCTACGACCTCATGGAGCGGCTCGGCATCAGCGAAGCCAAGAGCGCGCGAGATGAATGAGGCGGGCATTCGACGGGCCGCGGTCGGGGCGCCGGTTGCGGTTCGCCCGGTGCTCGGCATTCTCGCGGGCCTGTTTCTGGTCGCGGTCGCCGCCGGCTGGCCCTCGGTGACCGGACTCGCCGATCTGTGGAGTCACCCGGAGCGGCGCACCTACCAGCACGGATACCTCATTGCGGGAATCGTGCTGTGGCTGGTCTGGCGCGACCGGCGCCTGGTGGCGGCTGCGGCGGGTCCGCCGTCGGTGGCCATGCTGCTGTTGACCGCGGTGCTCGGTCTGGCCTGGGCGGTCGCCTGGAACGCCGGGCTGCAGGCCGTGCATTTCATCATCTGGCCGGCGATCCTGTGGGCCGGTGCGGCCGCTGCGCTCGGCTTCCGGGCCGGACTCGCGCTGCTGCGCCCGATGGCGTTTTTCGCGTTTGCCTTGCCGCTGTGGGACGCGCTCAACCCCGTGCTGCAGCGGGTCACGGTGCTGGCGAACGAGGGCCTCGCGCTGCTGTTCGGGATGCCGGTGATCATCGACGGCACGCTCATCCACATCCCCGAGGGATCGTTCGAGATCGCAGGAGGCTGCAGCGGACTGAACTATTTCGTGGTCGGGCTGGCGGTCGCGGCGCTGCTCGGCGAATTGAACCGCGACAGCGCGAAACGGCGCCTGTTCCTGATCGCGCTGTCCGGCGCACTCGCGCTGCTCGGCAACTGGCTGCGCGTCTTCATCATCATTTACGCGGGCCATGTCTCGAACATGACGCACTACCTGGTGCGCGTGGACCACTACAAGTGGGGCTGGGTGCTGTACTCGGTGATGCTGGTCGGGTTCTTCCTGTATGCGCGGAGGTTGCCGCCGTCGCGGCCGGAGCAGCCGGAGCCCGCAGCGGATGCCGCCGGCGGCTGGCGACTGCGGGCAGCGCCGGCCGTGGCCGCGGCGATCGCCATCGGACTCGGCCCGGCAGCCACGGGCTGGCACGGGGTTTCCGCGACGCAAGCCGACTTGGCGCTCTCCGCGCGCGACCGGCTGATGAACGAGGCTGCTGCCGGCGGGCTGTGGCAGGCCTCGGCGCCGTCGGGCAACTGGCTGCCGGTCTTCACGGGAGCGGATGCAGAGTCGATGGCCGAATACGCGCGCGGAGAAGACCGGGTGACGGTCTTTACGGCGACCTACCTGAACCAGCGCCAGGGACGCGAACTCGTTGGCCATGACAGCCGCATCGAGGGGGCCGGCGCGTCGCGGCGGCTTTCGGGACAGCGGCGGATCACCCTGGACGACCCGGAGATCGAGATGATCGAAGCCGACTGGCGCGACGCCTATGGAAGGCGCGCCGTGCTGTGGTGGGTCTACCGCATCGGCACCGAGGATTTCGCCAGCGGCATGCGCTCGCAGTTGTGGTACGGCCTGTCGTCGCTCTGGTCCTCGCCGGTGTCCGGTGTGGTCGCGTTGCACGCGGAATGCCAGCCTGATTGCGACCGTGCGAGGATTACGTTGAGGAGATTTGCGGCCGATGCCCTGCCACAGCTGCTGGCAGCGGCGGTTGCCGTGGACAAGCGGCCGTGACGGCGCTCACAGGGGACACGATGCGCATGAAGACGTCGTTGTGCAGGGCGCTGGCCCTGCTGCTGGTTGCCTTCCCGCTGGCGTCCTGCGACATGCTCACGAGCGCGGAGACGCGCATGCAGCGCGCCGCGGCGAGCATCGCAGCCGGGGAATACCGGCCCGCGGTATTCGAATTGCGCCGCGTGCTCGAGGATGAGCCCGGCAATGCGCGCGCCCGATTACTGCTCGCGGAGGCGGAGTTTGGCGCCGGCGAGGTGGAAGCCGCGGAAGCGGACCTGAACCGCGCCGTGGAAGCCGGCATTTCGCCGGCGCAGGCTGCACCGCTCAAGGCCCGGCTGCAACTCGCCTTCGGACGGTTCGAGATGCTGCTGACGCAGATCGATGCCGGCGAAATCGTGCTCGAGGAACCGGAGCGGACGCTCATGCGCGGTCGGGCCCTGATCGGCTTGCGCAAGCCCGAGGAAGCAAGACGGGAGTTCGCTGCCGTTCTGGACCGCGATCCGGCGTCGCTCGATGCGCGGCACGGCGTCGCGGAATCCAGGGCGCAGTCCGGGGACATCGCCGGCGCCCTTGCGGACCTGGCGGCGATTACTGCCGAGGACCCGAGGCAGGCGCGTTCGTGGCTGGCGCAGGGCAGTCTGCTGATACAGCTCGGGCGCTTCGAGGAGGCGCGCGATGCGCTCGCGCAGGCGGTGGCGAATGCCAAGGGCCGCCTCGAGGAGCCGCTTGAACTGCAGGCGATCGCCGGGCAGGTGGACGCCCTGGTGGCGATGAACCAGATCGATGCCGCCGAAAGCCTCTTCAAGGGCCTCGACAAGCGTGCGGGGCAGGCGCCCATCACGCGCATGCTGAAGGCGCGCATCGCCGTAGCGCGTGGCGACCTCGGCGCGGCAGTGCAGGGATTGACCGAGCTGACCAACGACCTGCCGTCCTACTTGCCAGCCCGTTTCATGCTGGGCAGCGCGCTGCTTGCCCAAGGCAACCTCTACCAGGCCGAGCGCCAGTTCAGCCGCGTGGTGGAAGGCGACCCGGCCAACAGCGAGGCGCGCAAGCGGCTCGCCGAGGTCAGGCTGCGCATGAACCGGCCCGAGTCGGCGATCGACCTGCTCGGCGCCTCGATCGGCGACGGTGCCGGAGATCCGCGGGCGATCGCCCTGCTCGGGGCGGCGCAGCTGGGCGCTGGCGCGGACCCGTCCGCGATCCCGCGCCTCGAGGAACTGGTCCGGGCGAGCCCCGACAATCGGGCCGCTCGGCTCGATCTCGCCGGCCTCTATATTTCGGCGGGCGACGCCGGCCGCGCCGTGGAGCTGTTGCAGGCGATGCCGGCCGTCGAAAGCGATGCGCGGCGCGACGTCCTGCTCATCCGTGCCTTGGCCGCGACGCGGGGCCCGGAGCTGGCCCGGGCCGAAGTCGAGCGCATGATCGCGGCGTCGCCGCAGGATGTGCAGCGTCTCAACCTGGCGGCCGGCCTGCAGCTCTCGCTCGGGGACGTGGCCACCGCGACCGCGACGCTGGAAAAGGCGATAGCCGTTGCGCCCGGCGACGCCGCGACACTGGTCAACCTGGGGCGCGCCCGGCTCGCCTCCCAGCGTCTTGACGAGGCCGAGGCCCTGTTCCGCAGGGCGTTGTCGCACGATGCGGCCAGCGTCGACGCCCGTGTCGGCATGGCAGAAGTCGCAGGCCGCCGCGGGCGCAACGAGGAGGCAATCCGCTGGCTGGAGGAAATCCGGGTCGGTGATGCCCGGGCGATCGCGTCGCGCCTGCTGCTGGCACGCCTGTACCTGTCCAGCAAGGAGACCGCGAAAGCAGCCAGGGTCCTGACCGAGGCTCTCGCCGCCGCGCCGAACCGCGCGGACGTGCTGATCGCGGCTGGAAGACTGCAGCAGGACTTTGGCCAGTACGAGCAGGCCCTCGGTTACTTCCGCAAGGCTGCGGACCTCGAGCCGCGACAGGCTTCGCATTGGCTGCACGTGTCGCTGGCGCAGTTGGCGCTCGGCCACCAGGTTGCCGCGCGGGAGTCCGTGGATCGCGCCCTGGCGCTTGACCGCGATTCGGTGGAGGCGACCGCGCTCGCGGTACGCCTGGATGCGGCGGACGGATCGCCGCAAGCAGGGCTTGCGCGGGCACTCGAGTTGCGCAAGCGGCTGCCCGGCGACGCGCGGGCCGCGCTGCTCGAAGGCGACATTCGCGCGAGCCTTGGCCAGCACGGCGAGGCGGCGCGCGCCTTCGGCGAATCGCTGCGTCTGGAGCGGACGCTGACGGCGGCCGTACGCCTCGCGCAGGCCCGGCAGCAGGCAGGCATCGGCGATCCGCGTGGCCCGTTGAGGGACTGGCTGCGCGATCATCCGGACGACCTGCCGGCCCGGGCGATGCACGCCATCTTCCTCGACCAGGCCGGCAACGCGGACCTGGCGATCGCCGAGTACGAGCGGGTGCTGGCTGCCGGGACCCCGGATGCCGTTATGTCCAACAATCTCGCGGTTCGCTATCTGGAGAAAGGGGATCCGCGGGCGGAATCCCTTGCCCGGCAGGCCTACCGGCTGGCCCCGACAAATGCCGCAATTGCCGATACACTGGGCTGGATCCTGGTGAAGAAAGGCTCGCGGGACGAGGGGTTACGACTGCTTCGTGAGGCAGCTGCTCAAGCACCGCAGGAACCGGAGATCCTGCTGCACCTGGCGGAGGCCCTGGTCGAGTCGGGCCAGCCCGGCGAGGCCCGAGCGCTGCTCGACCGGCTGATCGCAGCCCACCCGGAATTTTCCGGCCGCCGGCGGGCCGAAGAACTTCGAACCGCCGTGGGCGGCTGAGCGAAAGGAATGCAGACGATGCGCGAGGTCCTGAGGACGTTTTTCCTGCTGGCTTGTACCGTCTCCGTTGCCTGCGGCGGAGTCGCGGCCCAGGACGCGCCTGCGCCGCCGCCGGCCGTCAGCGCGGGCAACGAGTACATCATCGGTCCGGGCGACACGCTTCAGGTGTTCGTGTGGCGCAATCCGGAACTCACGACCAGTGTGCCGGTGCGCCCCGACGGGAAGATTTCGACGCCGCTGGTCGAAGACATGGTCGCCGTCGGCAAGTCGCCGTCCCAGCTGGCACGCGACATCGAGACGGTGCTCGCGGAGTACATCCGCCAGCCGCAGGTCAACATCATCGTCAGTCAGGCGGTCAGCACCTTCAGCCAGGTCAAGGTCATCGGCCAGGTGCAGAACCCGCAGTCCGTGCCCTACCGCGAAGGCATGACCGTGATGGATGCAGTGCTCGCAGTCGGTGGATTGACGACCTTTGCCGCGGGCAACCGCGCCAAGGTGGTGCGGGCCGAGGCGGGCGGCCAGAAGGAATTCAAGGTGCGCCTCGCGGATCTCGTCAACAAGGGGGACCTGTCGCAGAACCTGGCGTTGAAGCCCGGTGACGTGATCGTGGTTCCTGAATCGAGGTTCTAGGATGCAGCCGTTCATCGACCAGGTCGTCGACGAACTGCGCGGTACCTGGCGTTACCGCTGGATCGCCCTGGCCGTGGCCTGGGGCATCAGCGCGATCGGCTGGGTGATCGTGTTCTCGATCCCCGATCTGTACCAGGCCAAGGCGCGGGTGTACGTGGACACGCGCACGCCGTTGCGTCCGCTGCTCGAGGGCGTGGCGGCCGAACAGGATGTCGAGGCGCAGATCGTGATGGTCCGGCAGGCGCTGCTCGGTGGTCCCAACCTGGAGCGCGTGGCGCGTGACGCCGACCTGCTGGTGCGCGCGGGCACGCCGGAAGAGCGGCAGGCGCTGCTGACGAACATGACGCGCGAGATCAAGATCGAGCTCGAGCCGCAGGTCGTGCGGGACCCGCGCGTGCCGAATACGTTCTATGGAATCACCTACCGCGATCGCAGCCGCCAGAAGGCGATCAAGGTCGTCGACCTGCTGTTGAACGCGTTCGTGGAGGACACGTTCGGCACCAAGCGCAGCAGCGCGGAGAACGCGCAGACCTTCCTGGAAGACCAGCTCAAGCAGTACCGGGAGCGGCTGACCGCGGCCGAGGGCGCGCTGGCCGAGTTCAAGCGGCGCAATATCGGCATGGTGCCGGGCGACGGCGGGAGCTTCTTCCAGCGGCTCGATCGCGAGGAAGCCAACGTGCAGCGCGTCGAAGCCGCATTGCGCGTGGCGCTCAGCCGCAAGGCGGAGCTGGAGCGCCAGTTGCGGGGCGAGACGCCGTTCGTGGCGACCGCGCCGGCGCAGGGCGGCGCGCGCGGCGGGGCCGGACAGGGGCCCGCCGACACCGCCAGCCGCATCCAGGAGACGCAGGCCCGACTCGACGACCTGCTGCTGCGCTACACGCCGAAGCATCCGGACGTCATCGCGGCGCAGCAGACGCTCGCCGACCTGAGACAGCGGCAGCAGGACGAGCTGGAGGCCGTCAAGCGCGGCGACGCGGGGGCCGCGGCCGTGGCCGGGGCGGCGGCGAATCCCCTGTACCAGAGCATCCAGTTGCAGCTCCACGATACCGACGTGCAGATTGCGGCGCTGCGCGGCGAACTGGGCGACTACCGGTCGAACGTGCAGGAGCTGCGCCGGGCGCTGGATACCGCGCCCGAAGTCGAGGCGGAGTTCACCCGCCTGACACGCGACTATGACGTGACGCAGGCCCAGTACAACGCGCTGCTGACGCGGCTCGAGCAGGCGCGCGTGTCGGAGTCCGCGCAGCAGACCGGCATCGTGGATTTCCAGATCGTCGACCCGCCCGCGGCGCCGTTCGCGCCGGTGTTCCCGCCGCGGCCGCTGCTGCTGGTCGCGGTGCTGCTGTTCGCGGTGCTCGCGGGCACGGCTGTCGCCTGGATCCTCTGCAAGCTTCGGCCGGTCTTCTACCATGGCCGCACGCTGTCGGAGATGACCGGGTTCCCCGTCATCGGCGTCATCAGCCTGGCCTGGGTCGAGCGCCATCGGTCTGCGCTGCGCGGCGACTACCTGCGCTACGTGGCGGCCGGCGGCCTGCTCATCGCGACCACGGCCCTCGTCACCGTGATCCACGACACCGGCGCCAGGCTGGTGCAGAAGTTGCTGGGCTAGGCGTCATGAGTCTCGTCGAAATCGCGCTGAAGAAGCTGCAGAACACGCGCCGCAGTCCCGGCAGCGAAACGCGGCAGGAATTGCCGCTAGGCAAGGTCCGGGAAATCAGTGCCGGCGACGGACCGGCGGCCGATGACCGGCGGCCAGCGCCGCGACGGATCGTGCAGCTGGACCGGCCGGCGCTGGTGCGGTCGGGATTCCTGCCGCCGGACCACAAGCAGCGCCAGATCGGCGACCAGTTCCGGCATGCCAAGAGGCCGTTGCTGGCGGCCGCGCTGGGTCGCGGCATGGAACCCCTGCCGCACGGCAGGATGATCATGGTGGCGAGCTCGCTGCCGGGCGAGGGCAAGACGTTTGCGAGCGTCAACCTGGCGCTGTCCATGTCGCTGGAACGGGACATCAGCGTCGTGCTCGTGGACGCCGACGTCGCCAAGCCGCACATCAGCCGGCTGTTCGGCGTCGATGGCGAGCCGGGGCTGCTCGAGGCCCTGCAGAGCGACAGTCTCGACATCGAGGCGCTGATCCTGCCGACGGACATACCCAAGTTTTCAATTCTTCCGGCCGGCAAGCCGACCGAGACCGCGACCGAACTGCTGGCCAGCCGCCGCATGCAGTCGATCGTCGCGCGACTCGAGACCGGACAGGACCGGGCGCGAGTGGTCATCTTTGATTCGCCGCCGCTGCTGCTGACCGCGGAATCGCGGGTGCTGGCGCAACAGATGGGCCAGATCGTGCTGGTCGTCCAGGCGGGCCGCACGCCGCAGCAGGCGGTGCTGGATGCGATCGCCTGCCTCGGCGAGAACAAGTCCGTGGCGTTGCTGCTCAATCAGAGCGAGTCGGTCACCGAATCGGGTTATTACTACCGCGACGTCGTGTACGGCGACTACGCGCGCTACGGCGGGCCGGCATCGGGAACGGACGGCTGAGACCACGGCTCACGGGATCCCAGGGAGCAAGCCCATGAAAGGCCAGATGATCCTCGGCGGCGCGATCGCCGCATTCCTGTCGGGCGCGGCCGGCGCCGCCGAACTGCAGTACGGCTTCGAAGCCGGCGTCGGCACTAGCGACAACATTGCACGCGTACCCGCCAACGGCGAAAGCGAGACGATCCTGACCGCGGGCGTGGACCTGCGGCTGCTGCGTGAAGGCAGCCTCGTCAATGCCGACGTCAACCTGGACCTGACCTATTTCGACTACCGCGACGGCACCTACGATGGCGAACTCCTGGGGACCGGCGAGGCCAACATCGGCCTGGCCTTCGTGCCGGAGCGATTCGTCTGGATCGTGCAGGACAGCTTCGGCCAGCTGCAGCTCGATCCGTTCTCGGTGCAGACGCCGGAGAACCGGGAGAACATCAACTTCTTCAGCACCGGCCCCGACATCAGCTTCCGCCTCGGCTCCGCCGGCACGCTGACGCTGTTCGGGCGCTTCTCCATGACGGACTACGAGGAGACCGGACTCGACGACCAGCGCCTGACGGCGGGCCTGTCGTTCGGCCGCGACCTGACCGCCCGCAGCAGCCTGTCGTTCAACGTCACGGGCGAGCGCGTCGAGTTCGACGACGCCTTGCTCGGCAGCGACTACGACCGGCAGTCGGCATTCCTGCGTTACGACAACGACGGCGCGCGCACGCGGATCGGGATCGAGGCCGGCGTGACGGAGCTGCACGACCTCGGCCGGACCAGCACCAGCCCCTTGTTCGAGCTGGAGATCGAGCGCGACGTGTCGCAGCGTTCGACGCTCAGCCTGACGGGCGGCGTACGATCGTCCGACGCCGCCTCGGAATTGCGCTCGGGCAATGCGGCCGGCGGGGGTTTCTCAGGAATCCCCGGGCAGATCTCGACCGCCGATCCGTTCGAGACGCGTCACGCCACGCTCGCATGGGCGTTCGAGGGTCCCCGCACCGGGTTGCTGCTGTCCGCCGGGTACGAGGAGGACGTCTACGAAACCCTCGCCGCGCTCGATCGCACGCGCGAACAATACGAAGCCAGCGCATGGCGCCAGATCACGCCGCGGCTGAGGGCGACCGTACGCGCGACCCAGCAGTCGAACGATTTCGATTCGGCCGCGTTCGACGACGAGGAACTGCAGCTCGGATTGACGCTGTCCTGGAACGTCGCCGGCCGCCTGCACGTCGAGTTGAGCTACGACGACATCAACCACGACAGTTCGGATCCGTTGCAGGAGTTCGACGAGAGCCGCGCCTTCCTGCGCTTCGCCTGGCGCAACACGGGCAGCGGAGCGGGGGCCAGGTGAGCGAGAGTTCGATCCGCAACGCGCTCTCCTTCGACGTGGAGGACTACTTCCAGGTCGCGGCGCTGGCCGCGGCGGTGGACCGCAAGTCCTGGGACAAGCAGCCCTCGCGCGTGGACGCGAATACCGCGCGCCTGCTGGATCTGCTCGCCGAGCGCGGCGTGCACGCCACCTTCTTCGTGCTCGGCTGGATCGCCGAGCGCCATCCGGCCATCGTTCGCAACATCGCCGCTGCCGGCCATGAAATCGCCTGCCACGGTTACAGCCACGAGCTGATCTATCGCCAGTCCCCCGAGGCCTTCCGGGAGGAGACCCGCCGTTCCAAGGGAATCCTCGAGGACCAGGCGCAGGCGCGCATCCGGGGCTACCGTGCCGCGACCTGGTCCATCACGCGCAAATCCCTGTGGGCGCTCGACATCCTGGCCGAGCAGGGCTTCGCGTACGACTCCAGCATCTTCCCGACGCACCACGACCTGTACGGGATCCCGGAGGCGCCGCGCGTGCCACACCGGCTGTCGCTGCCGGGCGGGGCGACGCTGCTCGAATTCCCGCCGTCCACCGTGCGCCTCGGCCCCATGAACCTGCCGGTGGCCGGCGGAGGCTACTTCCGCCTGCTGCCGCTCGCCGTCACGCGCTGGGCGATCCGCCGCATCAACCGCGAGGGCCTGCCGTTCCTGTTCTACCTGCACCCGTGGGAGATCGATCCGGACCAGCCCCGCATGAAGGTGGGCCTCAAGTCGCGGCTGCGCCATTACACCAACATCGACAGCTGCGAGCGCAAGCTCGCGGCCCTGCTCGACGAGTTCCCCATGGGCACGATCTGGGACGCGCTGCAGGCGCCGACATTCACGAGCCGGGCCGTCTCGGCCTACCTGGGTCCCGTCGCCGCCGGCAGCGCCGGCGCGGCTTCCTGATCGCCGGCGGCCGCGATGTGCGGACTGGCCGGCATTCATTTCGAAGACGCCGCACTGCGCCCTGACGAGGCGCGGCTCAGGCGCATGATCGCCGCCATCGGCCATCGCGGTCCCGACGGCGACGGCTTCCTGGTCGAGCCCGGGATCGGCCTCGCGCACGCGCGACTCTCGATCATCGACCTTGCCGGGGGCGCGCAGCCGATCTGGAACGAGGATCGCACGATCGCGATCGTCTACAACGGCGAAGTCTTCAACTACCCGGAACTGCGCAAGGAACTGCTCGCGAAGGGCCATCGCTTCGCGACCAATACCGACACCGAATGCCTCGTGCACCTGTACGAAGAGGAGGGCGACAGTTTCGTCGAGCGCCTGAACGGCCAGTACGCCTTCGCCCTCTGGGACCGCCCGCGCCGCCGCCTCATCCTGTGCCGCGACCGGACCGGCATCCTGCCCCTCTACTGGTGCCGGGTCGTGCATTCGGAGATTCGGGGATCCGCAATCGTGTTCGGTTCCGAGGTCAAGGCGCTGTTCGCAAGCGGCCTCGTGAAGCCCGAGGCGGACCCCGAAGGCCTGGACGAGCTCTGGACGTTCTGGTCGCCAGTGGCACCTCGCACCGTGTTCCGCGGCGTCGAGATGATCCGCCCCGGCGAGATGCTCGTTGTCGAGGGCGCGAAGGTCACGCGCCGGAAGTACTGGCGCTGGGAGTTTCCCGAAGCCGGCCAGCACCGCCGCGCGCCGCTGCCGATGCTGACACGCGAGCTCACCGACATCCTCGGCGACGCCACCGAGATCCGCCTGCGCGCGGACGTCCCCGTGGGCGCCTACCTGTCGGGAGGCCTCGACTCATCGTCCCTGGTCGCACTGCTCAACCGCAGTATCGCGAGCTCGCTGCACACCTTCTCGATCGGCTTCGACGATCCCGGCCTCGACGAAAGCGCGCACCAGCGCGC
>CAZYPM010000023.1:0-16729 GCA_964649205.1 uncultured Steroidobacteraceae bacterium
GTGCCGACGGGCCGGGACTGGAAGAACCCGATCGGCAGCCCCTGAAGATGCCGGTAGAGCGTGGCGCCAAGCTCAACGTCTATGCGGGTCGCGGTATGGGAGAACAGATAGGTCCGCAACCCGCCGAGGGTAACCTCGAACACGGACACCGCCAAGAGCCCGATAGCCAGCACGTGCAGCGTCGTCAGGCCGTGGTGCACAAGCACCTTGTCGATGACCACTTGGAAGAACAACGGCGTCACCAGCGCGAGAATCTGGAGCACAAGGGACGCGGTCAGCACTTCGGCCAGCAGCTTGCGATAGCGCATGACTGCCGGGATGAACCAGGAAATGTCGAATCGGCCGCCCGCCGCCGCGACACCCGCACGGCGGGTGAGCAGGATCAGTCTTCCGGTCCACAACGCCTCGAAGTCGTCGCGATTCAGAGTCGCCGGCTGCGCCGCGGCCGGATCCTGCACCAGGACCTTCTCGGAATCGGCAGCACCGATGATCAGATACCTGCCGTCCTTTAGTTCGACGATGGCAGGGGTCGGCGTCGCCGGCAGCCGCGTCCAATCAGAATCGAGCACTCGCGCCTTCAGATTCAGGAGCTTGGCGGCACGCAGGATCTGATCGGTCGAGAACGGTCGGTTCGCGGCGGTGAACTGGTGGCGCAAGCCTTCCGGATCGACGGCAACGCCATGAAACCGGGCGACCAGGACAATCGCGGCGAGGCCGGAATCCATCGCGGCGCGATCCTGCGCTGCGGCTCCGCCGGCGACGGAGGTCAGGTCAGCCAATCAGGCTCCACGGGAGGCGTAGCGTCGGCCGCGCGTGATTCAGACGAACCACGCGGTCATCGTGCGGTTTGCACCCGCCATTCACCGCGCGCATGGTCGCGGTGCTCGTGATCGACTTCGTGGAGGTTCCCGTCCCTGAGAATTCTGAGATTGTCCGTGGTGGCCAATAATCTGCGCCCGTCGTCGTGCTGGCGTCAACTGGCAAGATCGCCTACTGACGGTCTTGGAATGGCACCCGATTGGCTCGACTGCCAATTGAGCCGGGTGAGTCGGTCGCGGTGTGAGGCTGCCGTAGTCCGACCCCACGAAGTATGCGCTCACGAGTCGCTGCGCGACTCAGTGCGCCTGGAGGCCGGCGTTTCCGCCTTGCCCCCGGGACCCCCAGCGTGGCCAGGCAACCGCGCGCCTCGCGGATCCTTTCGGTTCCTCCGCGGCGACGGCAGGCAGCCCGCTGCGAAATACCCATGTCGTTCTCGGCTAGGTCGCGAGGCAGTTCCCCCTCCAAGTTGTTATCACTCGGCTGATGCCTATCGCGCAGCCTCCGGCTGCCCCTTCAATCACCGAGGAGATGAATCGGAAGGACGCTATTACGATCGTCGACAAACTGGTCCCGATCCGCTGAGAAACCATCAGTGGATCAATGCCATAGACCTGCAATATCTCATTGATCCGTGAGTGCCGGAACTAGCAGGCCGAGGCCTGCGGAGGCAGCCGCAATTTGCCCCTGGCCTTGCGGTTGTGCTCAGCGATAGTCGCGCTCAGCGCTCGCGCCCAACGGTGCCGCCGCCAATGCGGGATCCCGTTCACGGTGAAGATCGGCGTCGCCGGCAATTTGCGCCTGGCCGCTGTCGTGAAGAACCGGTCCCCATCTTTCGAGAGCGTGACGAATCGGGTTCTTTGCTTGGGCGGCCTTTTCTTGCAGTGCGATAGGCGCAGTCACTCACCGTCGAATTCGGCAACAGTCACGGTTTCGAGCTCGCCCGGGGTTCTGTTGCACTGGCGGCACGAGAAATCAGGCCATTTGGCGGCTCTGACTCAGAATCAAGCTGAAACGAGAGCCCGGTCCCAAAGCTGCTTGAGTGATTGGGTCCGCCACTGAAGACCCGGTCCGAACGAGAACTGCCGCTTGTGAATCCGATGTGCCAACTCGATGCCAGCAAGCGTTATCGCCGAATTGCCGAATGATTTGAAGCCCAGCATAGAAGCGCAGCGGCGTTTGATCGCGCGATGATCCTGCTCAATGATGTTGTTGAGGTAGGGACAGTTCCTGACGAGAACATAAATCCACCTCGGATTCTCCCGGCGCAGAAGCCGCAGGGCCTGATGACCCTGCGCGTGCCCGTCGGGCGTGATCGTGCGCGGCCACCGCGGCAGGCTGGTGGCCAGTGCCTTGCGCAAGAAAGCCTGTGCCGCCGCAATGCCAATACAAGGCGGTCGAGCCCAGTTACATGTTTCTCGGGTTTAGTCCAGCCCAGGTTTCAGGGAAAAATTGGCGGGAGAGAGGAAGCAATACTCCTTCGCAAGCCTATGTCTAAAGACAAGTTTTTGAGCGGGTCGAATTCTTGTACCACGCATTTGACCATGCAAACCGACTCGTAGAGCTTGCTGCCCACTTGCTACAGGAACCCAAGGTGACCAATAGGCTTTACGTCTCTTCAGCTTGCGAAGTTCCGTCGAGTTCCAATGCCTGAAGCGCGACTTGGGCGAGCCCCTGGATCTCGCCGCCCACGCCGAGCAGAGCCGCAATGCCACCTTCCAGCTGCTTGTCTCTTCTAGCCCAGCGCTGCATTGTGACGTTCTTCTCCGATTCCAATTCATCCCGCATCCTCTTGAAGACATCCATAACGGCGCGGAGCTTTTGCGCAAACTGCGGCGAAGTTACATAGTCGTACACCGCCTCCATCTTCTCGCCTTTGCCGGCTGATACGAGCCGTTGCTTATGCACATCGAGCAGTCCTGAACGCAGGACGCCTCCGAATGCAATGGCGACCGACCAGGCTGCAACCCACACGTCTTCATGTAGTCCAAATGGCTGTCCCGTCGCCCATTCCTTTGGAACAGCCGTTGGCATAGTCACGATAACTCCTACGTCAGCTCCACAGCCTCGCATATTGTCCTTTAGCTTCACGATCCATCCAGGACTGAAGTCTTTCGCGCGCTTGGATTCCCACAGTATTGAGCCCGCTGATTGACCAGAGCGTGTCATCACTCGCTGGATGACGTCTCCACCTCGGACCCCTTTCTTCACTTCTTCGATGCTGTCGTGCGGGAACGCTCGAGCGAGCCCCTCTTCAATCGCCAGTTCCAAAACCTCGCCCTGCAACTGCTGTGACCCCTGAGCGATCTTGCGCTGCGCCTCCGTTAGCTGGTCAGTAACATCATCCAGCTTTTTCTGAATCTCAGCCTTCTCAAGGCTCGCCTTCTGCTGTTCTTGCGTGCGAACTTTCAGCTCGCGCTCGGCACTTCTCTCGTCAACTTGTCTGCGTACGTCCAGTGCCAGCGCTTCCTTTTGATCTTTTAGTTGCTGCCGCTCTTCCCGGAGCGATAGCTGCTCAGCACGCAGCGCCTTAACCTGTGCCTGCGACTCCGACAAACGCTTCTCGTAGCTCTGTCGTTCCGCCGCGACTAATTCAGCCGCTTTCTCAGCCGCGAGTTCGGCTACTCGGGCATCGACACTCTTCTCACGCTCCCTAAGTGCCGCTTCGCGCTGGTCAAGTCGGGCAAGCTTGGCGTCACGCTCCGTGAGTTGTGTGCGCAGCTCCTGCAATTGCGGCTTGAAATTTTCTTCGGCAAGTTTCCGAACTTGTGCCAGTGACGCCGCATGCGCTTCATCGCGCTCGCGAGCCACTACGGCGGATCGTCGTTCGGCTGCTTGCCGTTCATTCTCCCGCAGCTGCGCTAGAGCTGATTCGCTTGATTTCTCAACTGATTCCAGCGCTTTCTTGGCAAACCCTTCAGCAAGCGCAAACTCGTGCTCACACTTCGGGCACGTAACTCGCGTGTTGGGCGATAGCAGCAAAGACTCTGATGCCATCGCTTACTTCTTCTTGCCCAGATCGCTATGGATTAGATCGTTCAGAGATGCGATGCCTTTTTCTTTGAGGAATGTGCCTAGCTGCTTGTCGCTTCGCACACCAAAATCGCGGTCATACCGTTTTTCAATCGTGCCCATGTGCGTGTCATCGCGTTTGTCACGTAGTTCGCCGTCTTGGTTTCGGGGCCGGTTGCCCCGCATACCAGGTGCGTCTTTTGCCATGGCTTGATTTCTCCTTTGCCCTAAGTTGCAGTGACCGACGGATGCATTGCCGGCGCACGACGGACCTGCTCGCCGCTAAATGGGTCGGTTTGCACGCGTGGCAGATCGTGCACAGATCGCAGCTGCTTCAGCGCGTCGCTTGCTTCGTAGTAGCGCCCTCGCTTCTCGCCGCGCGCTACAAGCAGCCCTGACGTAACTAGTGTTGCCAAGTCGCGACTCGCAACGCCATCACTTACTTCTACCGCCTTTCGGTAGCTCGTGTTTCGTACCCGATAGCCATAAGCCGCATCTAGAAGTGCCGCGGTAGTTCGTTCATGCAAACCATGTTCCCGAGTCAACTCGTCTAGCGCCGCCCAGAGCCGCCCCGTTTCCTGCGTCCTTCGCAACAGCGTTTCGGCTTGCCGAAAGTGAGCCGTAAGACAAAACTTCACCCATGACAGAGCGTCGTTCTCAGGATGCCATTTCCCCTGTCCAACTTCCCCCAACACTTCGTAGTATTCGGGTGTATTGCCCCCTAGGTATTCCTCGATACTGGAGAATGTGGGATCAAGAATTCCCTCCCGGGCCAGAACTAGCGTCTGCAAAGCACGCGCCATACGCCCGTTGCCGTCTGAGAACGGATGAATCATCACGAGATTTAGGTGCGCCATTGCCGCTCGCACCATGATCGGCTGAGAATTTTGTGTATTGAGCGATTGGATTAACTCTTTCATAAGCGCGGGGACATCAGCCGCGTCCGGACCTTCGTAGACGATTTCATTCGTTGGATCGCGACGTACATAGATGACACCTGGACGCCAACGTCCCGGATTCGCCTTCAGATCATGATTCGTCATCATGAAATGAAGGCTCCGTAGAAGTGCCTCGTGATGTATGAAGTGCGAATCGTCCGCGAGCTGAAGGATGTAGGTCATTGCCTCGCGATAGTTGCGAACCGCGTACCACGCTTCTGTCTTCTCATCGAGAGGCTCTTCATCATCCACGGCCGCCGCCGCATCATCGACCGTGACGTGGAAACCTTCGATGGCGTTGGAGCCTTGAATCGCGCGTGCAAACGTTGAACGGCGCAGCAGCCCCGTCCAGCGCCTCGGTGCCTGTTGCAACATGAAGCGAAGTCGCAACCGCATCTCATCGATCTTCTCGATGACGGCCAAATACTGGTCCGGCAACTCTGGGATGGCAAAGAGCATATGAAGTTACTATCCGCTATTGTGCTGGATAATAACTGTCTTGACAGCTGTTATCAATATCCATCAGCTGATGGCTCGGTCGCGGAACCGCACCCCTGCTAGTTAAATCAACGAGTTACCACGTATCTTTTCCAAGTGCTCACAGCCCCACGCTTTTGCAAGCACAAAACGGCCCACCGTTATCGCTACTTCTTGCCGTCCGAGCCAAGAATGCTAAGAACATGGGTATCGCCCTGGCACGGGCGGCTTGGCAGCGCGTGGCGGTGGCCGCTGGAGTCGCCGAAAGACCCCTGTTGGCGACTACTGCTTCAGTAGCGCCGCGACTTTCCGCTTCACGCGGGCGACGGCGCGAGAAACGGACGCATGGCCTGCCAAGCCCTTCTGGGTGGCAATCTCGCCTACGGTCTTGCCCATCCGCAGCGCGACGAGCAGCTTCTGGTCTTGTACGTCCAGGGCCGCCAGCAGATCACGAAACAATAGGTCGCCGTACCCATCGCCCTCGCCTGCTTCCCATACCGGCATGTCATCGATCGTTTCGACGAGTTCGACCTTCAGCCTCGCGCGCTTTGAGTAAAAGCTGCGTTCAAAGTCCTCTTTCACCCACGAGCCCAATTCTGAAAAGTCCTCATGCGCCCGGTTCGCGCGCAGAAACTCGATCACTGGTTCAAGGGAGTCCACCACCCCCGCGCCCGAAATAGCGTCGTCAATTACGGAATTACGCTCGGCTTCGTCATTCTCGTCCCAAATAGTGCCGCCCATTAGGGGCCGTCGAATTTCCAAGGTCGCTAGCTCCGACTTCGGCACTTTAGACACCACATCCTCCGCAATTAGCTCCATTGGTGTCCAACTCTCATCGTCGCGCACGCTTTCAAACAGCGTCTCCCGCCGCTCCAGAGCCAGCCTATAAATCCTGTTCATCCAAAAGCGTGCATCGCCGGCAAGAAGTTTTAGCGGCGAATGTTCCGAGAAAAAAGCTGGCGAGTTGCGCTTGCCGCGATTCAGTCGCTTCCAGATAAACTTGGCGAAAGCACGTTCAACCTGCCCCGCATACTCAGAGGGCATGTCGTAGTGCCCTATAAGGGATAGCGACATGTGAGCGCGGTCGCGCTGAATTCCATAGTTTTTCAGCACGCGATCGGGAAGCAACGATCCAAGCATGATGTGCAAAGCGCTCAGACCCGAATCAAGGCGCGGCGCAACAAAGAGGTTTGGATTCTCCCTCTTGGTTACTCCAGGCACCAAGTTTTCAATTGCTTCAAACGTTTCCCCATCGCGAATGTGCCCGGCCGCGTGATCGGAGTTCCACTGATGGGCATGAAACTGCGTCATCAACCGTTCCATTGAAGGCGGATTCGTCTCGACGTTGAGGAAGGCGATCTCTAGCGGCCCCTCCTCCCAGCGGTTGGTTTGAACCAACTCAGCCTGTCGGAAAAAAGCGTTGCAAATCGCGTACACGGTCAACTCCGAAATTTGGGGTGCCTATCTACTACCGGCACCAGCCCTCGGATTCGTGACTTCTTGAACATTCGCGCAAAAAAACCTTAACAGGCTCACCCCCTGACCCTTCGGGGCATCATGCTCCTGCCGTGAGCATGCATCTAATCAGCTTACACACCTTCCGAGACTTCCTCGACCGAGGTTAAGGGTTACAGTGTTGGTGTCCGGGCTGCGAGCGCTACGCCAAGGTTGAGGCTTCGCTGTGGGTCACTCTCGGCAAGGGCGATCTGGAAGTCGCTCGCTGCCGCCCCCGTTGCCGCAAGTGCGGCCATGTCGGCATCTGGTCATTCACCGGTCCGTTGCCGCGCTGCAATGGGCCGTCATCGTAGAATCGCGACATGTCAAAAGCGGCTGACCATTTCTCGATCCCCATTGCGGAGGCCGCTGCAGTCGGTCATGTGAATGCTGGCGTTCACATGTACAACGCTCTCAAGAACCACGTTGAACAGTCTTCACAGCAGGGAACGAAGCCTGATGGTCAGTTGCTATTCATGACGATCCTACCTGCGGTTTCGAATTTGTCCCTGGGGCTCGAGATCTTTCTGAAGATTCATAAGTACCAGCACACAAACGAGTATCCGCGCGGACACGACATCGAAAAGTTGGGATTCGACTTTCCGACGGCCAGTTTGGAGAGTCTGCGACGCGCCTATTTGCACTCAAGAACATTGCCGCAATTTCATGACAGCCTCGCATTCAGCGTTGGACGCGGTAACAGCTCGAAGCCATCAACAGCTGGTGACGATCCAGCAACGTACGAAGAGGCGATCCGTATCGTCGGCACAACCTATACGAAGTGGCGCTACATCTATGAGCACTTCGGCAAAGACGACGTTGGCGAGGCAGTGAGCTTTAAGCCACTTGGCGTCTTGGCTGATGCTGTACGTACTTGCATTCGAGGCTACAAGGGCGACGCGGTGCTCAGAATCAAGGACGAGCCTGGATCTCTATCGGCCCAGTTCATCCCTGACCACGCTTCTGCTCCGTCGAAGGACTCTTAGGCGTCGGAGTTTGATGAGTACGTTTGACGTGCGAAGTTTGGTCGCCGCAGTGTCAATTTCACTGGGCGACGATGCAAGGTCGCGAACGTGGCGTGGCGGCTTGCACGGTGTTTGAGTGACAGCGGGCGTGAGATCAGCTCAGTCTTGAATCGGCCGATAGTCGAATTGGGGTATCGACTGCGTCGATGGTCGCTCCCGAACGCGTGGGGCCTTCGCTAATCTCTTGGCTTGTCTTTGGTGCCTCTTGGTGAGCCACTCTTGCGCCGCCTTGGCAAAGGCATGTTTGCCCACAGTCCTTTTGAAAGTCGAAGGATCGATGCCGTCCGCGAGCAATCTGCGAGCAAACCGGTGTCGCCCGCGGGCGACCTCAAGTGTGACTCTTGGATAGACGCCCAACGCCAGCGTCTTTTGTCTGCCGTCAAAGCGGTACTGATAGCGCCAATACCGATGGTCGTTGAGCATGATCAACAAATGAAGACCCGCACCATCGACCAGCTTCCGCGCATAGCGGGCGGGCTTGGCCGAGCTGGCCAGCTCCTCGGTCAACCGGCGTTTCCCAGTGTTCTGGTGCATTGACGGTCAAGCCTCGACGTTTGCGAGTGGCTGGCCCCATACGTGTGGGCAGGAGCGCGCCAAGGCGAGCTCCCACAGTTGCTTCGGCGACGGCCTGCTAACTGGGTGGCCGTCGAAGATGGAGAATTGTCGTTTGCGAATCCGATGGGCCAGCTCGATGCCAGCGAGGGTGATGCTGGCCGTTCGAAAAGACTTGAGGCCCAGCATAGGAGCGCAGCGGCGCTTGATCGCACGGTGGTCCTGCTCGACGACGTTGTTGAGATAGCGGCGGCAACGCACCACGACGGATGCCCACTTGGGATCCTGCCTGCGCAGGTGTCGCAGCGCCCGGTGGCTGGCCGCGTTGCCATCAAGATTGACCTTATTGGGCCATCCTTGGCCACCCGCGACGATTCTGCTGAAAAAAGCCTTTGCGGCGAACTGACTCCGATCCGCGCACAGCAGGGAATCCACCGTCTTTCCGTACCGATCGACGGCCCGATACAGGTAGTGGCGCCCTCCCCTCACGCGCACTGCCGTCTCGTCGATTCTCCACGACGAATGAACGGGTCGCGCAAAGCGCGCCCAGCGCCGCTCGAACTCCGGGACATAGCGCAAGACCCAACGCAGGATCGTCGTGTGGGACACCACGACGCCGCGTTCGGCCATCATGGCGACCAGGTCGCGATAGCTAAGCCGGTAGGTGATGTACCAGCGAACACACTGCTCGATGTCTGCGGCTTTAAACCTGCGGCGCCGATAGATCGGGTCGCGCTTTACGGGTTTCGTCATACCTGCTCCCTAAGGAGCTAGAAGTCCAGCCTCGCGCCGCCAATGCACCAGAACCCGAAATCAGGCAAGAAAAGCCAACCGGAAAAGGATTTCGAACCCCGAATCCAAGACATCGTCAAAAGACTCTCAAGGTTGGTACGAGGGTTCGAATCCCACTGGGAGCGCCATCTTTTCAAAGTTAAGTCACGCGTCGCAGGCGGTGTCCAACAAATGTCCAATATTTCGACGTGACCTGACGCGCTGGTCCAGCCGCCAGATCGCGTTCGCCTTATGCAGCAAGTCAACTTGCTCGATCCGAATTGGACGCCGAAGCGCTGAGGCCTCGCGGGCTTACCCCGAGTTTTCAGCTGCACCGGTTGCCACGCGCCGCACCGTCACCGCATTCGGACCTGAAGGACCCGGCGACACAAGTGCGCACTTACGAGTCGCTGCACGACTCCGTGCGCCCGGAGGCCAGCGATTCCGCCTTTCGCCCGGGACCCCCTCGTGTGAATTCGCAATGGCGCGCCCCACGGATCCCTTCGGTTCCTCCGCGGCGGCGGGGGTCGCAATGCGCGAACGGCCGAGGTCGATTCCGGCGTGCAGCAGCTGCGATCAGACGGACTGGGTCGTGAGGGCGGCGCGCGCCTCGCGCAGGATGCGGAGGGAGTTGTGCAGCACCAGCAGGCTCACCAGTACACCCACGACCAGATCGGGTACCGGTGACCGGAGCCAGAGGACAAGTCCTCCGGACGCAATCACGGCCACGTTGACCAGCACATCATTGTTCGTGCAAATCCACATCGCCCGCATGTGGATCCCACCCTGCCGGTGGGCAGCGAGGAGCAGCAAGGCCGTCACGTTGGCAAGTAGCGCGACCGCTGCGACACCCATCATCCACAGGCCTTCCGGTTCACTGCCGACGATGTAGCGCCGGCCGACATCGGCGAGAACCGCGATGGCAAGCGAGAACTCAAGGACGCCGCTCAGCATCGCCGCGCGGGCCTTGTGGCGTAGCGCCTTGCCGACCGCGTACAGGCCGACGCCATAGACCAGGGCATCGGCCAGCATGTCGAGCGAGTCTGCGATCAGGCCGGTGGATTCCGCCAGCCACCCGGCAGTGAACTCCAATACGAACATTGCTGCATTGATCGCCAGCACCCACACCAGGACCCTTCGCTGCGCGGTATCGAATGCCTCGTCCGGGCATCCGCAGCCGGCCGCTTCACCTCGCTCGCTATTCACGACTGCATTTCACCGGGCTGTGCTTCGTCTGACAGTAAGTGACCAGTTCCGGCTGTAGCGTTACGTGATCGATGGAGTGACTTTCCAGTATGGCATCGCGAAGTGCTTGCAGGGTCGCATCCCAGCCGTCGAGCTTGTCGAGCTCCACATGTGCCGAGAGCAACGGCACGCCCGTCGTGACCGACCAGAGGTGCAGGTCGTGCACGCGCCGGACGCCTCGGACCGAAAGGATCGTGCGCTCGACCTGAGCCGGGTCGATGCCTTCCGGCGTTCCCTCAAGCAGGACATGCAAGACGGATTTGAGCAGCGACCAGCCCCGCGGCAGGATCCACAACGCGATGAGAATGGCAACCGCCGGATCGATCCAGGTCGCACCGGTAACGCCAATCAATGCCGCTGCCAGCAGCACGGCAACGGAGCCCAGAAAGTCGGCCCAGACCTCCAGGTACGCGCCGCGCACATTGATACTTGCCCTTTGTCCTGCGTACAGCAATCGCATGGCGACGGCGTTGACAGCCAGCCCCAGGGCCCCAACGATCAACATGCCCGTGGAATCGACAGGCGTCGGGGTCAGCAGGCGGCCAACAGCCTCGATCAGCACATAGGTCGCCACCAGAAAGAGGCCGGCCGCATTGATCCCAGCCGCCAGGATTTCCAGACGTCGATAACCGAAGCTCCGGCGCAGGTCCGCCGGTTGACGCCCGATGCGAATTGCCAGTAACGCGATGCCCAGGCCGGCGACGTCCGTCGCCATGTGACCCGCATCCGACAGCAGTGCGAGACTTCCTGTGACAATGCTCGCGACGACCTCGACCACCAGGAACGCGCCAGTCATCGCGACCGCGATCCAGAGGCGTTGTTCGCTGCCCGGTCCCGATCCACCCGACGAATGCGGATGCACGTGCGCCATTACGTGCTCACGAGTCGCCGCCGATGAGCAGCGCCTGATCAATTCCGCTCACATGGACCCAACCGGATACCTGCGGTCCGATGCGGCCATGCATGCGGATGATGGAGGTGACGGAGTCCACCTGGCTTTCTTCGCATACCAGCTCGAGTCGCGCCACGCCAATCAGCAGGCCGCCTCCTTCCGACGTGAACTTGCGCTCATCATCGCTCAACGGCTTGAGTGTGCTCTGCGCATCGAGCAGCGCCAGATTTCGATAGCCGGCGTCTGCCAGCGCCTGGACCACGGCATTGGTGCGGACGTGATGAATGTAGGCCTTGACCTGCTTCATGCCTTGGACTCCTTGAGCATTCCGCCTTCGACGACCACCTCACGTTGCGGCCAGGTCATACGATAGAGGCCCGGCAGGACGAGCAGCGTGAGTAGCGTCGAGGAAATGATTCCGCCGATGACGACGGTTGCGAGCGGGCGCTGGACCTCCGCGCCGGTTCCGGTATTGAGCGCCATTGGCAGGAATCCCAGTGCCGCGACCAGCGCAACCATCAGAATCGGGCGCAGGCGCAGTGTCGCTCCTTCCTGAATGGCATTGTCGATCGAAGCGCCATCGGCAAGCCGATCGCGGAAAGCCGAGACCATGACGACGCCCGTCAGCACGGCCACGCCTGACAAAGTGATGAAGCCCACCCCGGCAGTGATGGACAACGGAATGTCGCGCAGCCACAGCGAAATAACGCCGCCGGTTAGCGCCAACGGCACGCCGCTGAATACCAGGGCCGCGTCCTTGGCAGATCCGAAGGTCATGAGCAGCAGTGCGAAGATCAGCACCAGCGTCACCGGAACGAGCAGGGTCAGCCGCTGCGTCGCAGACTCCAGCTGCTCGAAGGTACCACCGTACTCCAGCCAGTAGCCTGAAGGCAGTTCCACGCTCCGTTCAATTTCAGCGCGAGCCTCCGCCACGAATCCTCCGAGGTCGCGTCCCCTGACATTGGAAGTGACGACCAGCCGGCGCTTGCCGTTCTCGCGGCTGATCTGGTTCGGACCGGGCGCCAGATCCAGGTTGGCGACTTCTTCCAGCGGGACGAACCCACCCTGCTTCAACGGGATGGGCAGGTGTTCCAGCGCATTGACATCGCCACGCACGTGTTCCGGCAGTCTAACTACCAGGGCGAACCGCCGGTCGCCTTCGAAGATCTGGCCGGCTTCTTCGCCGCCTGTGGCAGCGGCAAGCACGTGCTGGAGGTCCGCAACATTGAGGCCATAGCGGTACATCGCCGCCCGATCGGGCTCCACGGACAGGACGGGGAGCCCCGCCACCTGTTCCACTTTGACCCCCTCGGCGCCCGGAACGCGGCTCAACACGGCTGCGATCGCGTTGCCTGTGCGCAGCAGTTGATCCAGGTCATCGCCATAAACCTTGATGCCGAGATCCGAGCGTACGCCGGAAATCAGTTCATTGAACCGCAGTTCGATCGGCTGGCTGATCTCGAAGGCATTGCCTGGCTGTGCTTCGAGCCGTTCCTCGATCTCGGCCACGAGATCGTCCCTGGACTTGTCTGGATCCGGCCAGGATTCGTGGTCGGTGAGCATCACATACCCATCGGAAATGTTCGGCGGCATCGGATCGGTCGCCACCTCGGCCGTACCGACCCGCGAAAAGTAGGTCTTGACTTCCGGCATGTCCGCGAGCGCCCGTTCGAGCTGGAACTGCATCTCGATCGACTGGGTGAGACTGGTGCCGGGAATGCGCAACGCCTGTACCGCCAGGTCGCCCTCATTCAGGTTCGGTATGAACTCCGTTCCCAGGCGCGTGGCAAGCCAGCCGCAGAACACCACGAATGCCAGGGCTCCGCCCAGCAGTGGCAGACGCCAGCGCAGCGACGCTGCAAGCACAGGCGCATACGCGCGCCTGGCCGTGCGGACGATCGCATTCTCTTTCTCCTCGATCCTGCCGCGGAGAAGTACCGCCACCGCTGCCGGCACGAATGTCAGCGACAGGACCAATGCGGCCAGCAGCGCGATGATCACGGCGAGCGCCATCGGTCGGAACATCTTTCCCTCCACGCCCGTGAGCGCGAGGATTGGCAGATTCACAAGTATCACGACCAGCACGCTCACCAGACTGGGCGTGAACACCTCCCGGGTGGCGACAAAGACCGAGTGGAGGCGTTCATCCAGCGTCAGCAACCGCCCTTCGTGATGCTGTCGCTGGCCGAGGCGCACGATGCAGTTCTCGACGATGATCACGGCGCCATCCACGATGAGGCCGAAGTCGAGCGCGCCCAGGCTCATCAGGTTGGCACTGACTCCCGATTCAACCATGCCCGTCATCAGCATCAGCATGGAAAGCGGGATCACCATTGCAGTCAGGAGCGCGGCTCGAACGTTGCCGAGCATGAGCAGCAGTACAGCAACGACCAGTAGTGCGCCTTCGAGCAGGTTCTTCTGCACCGTGGCAATTGTCTTTTCCACTAGCACGGTACGGTCGTAGACGGCCTCGGCGGTCACGCCATCCGGCAGGGTCTCGTTGACTTCGGCGAGTCTGGCGGCAACCGCCGCGGATACGGTGCGGCTGTTCGCGCCAATCAGCATCACCGCCGTTCCCAGAACCGTTTCCCTGCCATCGCGCGTGGCGGCACCTGTGCGCAACTGCTTGCCGTAGGCGACCTCCGCCACGTCGCGGACCGTCACTGGGACACCACCACGATGGGTGACGACAACCCGTTCAAGGCCGGTAATGTCCGCCACCTGGCCCGGCGATCGGATCAGATACTGCTCACCGCTTCTCTCGATGTAGCCCGCCCCGACGCTGGCGTTGTTCTGTTTGATCGCGTCGACGACATCCTCGAACGACAAGCCGAATGCCAGGAGCCTCGCCGGGTCGGGCGTGACGTGAAACTCCTTCTCGTACCCACCGATCGTGTTGATCTCGGTGACGCCGGGCACCTGGCGCAGCTGCGGCCGGATGACCCAGTCCTGGAGCGTCCGCAGGGCGGTCGCGTCGTAGGGCTGCCCGTCCGGCTGTCGCGCGTTCTCGCCGGCCTGCACGGTGTACAGGAAGATCTCGCCAAGGCCTGTTGCAACCGGACCCATTTCGGGCTCGATGCCCTCGGGCAACTGGCTGCGCGCCTGCTGCAAACGTTCGTTGACCAGGTTGCGGGCGAAGTAGATGTCGGTGCCGTCGGCAAACACCACCGTGACCTGCGACAGCCCGTAGCGCGACAGCGAACGCGTGTACTCGACCCGCGGCAATCCGGAAATGGCCGTTTCTACCAGGTAGGTGATTCGCTGCTCGACTTCCAGCGGCGAGTAGCCCGGCGCCTGCGTATTGATCTGCACCTGCACATTGGTGATGTCCGGCACCGCATCGATCGGCAGCCGCTGGTAATTCCAGACGCCGATTGCGGCGACCACCAGTACCAGGAACAGGATCACCCAGCGCCGGGCAATCGAGAAGCGGAGTTGTGCGTCAATCATTGCGGGCCCCGCTCAGTGACCGTGCTCGGCCGAGCCCTTGCCGAGCTCCGCCTTCAGGATGTAGCTATTGATCGTTGCATAGGACTCTCCTGGCTCGATGCCAGCAAGGACCTCACTGATTTCGCCGTCACTGCGTCCCAGCTGCACGGTTCTGGCCTCGAATCCTTCCGCGTTTCTCACGAACACGACCAAGCGCCCCTCGATCGTCTGCACGCCCTCGTCCCGGACCGCAAGAGGTAGCGGCGTCGTCGCCAGCGTCAGTTCCGCGGTGACATAGAGTCCGGGCGGCCATCGCCGGTCCGCGTTGTCGAGCAACACGCGTGCGTTGAGTGTCTGGCTCGTGCTGCTGCCGAACGGCGCGACATAGACTACTGTGCCTTCGGCACTCAGCGCGTTGTCCGCGCCTTTGACGCGGACCGGTTGACCGACACGCACCTTCGCGATGTCGCGCGGGAACAGCGAAAGCTCGACCCATACTGTCGACAGGTCGGCGACCGTGAACAGGGCTTTGTCGCCGGAGTTCTCGCCGGGGTTCGCATTGCGCGCGGTGATGACGCCGCTGAGCGGCGCAACGACGGCATAGGTCTGGAGGCTCTCGTTGCTCTCGATGGTTGCGAGCGTCTCACCCTGCCGCACGGCGTCGCCCACGCGCTTCGTGATGCTGCGAATGACCCCAGGAAACCGGGCAGTGACGTCGCGCACTCGCTCGGCATTGGGAGCGATGACGCCGTAGAGCGGCTGGCGCTCCCGCACGCTGGCCGGACCGGCGATTTCGAGGCCGATCCGCGCGTTTGCGATCTGTTCCGGCGTCAAGTGGATCCGATCAGCTTCGCCTCCTTCCTCATCCGCGCGACTCTCCGGCGCCTGCTCCGCGACCATGGAGTCCCCTGAACCGGCGGCCGGCTCACTGCCGCACGCGGAGAGTGCGAGCGCAAGCAATGACAGCAATAGCGTGACGGTCGGTTTCATGTGTTCTCGCTTGGGATTCATGTCGATTCCAGTACCAGTGGGGCGTTGGTCAGTCGCTCGATCTCTGCCAGTACGCGGTGGTAGCCGGCCGCCGCATCGATGATTGCCGCGCGCAGGTCGAGCAACTCCTGCTGCGAAGTCGCGAGTTCGAGATAGGAAAAACGGCCGCGTTCGTAGCCGTACAGCGTCTGCTCGAGCGCCTGCTGCGCCTCCGGGAGCGCCTGACTGCGCAGGGTTTCGACGCGCATGCGTGTTGCCGTCAGCTCCTGGTAGAGACCGAACAGGGTCGCGTGCGCCCGCGTCAGTGCAGCGCGTTGCTGCGCATCGGTCTGAGACCGGCGCACGACTGCTTCACGTATGCCGCCCTGGTTACGATCCGACACCGGCAGGGAAATCGAGAATCCGGCAACCAGCGCCGTGTCGCCCGTCTCCTCGAAGCGGCGCGCACCGATGCCGAATACGACGTTGGGACGCGCCTGTGCGCGCGCGAGGCGCAGTTCGGCGTCGCGCAGCCGCGCCTCTGAGGCGAAACGCAGATAGTCCGGATTGTTTTCAAGTTCCGCCAGCAACCCCTCGAGCGGCCGGACGGGTTTGAGCGTCAGAAGGTCGCCGCTGGCATCGGTAAAGGCCGGCTGCCTGCTGCCCCAGAGCGCCGCCAGCGCCTGCCGGGCCGCACGCAGCTCACTTTCGGCCTGCTGCACTTCCACTCGGGCGCGTGTCAGCGCGATGCCGGCCCGGCGGCGCTCGGCTTCCGGCGACCGGGCCGCCTGCACCCTGATGACGATTGCGTCGTGCGTGCGTTGGGCAATTTCGCTCGTCGTCCGCGCAAGCTCGACGCGGTCCTGTGCCGCGACGAGGGCGATGAATCGGCGCGTAACTTCGGCCAGTACGTCCAACTGCTGAGCCTGGCGTTCGATGCCCAGCAGGTCCCGGTCGATCAGCGCGAAATCCGTGCGCAGCCGACGCTTCCCGCCCAACTCAACCACCTGGCTCAGGCTGAGCGTGCTCTCCAGACCATCGGTGCCCTGCAGGGCGCCGCCACCGGCGAAGTTCTCCAGCTCGACCGACAACTCCGGATTGGGCCGCAG
>CAZYPM010000024.1:0-2292 GCA_964649205.1 uncultured Steroidobacteraceae bacterium
GTCCGAGGCGTAGTACTGGTACTCGCAGCCGGCGTCGATCAGCAGCAGCTCGCCGTCCTGCATCTGCCGCGCGTTGTCGCGGTAGTGCAGCACGCAGGAATTCGGGCCGCTGCCGACGATCGGGTGGTAGGAGATGTCGGCCCGCCGGCGGTGGAACTCGTGCAGGATCTCGGCCATCACCTCGTATTCCATGCGCCCGGGCGCGGCCATCGCGGCCGCGCGGCGGTGCGCGGCGCAGGCGATCCGGGCGGCCTGGCGCATGGTCGCGAGTTCGGCGCGGCTCTTGAACAGGCGCATCTCGTGCAGGGGGTGGTCGAGGGCCACGAACTCGTGCGGCGTGTGCATGCCCTGCTTGGCCTGCGAGCGCAGGCGGTTCACCCAGCCGATCACGCGCTTGTCGAACTCCGGGTGCGCGCCCATCGTGTAATAGACCCGCGCGCAGCGCTCCAGCAGTCCCGGCAGGATCTCGTCGATGTCGCCGACCGGGAAGGAGTCGTCCGCGCCGTATTTCCTGACCGCCCCGTCCGGGCCGGCCCGGGCGCCGTCCCAGGCCTCGCGTGCCGGGTCGCGGTCGCGCACGAACAGGACGTACTCTCCCTGGGGACGGCCCGGAATCAGCACGGCGACCGACTCGGGCTCGGCGAAGCCGGTCAGGTAGTAGAAATCGCTGTCGGGGCGGTAGAAGTACTCGACGTCGTTGTTGCGGGTGCGCACTGGCGCGGCCGGCAGGATCGCGATCGCGCCCTTGCCCATGGTCCGCATCAACTGGCGGCGCCGGCGCGCGAACTCGTCCAGCTTCATCGGGCCCTCAGTGGACCGAGGCGGCCGCGGGCGCCTGCGCCGCGCGCAGGCCCGCGAGTTCGTCCCAGGCGAGCTGGGCGCCCGCCCGCACGTATTCGCAGAGCTCGGTGAAGTCCTCTTCCCCCGCCTCGGTCTCGCCGCCGGGCGCGACGTCCGCCCGCGAGATCTCCGCGAGGTCGCCGAGGATCTCGCCCACGTCGCCATAGCGCGCCAGCGATTCGCCGGTGCCCGCGGTGCCGATGCCGTACAGGAATCCCGAGCACCAGGCCGCGAGCGATTCCACGCGCTCGATGAGCGTCGCGTCGTCGCCGGGCAGCAGCGGGCTGAACGCGAAGCCCGGCGACTGCAGCGATTCCAGCGTCTCCTCGTGCAGCGTGGCGACTGCGGATTCCCCCGCCTCCGGCAGGGCATCGGGCCCCGCGTCCCGCGCCAGCTCCGCGAGCCATTGGGGCGCGCCGTAGTCGGGCCGGACGCAGAGCGCGCCGCACAGCCAGCCGTGCGCCTCGGAAGCCCCGATCGCGACGCGCATGCGCCCGAGCGCGGCCTGGAATTCCCCGTGTTCCACCATCGAACGGTAGCAGCAAACGCACTCCGTTGGCAGTCGCGCGTGCCCGGTGCGGCGCGTTGACCCGCTTCGTGACGCGGTTCCATAATGCCCCCATGGATGAGGGCGCCAAACCCGGCCTGGAGCGCGAGCTGAAGCGGCTCGAGCGCCGGCTCGACGAGCTGGTCGGGGTCGTGGCGCAGCTGAAGGAAGAGAACCGCGCCCTGCGCCAGCGGCAGGACACGCTCTCGGCCGAGCGGGCGGCGCTGATGCAGAAAAACGAGCAGGTACGGGCGCGGGTCGAGGCGATGATCGGCCGGCTCAAGGCGATGGAGAGCGGCGCATGAGCGCGGACCTCTCCCGGGTCAGCGTGCGGATCCTCGAGAAGGAGTACCACGTCGCCTGCCCGGTGGAGGAGCGCGCGGCGCTGCTGGATTCCGCCGAGTACCTGAACCGCAAGATGCGCGAGATCCGCGACAGCGGCAAGGTGGTCGGGCTCGACCGCATCGCCGTGATGGCCGCCCTCAACATCGTCAATGAATTGCTCCAGGCGAAGGGCCGCGACGAGGGCGCCGACACCGACCTGGCCGCGCGGCTCAAGGCCATGCGCGAGCGTGTCGAAACGGCCCTGGTGCGCGGCCAGCACCTGGAGAACTGATCCGTGGCGGCTCGCGCGGGAAGCGCGGGCGCCCAAGGTTTGGCGCCGCCTGCGGTGTGCGATGTGGACCTGGGTACTCTCGACCCTAATGTGAAAAACCCAGGAGCCTGGCTCAGCGGCAGCATTGTGCAGGTCCGCCTCGTAGCGGAAAGCCTTAAGTGCCGCGGCCTGCTCCACTTGTTGCTCCGGTTCGAGAGCAGCGGTCCATGACGGCATTGCGGGTGGCGCCTTCTCCCTCCCATGCGATCAACTACTGGCTGATGAAGTCGGAGCCGCAGACCTTCGGCAT
>CAZYPM010000024.1:2392-16724 GCA_964649205.1 uncultured Steroidobacteraceae bacterium
CGCGCTGGTACCAGGTCGAGGTGCGGTTGCTCGCGAAATTTCCGCGACCGGTGACGCTCGCGACGCTGCGCGAGCACGCGCAGGGACCGCTCCGCAATCTCGCGCTGTTGCGACGTGGCAACCGGCTTTCCGTGATGCCGGTGAGCGTGGACGAATGGAAGTTCATTCATCGACTCGCGCGTGATTCTCATCCGTCGTGACGCGATGACGCGCGCGTTGCGTCTACCCCTTGCTTGCAATCCCGTCAAGCGTGTATATACTCGGACCCCGGATTAACCCGACATGGAGATCCAACATGGCGACCAAGAAGAAGGCAAAGAAGAAGGCTTCCAAGAAGAAGTAAGCCCCTTGCCTGATGAGTCGGCGGTTGGCTGATCGCAAGACGACCCGCCGCCGATTCAGCGAGAGCTGAGACTGTGCCCGCGCAAGCGGGCACAGTTTTTTCCGGAGGTGCCCGATGGACGCCGACGCGAAGAAGAAAGCCGCGGCGACCGCCGCGCTCGAGTACGTCGAGGACGGCATGATGATCGGCGTCGGCACCGGATCCACCGTCAATCACTTCATCGCCGCGCTGGCCGCGCGCCGGCATCGCATCGCCGGCGCGGTGTCCTCCTCCGAGGCCTCCACCCGCCTGTTGCGGGAGGCCGGAATCGAGGTCGTTTCCCTCAACGATGCCGGGGACTTGCCGCTCTATGTTGATGGAGCGGATGAAGCCACCCGGCACCTGCACCTGATCAAGGGCGGTGGCGGCGCGCTGACGCGCGAGAAGATCGTCGCGGCCGCGTCGCGGCGCTTCGTCTGCATCGTGGACGACGCCAAACTGGTGCCGGTGCTCGGGCGCTTTCCGCTGCCGGTCGAGGTCATCCCGATGGCGCGTTCGCTCGTCGCGCGCAGGCTTGCCGCGAAGGGCGGACAGCCGGTCTGGCGCACGGGGTTCCGCACCGACAACGGCAACGAGATCCTCGACGTGCACAACCTCAAGATCACGGATCCGGTCGCGCTTGAGGCCGAGATCGGACTGCTGGCGGGAGTGGTCGAGGTCGGCCTGTTCGCGCGGCGCGGGGCGGACGTGCTGCTGGTCGCGGGCGACTCCGGCGTGCAGACCCTCGAGCGCTAGAGGCGCTGCGACCAGAAGACCCGGGGTCATCGCCATGAAGGCGCAGCTCGCGAGCCGTCCGGTCCAGGCTCTCGCCACGCTGGCGGGCATCGCACTGCTGGGCTTTGCGTTCGTCTACGGCGTCTCGGAATGGAAACTGCGCCGCGCCTGGGACGCGCCGCTCTCGCCGCTGAACCCGCCACGGCCCCCCGATCCGGCGGCGGGCGAGCACATGGCGAAAGTGGTCGGCTGCTGGGCCGGCTGCCACGGTTTGCGGGGCGAAGGCGGCCGCGACCTGATCGAGGGGATTCACCGCAGTACGGCGCCGACACTTTCCGACGTGCTGCCGCAGTACCGCGACGCCGAGCTCGTGCGCCTGATCCGCTACGGGGTCAAGCGCGACGGCCGCAGCGCCGTCGGCATGCGCGCCGACACGCTGTGGCCCCTCGGGGACCAGGACCTCGCCGACATCATCGCCCACCTGCGCCGCCAGCCTGCGTTGCCGGCAGTGGAGCGCCGCCGCGAACTCACCTGGCGCGGGCGCCTCGCACTCGTGACCGGCCGCTGGAAGGTCGCCGCGGAACAGGTCGACCGCTCGGCGCCGCGCTGGGGCGAGCTGCCACGCGAGACGGCCTTCGAGCGCGGCCGGTACATCGCAAGCATCGTCTGTTCGGAATGCCATGGCGCCGATTTCCGGGGCCATGCCCTGGAGGGCGGTCCACCGCTCGCGATCGTCGCGGCTTACGACGCGGACCAGTTCCGGAACCTGTTGCGCACCGGGCGACCGCGCGACGGACGCGAGATTCCGAAGATGGACTGGATGGCGGACGTCGATTTCACGGAGCAGGAGATTGCCGATCTGTACGCATTCCTGCGCGAGCTGCACGGCCTGCCGGAGGGCGGCTGATTCGTCATCGCCGTCGAACCCGGGGGTTCTCATCCCAGCACCCCGCAAAAGCAGAAGGCCGACCCAGGATCGGGCCGGCCTTCTGATTCTGTTGGCTGGGGGACTAGGATTCGAACCTAGGTTGGCGGAGTCAGAGTCCGCAGTCCTACCGCTAGACGATCCCCCAAGTTCCGGTCGTCCGCAGCGGCCGGCTCAGCGCTTGCTGAACTGCGTCCCGCGGCGGGCCTTGCGCCGGCCGACCTTCTTGCGCTCGACTTCGCGCGCATCGCGCGTCACGAAGCCCGCGGCCCGCAGCGGCTTGCGCAGTTCGCCGTCGAACTGGATCAGCGCGCGCGTGATGCCGTGGCGGATCGCGCCCGCCTGCCCGGTCGGGCCGCCGCCCTCGACCAGCACGCTGACGTCGAAGCGGTCGACCATCTGCACCAGCTCGAGCGGCTGGCGCACGATCATGCGCCCGGTCTTGCGCCCGAAGAACTCGTCGAGCGGCCGCCCGTTGACGGTGATCGCGCCCTTGCCGGGTTTCAGGAACACGCGGGCCGAGGCGGTCTTGCGCCGGCCGGTGCCGATATTTGCGTTCGTGGCCATGTCGGTCCTCAGAGGTCGAGCGGCTTCGGCTGCTGCGCGGCGTGCGGATGCGCGGTGCCCGCGAACACGTGCAGCTTGCGGAACATCTGCCGGCCCAGGATCGTCTTCGGCAGCATGCCCTTCACGGCGTATTCGATCGCCCGCTCCGGGTGTTCCTGCAGCATCTTCCCGAGCGCGACGGTCTTGAGGCCGCCCAGGTAGCCGGTGTGCTGGTGATACTGCTTGTCGCGCAGCTTGTTGCCGGTCACCGCGACCTTGTCGGCGTTGATCACGACGATGTGGTCGCCGCAATCCACGTGCGGCGTGTATTCCGGCTTGTGCTTGCCGCGCAGCCGGAAGGCCACCTCGGACGCCAGCCGTCCGAGCGTCTTTCCGGACGCATCCACCAGGTACCAGTCGCGGCGCACGCGCTCTGGCTTCGCAAAAACGGTCTTCATCTCGGGGCCCCTGGAAAGGGTCGGGTTCGTAAAAGGCGGGCAAGTTTAAATAAGATGCGGGGTCAATGCAAAGCCGTCCGCCGGTCACTGCAAGTCCTTGTCGCCATTAGGGAACCCGAGACGGCAAGGCTATATAATATGCGTCCGATGGATCGCGCCCCGCCTTCCCCGCTCGACCGGCTGCTGGAACTCGCGGATGCCGGCCTGCGCGCGTCCTTCGCCCGCCCGCCAAGCACCCGCCCGACCCCTGGCCTGTCGGCCCCCGCCCCGGCCGATGACCGCGAGCGCCGGCACATTGCCGGCCTCATGCGCGTCAATCATGCCGGCGAGATCGCGGCGCAGGGCCTGTACCACGGCCAGGCCCTGAGCGCGCGCTCGGAGCCGACCCGGCAGGCGCTGATGCAGGCGGCAGCCGAAGAAGGCGATCACCTCGCCTGGTGCCGCGACCGCCTCGACGAACTGGGTTCGCGGACCAGCCTGCTCGGCCCGCTGTGGTATGCCGGCTCGGTCGCGATCGGCGCGCTCGCCGGGCTGGCGGGAGATCGCATGAGCCTCGGGTTCATGGCCGAGACCGAGCGCCAGGTCGAGGGTCACCTGGAGTCGCATCTCGAGAAGCTGCCGCCGGACGACCAGCGCAGCCGGGCGATCGTCGAACAGATGAAGGCGGACGAGGCCGGCCACGGCCGCGCGGCGCTCGCCGCGGGCGGCGCGCCGCTGCCGGAACCGGTCCCGCAACTGATGCGCCTGACGGCCCGGATTATGACCGGCACCGCATACTGGATCTGAGGCCAGACCGATTATGTCTTGCGGCCCGCGCGGGCCTGTAATACAACGACGGGCGGACCTGCCGCTGCGACAGTGACAGCTGGCAGACGCCCCAGGGGAGCACCATGGAAGAACCCGTCAAGCAGCTCACCGACATCCCGGCGATCAATCGTTTTCTCAGCTACTGCCGCGTCCGGACGGTGCCATCCAAGACTGCGCTGATCCACGCCGGCGACCTGCCCGACGTCCTCTACTACATCATCCGCGGCTCGGTCGAGGTCATGATCGAGGACGAGGAAGGCAACGAGATGGTCCTCGCCTACCTCAACAAGGGCCAGTTCTTCGGCGAGATGGGGTTGTTCTCGGAGACGGGCCAGCGCAGCGCCTGGGTGCGCACGCGCACGCAATGCGAGCTCGCGGAGATGACTTACCCGCGCTTCCGGCAGGTGGCCTCCGAGAGCCCCGGCCTGGTGTTCGAGCTGGCGACCCAGCTCGCCACCCGCCTCGACCGCACCAACAAGAAGCTCGGCGATCTCGCCTTCGTGGACGTCACCGGGCGCATCGCGCACGCGATCATGGACCTGTGCGGCGAACCCGACGCGATGACCCATCCGCAGGGCATGCAGATCAAGGTCAGCCGGCAGGAACTGTCGCGACTGGTCGGCTGCTCGCGCGAGATGGCGGGCCGGGTGCTGAAGGTGCTCGAGGAGCAGGGCCTGCTGACCGCTCGCGGCAAGACGATCGTGGTATTCGGCGCCCGCCCCAAGGTGAAGACGCGGCCGGCGCCGGAGCTCGCCAAGGCCGCGGTCGCCGCCACGAAATAAAGGGGACGCGTCCCTTTAAGCAAGAGCTGGCTACACCCCGTCCGCGCACAAGCACCGGTTAAAGGGACGCGTCCCCTTTAATTGCCGCGCGCAGCGCGCGGATTGTCGCGGCGTAGTCCTTGGCCCCGAAGATCGCGCTGCCCGCCACGAAGGTGTCGGCGCCCGCGCGCGCGATCGCGCCGATGTTGTCCAGCTTCACCCCGCCGTCGATTTCCAGGCGCACCGGCCGGCCGCCGGCGTCGATGCGCCGGCGCGCCTCGGCGAGCTTGCCGAGCACCGGCTCGATGAACTGCTGGCCGCCGAAGCCCGGGTTCACGGACATCAGCAGCAGCAGGTCGATCGCATCGAGCGTATGGTCGAGCCAGGTCAGCGGCGTCGCCGGGTTCAGCACGATGCCGGGGCGGCAACCGGCACTGCGGATCAGCTGGATCGTGCGATCCACGTGGCGGCTGGCCTCCGGGTGGAAGCTGATCCAGGTCGCACCGGCCTCGGCAAAGTCGCCAACCAGCCGGTCCACCGGATCCACCATCAGGTGCACGTCGATCGGCGCGGTGACGCCGTACCTGCGCAGCGCCTTGCAGACCAGCGGGCCGATGGTGAGGTTCGGCACGTAGTGGTTGTCCATCACGTCGAAGTGAACCCAGTCGGCGCCGGCCGCGAGCACGGCATCCACTTCCTCGCCAAGGCGCGCGAAGTCGGCCGACAGGATGGACGGGGCGATGACGGGTGTCTGCATGCTGGGCGCTACTCTAACGCATGCCGCGCGCCTCGCGGATGCGCTCGTACGCGGCCTGGATCGCCTGGGTCTTCTGCTTTGCGACCTCGAGCATCGACTCGGGCAGGCCGCGCGCGACCAGCTTGTCCGGGTGGTTGCGGCTCATCAGGCGGCGGTACGCGCGCTTGATCTCGGCGTCGCTCGCGGTCGCGGGCACTTCCAGCACGTCGTAGGCATCCGCCAGGGAACTGCGGCCCGGCGCCTCTGCGCGCTGCCCGCCCGCCCCGCCGGGCGGGAAGCCCGCGGCCTGGGCCTGCAGCCGCGCCAGGATCTCGAGGTGCGCGAACTCGAGCGCGCCGATGCCGAGCGCGCCGGCGACGCGCAGGAGTACCGCGCGGGCGGCGCCCTGCAGGCCGTCGCCGAGGAGCGCCGCGCGCAGCTGGATTTCCAGGAACATGCGCAGCACTTCCTCGCGGCCGCGGCAGGCGCTCGCCAGCTCCGCGAGCGCGCCGTCGAGGTCGTACGCTGCGCCCTTGCCCTGCGTGTAGAACTCCATCGCCGCGCGCGTGTCGGCCTCGCCCAGGTTGAACTGGCGGAAGATGCGCCGCGCCGCGGCGATGTCCTGCTCCGACACGCGCCCGTCCGCCTTCGCGACGTGACCCATCACGCCGAAGGCGGTGCGGAAGAACACGGCGCGCACGGTCGCGGCATCGGCGCGCGCGCCGCCGCCGCGACGCGCGGCGTACTGGTCGAACAGGTGGCCGAGTATCAGGCCGAACAGGATGCCGAGCGGCCGGCGCGTCAGCAGGTAGCCGACGACCGCACCCACGATCTTGCCGATCCAGTTCATCGTTCCTTCCTTGACCGCATGCGGGCGCCATGTTAGCAAGTGGCTGCATCGCATGACCCCCGCCGCGCTCTTCGAATCGAACCTCAGGGACCTGCCGCTGGTGCATCGCGGCAAGGTGCGCGACAACTACGCGATCGGCGACGACCGCCTGCTGATCGTCGCGACCGACCGGTTGTCGGCCTTCGACGTCGTGCTGCCCGACCCGGTCCCCGGCAAGGGCCGCATGCTCACCGCGATCTCGAACTTCTGGTTCGCGCGCACCCGCCACATCGTGAACAACCACCTGACCGGAGAGCCGGTCTCGCAGTACGTGGCCGACACGGCGGAGCGCGCGCTGCTGGACGGGCGCGCGGTGGTCGTGTGGAAACTCAGGCCGCTGCCGATCGAGGCGGTGGTGCGCGGCTACCTGATCGGCTCGGGCTGGAAGGACTACCAGGCGACCGGCGCGGTCTGCGGCATCCCCCTGCCTGCCGGGCTGGCGCTGGCCGCGCGCCTGCCCGAGCCCATCTTCACGCCGGCGACCAAGGCCGCAGCCGGGGCGCACGACGAGAACATCCCGTTCGAGCGCATGCGCGAGACGGTCGGCGCCGCCGTCGCGGACCGCGTGCGCTCGCTGGCGCTCGCGCTGTACGCGTACGCCGCGGAGTACGCGCAAACGCGCGGGATCGTCATCGCCGACACCAAGTTCGAGTTCGGGCTCGATGCCGCGGGCGAGGTGGTGCTGATGGACGAGGCGCTGACGCCCGACTCCTCGCGCTTCTGGCCTGCCGACCGGTACCGCCCGGGCGCGAGCCCGCCGTCCTTCGACAAGCAGTACGTGCGGGACTACCTCGAGACGCTCGACTGGAACAAGCGCGCGCCGGGGCCGCGGCTGCCCGCCGAGGTGATCGAGAAGACCGCCGCGAAGTACCGCGAGGCCGAGCGGCGGCTGACCGCCGGCGCGGAATCTCCGCGATGAGCATGCGACTCGAACTGCGCCGGCGCGCCGAGCGACTGCTGTTCGACCGGCACGAGCTGCCGGTCAAGCCCGCCAACTGGCTGCTGGACCTGCTGCGCTATCCCTACGCCCTGGTGCGCGACCTGCTGACCGGCGAGCTCAACCTGCGCGCCATGGGCCTGGTGTACACGACGCTGCTGTCGCTGGTGCCGCTGATCGCCTTCGCCTTCGCGGTGCTCAAGGGCCTCGGCGTGCACCGCGACCTCGAGCCGCTGATCTTCGAGGTGCTGCGCCCGGTCGGCGAGCGCGCCGGCGAGCTCACCGCGCAGATCATGGACTTCGTCGAGCGCGTGCGCGGCGGCGTGCTGGGCTCGGTCGGCCTCGCCTTCCTGTTGTACACGGTGGTCACCACCATCCAGAAGCTCGAGGGCGCATTCAATTTCGCCTGGCACGTGGAACGGCCGCGCTCGCTGATGCGCCGCATCAGCGAGTACCTCAGCCTGATGGTCATCGGCCCGGTGTTCCTGGTGATCGTGTTCGGGCTGTTCGGGGCGGTGCCGCTGCACCCGGCGCTGCGCGAGCTCGGGCCCTACCTGTTCGTGACCGGCGTGTTCACGTTCCTGTACGTGTTCGTGCCGAATACGCGCGTCCGGTTCGGCCCTGCGCTCGCCGGCGGCGTCACCGCGGGCGTGCTGTGGGCCGCGAGCGGCGCGGTGTTCGCGAAGATCGTCTCGCTCTCGACCCAGATGGTGGCGATCTACGCGGGCTTCGCCATCTTCCTCGCCGCGCTGGTGTGGATCTACCTGAGCTGGGTGATCCTGCTGATCGGCGCGCAGCTCTCCTTCTACGTGCAGAACCCGCGCTACCTGCGCGCCGGCCAGGTGCCGGTGCGGCTCACCAGCTGCCTGCGCGAGCGCCTCGCGCTCACGGTGATGCTGCTGGTCGCGCGCCGCTTCGTCACCGGCCATGCGCCCTGGCGGCAGCGCGCGCTCGCCGAGCACCTCGAGATCCCGGGCTCCGCGCTCGCCACCGTGATCGATTCGCTCGAGAAAGCAGGGCTGCTGACGCTGACCGAGGACGAGGACGTGCTGCCCGCGCGCGATCTCGAGGGCATCGGGCTGCAGGACATCCTGAACGCCGTGCGCGACGAACGGCAATACGAGACCTGGCTGCTGTGGCGGGCGCGGACCGAGCCGGCCGCGGACGCCGTCGCCGACACCGTGGATGCCGCCATCCGCGAACGCATCGGCGGCACCACGCTGCGCGAGCTCGCGGGCGAGCCGGCCGCGAAGCAGGACTAGTCGCCCGCGATCGTCATCTCGTCGATCAGCAGCGACCCGCAGTGGATGGCGCCGCGGCGATCCACGTCCTCGCCGATCGCGACGATGCCGCGGTACATGGCGCGCAGGTGGCCGGCGACCGTGATCTCGTGCACCGGCCGCGTGACCTCGCCGTTCTCGACCCAGAAGCCGGCCGCGCCGCGGGAATAGTCGCCGGTCACCGGGTTCACGCCCTGTCCCATCATCTCGGTCACCAGCAGCCCGGTGCCGAGCTTCCTGAGCAGCGTCTTCGGGTCCAGCATGTGGCCCTGCACGATGAGGTTGTGCACGCCGCCGGCATTGCCGGTGGTCGCGAGCCCGAGCTTGCGCGCGGAATAGGCGTCCAGCAGGTAGCCGTCCAGCACGCCGCGCACGACCAGGTCGCGGTCGCGCGTGGCGACGCCCTCGTTGTCGAACGGCGCCGAGCCGAAGGCGCCCTTCAGGTGCGGCCGCTCGATCAGCGAGATCGCCTCCGGGAAGACCTGCTGCCCGGCGGCGTCCAGCAGGAAGCTGGCGCGGCGGTACTGGGCCGCGCCGCCGATCGCACCGACGAAATGGCCGATCAGGCCGCGCGCGAGCTCCGGCACGAACAGCACCGGCGCCTTGCGCGTCGACAGCTTGCCGGCGCCGAGGCGCTCGACCGCCTTGCGGGCCGCCTTGCGGCCGACTTCCTCGACGTCTTCCAGCGCCTGCCAGTCGCGCGCCGCCGTGTACCAGTAATCGCGCTGCATGTCGCCGTCGTCCTGGCCGAGCACCACGCAGCTGACGCTGTGCGAAGTCGAGGGATAGCCGCCGATGAAGCCGTGGCTGTTGCCGAACACCGCCATCTTGCGGTGGGTCGACACCGAGGCGCCCTCGGAATTGCGGATGCGCGTGTCGAAGCCGAGCGCCGACTGCTCGCAACGCCGGGCCAGCTCGATCGCCGTGGGTGCGTCCAGTTCCCAGGGGTGGCTGAGGTCGAGGTCGGGAAGCTCGCGGGCCATCAGCGAGGCCTCCGGCAGGCCCGCAAAGGCGTCGTCGGTCGTGAAACTCGCGATCGAGAGCGCCTTGGCAACCGTCTCCTCGACCGCCGCCGGCGACAGGTTCGCGGTGCTCGCGGAACCCTTGCGCTGGCCGGAATAGACCGTCACGCCGAGGCTGCGGTCGCGCTGGTATTCGAGCGTCTCGACTTCGCCGAGCCGCACCGTGACGGACAGCCCGGTCGAAACCCCCACCGCCGCCTCCGCCGCGCTCGCCCCCTTGCGCCGGGCGAGCGCGAGCGCCTGCTCGACGACGCGTTCGAGCGCAGCCAGGTCCTGTCGGGGAGCATCCGTCATATCAAACTGCGCATGCTAGCATCGCCGTGATGCGCCGACGCCAGCTTCCCGGGGAACCCCCGCCACCGACCAAGACCGAGCTCAAGCGCCAGGCCCATGCCCTCCAGAACCTCGCCGACCGGCTGCTCGAGGCCCCGGAGACGCTGGTCCAGGGACTGGCGCTGCCCGAAAAACTGGCCGATGCGCTCGCCCTCGCCCGCCGGATCACCAGTCACGGCGCAAAGCTGCGCCAGCGCCTGTTCATCGGCAAGCTGCTGCGCGGCGTCGACCCGGAACCGATCCGCGCGGCGCTGGATGCCAGCGCCCAGTCCGCCCGCGTGGACGCCGCAAGATTCAAGCGGGCGGAACGCTGGCGCGACGGACTGGTCGAGCGGGGGCCCGAGGCGATGGCGGAGTTCCTGGCCGAATTCCCGCACGCCGACCGCGAGAGGCTGGCCGCGCTGGTCGCCGCCGCGCGCGCGGAACGCGATGGCGGCAGCGCCGGCGGCAAGCGGCGCGAGCTGTTCCGCTTCGTACAGCAGCAGGTCTGAGTCCCTGTCGCCGCCGGGCGACAGGGCCGCCATCCCGTCCGGCGCCAGCCGCGCTAGCCTGACCGCGTTGCCCAGCGTATCAAGCATCCCCTGATCTTCGGGCATCCCCCCGCGCCGCACTACTCCCTGTCGGCGCGGGGGAATTTCTTTCCGATCAACGGCTTATGCAACCCGACCCGGGGTGCCGTGCTAGACTTCCGCGATGAAACCGCTGGTCGGCATCATCATGGGCTCGTCTTCGGACTGGGACACCATGCGCCACGCCGCCGACCTGCTGGGAGCGCTGTCGGTGCCCTGCGAGACGCGCATCGTCTCGGCCCACCGTACCCCTGACCTGCTCTACGAGTACGCCGCCAGCGCCGAGGCTCGCGGCCTCGAGGTGCTGATCGCGGGCGCCGGCGGCGCTGCGCACCTGCCGGGCATGGCGGCAGCCAAGACCCTGCTTCCCGTGATCGGCGTGCCGATCCAGTCGAAGGCGCTGAACGGCCTCGATTCGCTGCTCTCGATCGCGCAGATGCCGGCCGGCATCCCGGTGGCGACCGTGGCGATTGGCGAGGCCGGCGCCAGGAATGCGGCGCTGCTCGCCACCGCCATCCTCGCGGCGCGGCACCCGCCGCTCAAGGATGCGCTGCGCGCCTTCCGCGAACGCCAGACCGCCGAGGTGCTGGCGAAACCCGATCCCGCGCAGGGCTGACGCGTGCACATCGGCATCATCGGCGCCGGCCAGCTCGGCCGGATGATGGCAATTTCAGGCATCCCGCTCGGCATGCGCTTCACGATGTACGACCGCAGCGCCGAGGTGCCGGGCGCATCGGTCGCGGACATCGTCACCGGCGAATTCGACGACCTGCGGCGGCTGCGGCAGTTCGCCAGGCGCGTGGACCTGGTCACCTTCGACTGGGAGAACGTGCCCGTCGCCTCGGCGCGCGCCGTCGCCGCGATCGCGCCGGTGTTGCCCGCGCCGCGCGCGCTCGCGGCCGGCCAGGACCGCGTCGCCGAGAAGAGGCTGTTCACGCGGCTCGGCATCGCGGTCGCGCCCTGGCTGCCCGTGGATGATCGCCCCGGCCTGGCCCGCGCGATCGGGACGCTCGGCGTCCCTGGCATCCTGAAGACGCGCCGGCTCGGCTACGACGGCAAGGGCCAGGCGCGGCTGCGGCACGCCGCCGACGCCGACTCCGCCTGGCAACGACTGCAAGGCCAGCCGCTGGTCTACGAGCGGCTGGTGGATTTCACGCAGGAGGTATCGCTGATCGGCGCGCGCGACCGTGCGGGCCGGACCGCGTTCTACCCGCTGGCCGAGAACCTGCACGTTGACGGCGTCCTGGCGATGACGCGCGCGCCGTTTCAGGACGCGCCGCTGCAACGCAGCGCGGAGCGCCACCTGCGACGGCTGATGGCGGCACTCGCTTACCGGGGCGTCCTGTGTGTCGAATTTTTCGTCGAACGCGGCCGATTGATCGCGAACGAGTTGGCGCCCAGGGTGCACAACTCCGGCCACTGGACCATCGAGGGCGCCGAGACCAGCCAGTTCGAGAATCACCTGCGCGCGATCACCGGCCTGCCGCTCGGCAGCACGGCGCCGCGCGGCCATGCCGTCATGGTCAATTTGATCGGCCGCATGCCGGCGCGGCATGGCGTCACGGCGCTGCGCGGCGTGCACCTGCACGACTATGGCAAATCGCCGCGTCCCGGCCGCAAGCTGGGCCACCTGACGTTCGTCGGCGCGGACCGCGCCGGGCGTGACCGCCTGGCCGCGCGGCTGCTGCGGCTGACAGGCGCCGGGGCCCGTCCATTCCGGCCCATGTGCTAGCCTTATCGGTCCCATGTACCTGGAACATTTCCAGCTGACGGAGCTGCCGTTCCGGCTGAGCCCGGACCCGGCTTTCCTGTACCTGTCGAAACACCATGCGCGCGCCAAGGCGTACATGGAGTCGACCATCTGGTTCACCGACGGCTTCGTGGTGATCACCGGCGAGATCGGTTCCGGCAAAACCACGCTGATCGAGACTTTCCTGCGCGAGCTCGAGAAGGACGTGGTGGTCGCGCAGGTCGCGCAGACCCAGGTGTCGCCGATCGAGTTCCTGCAGGCGGTGCTGGTCCAGTTTGGCTTCGCCCCGTTCAAGATGCGCAAGGCCGAACTGCTGGCGACGCTCAACCAGTTCCTGGTCGAGCAGTACGCCGCCGGGCGCAAGGTGCTGCTGATCGTCGACGAGGCGCAGAACCTGTCGAGCCGCGTGCTCGAGGAGATCCGCCTGCTCTCCGGCGTGGAAACGACCAAGGAGAAGGTGCTGCGCATCATCCTGTGCGGCCAGCCGGAGCTGAACGAGAAGCTGGACTCGGCCGAAATGATCCAGCTGGTGCAGCGCGTGCGCCTGCGCTTCCACCTCACCGCGCTGTCGCCGGAGGACACACAGGCCTACGTGCTGCACCGGCTCGAGGTCGCGGGCTCGCACGGCCGGCGGATCTTCACCGAGGACACCTATCCGGTCATCTACCGCTACACCGGTGGCGTGCCGCGGCTCATCAACACGATCTGCGACACCGCGCTGATGGGCGCCTATGCGCTCGAGCGCGCGCACGTCGGCGTGCCCGAGCTCAAGGCCGCGATCGAGGAGCTGCAGTGGGTGGAATTCGCCGCGCGCACCAACCGCTTGCGGGCCGCGGTCATGCCGCCGCCGGCGCCGCCACCGGCGATCGGGCCGGAGACGGTGCTGGCGCGCATCATCGTCGCGCACGCGGGCGAGCACGTGGAGGAGCGCCCGCTGCGCCCCGGGCGCCTGATCATCGGCCGCACCGTGGACAACGACCTGCAGATCGAGAGCAAGTTCATCAGCCGGCACCACTGCCAGATCACGACCACCGCCGATGGCAGCGTGCTCGAGGACCTCAACAGCACCAATGGTGTCTACGTGAAGTCGAAGCGGGTGCGCAAGCACCACCTCAACGACGGCGACGTCATCGTGCTCGGCAAGCACGAGATCATGTACCTGGATGAGCGCTCGGCCCGCGCGCGCGCCCAGCAGCAGCCGGAGACGACCGGCGACCACCGCATCCTCGCGGAAGGAAACGGCGCGGACGAGGCGGACGACGAGGCGCCGGCGGCCGGCGCCGCCTGAATCCTGGTCCTAGTCCTCGTCCTCCAGCTCGGCGCCGTAGCGGCGCTGCTGGATCCGGTAATCGCGCCGGCGCAGCACCAGCATGAGTCCCAGCACGATCGCGGCCAGCCCGCACACGGCGAGCGCCTCGGTCCAGAGCGGCTGGCGCCAGAGATAGGACGCCGCGATCGCGCCGGCGCCCAGCATCATGTAGACCCAGGGCAGCGCTTCGTAGACGGTGCGCGCAATCCGCATGCAGGGTATCCCGGCCGTCAGGCCGTGCCGCCGACGGTCAGCGCGTCCACGCGCAGCGTCGGCTGGCCGACGCCGACCGGCACGGTCTGCCCGTCCTTGCCGCAGCTGCCGATGCCGTCGTCGAGGGAAAGGTCGTTGCCGACCATGCTGACGCGCGTCAGCACGTCGGGGCCGTTGCCGACCAGCGTCGCGCCCTTGACCGGCGCGGTGACCTTGCCGTCCTCGATCAGGTAGGCCTCGCTCGCGGAGAACACGAACTTGCCCGAGGTGATGTCCACCTGGCCGCCGCCGAAGTTGACCGCGTACAGGCCTTTCTTCACCGAGCGGATGATCTCGCCCGGGTCGTGCGGGCCGGGCAGCATGTAGGTGTTGGTCATGCGCGGCAGCGTGGTGTGCGCGAACGACTCGCGGCGGCCGTTGCCGGTCGGGGCCATGCCCATCAGGCGCGCATTCAGCTTGTCCTGCAGGTAGCCCTTCAGCACGCCGTTCTCGATCAGGGTGGTGCAGGAAGTCGGCGTGCCCTCGTCATCCACGTTCAGCGAGCCGCGGCGGGCGGAGAGCGTGCCGTCATCCACCACCGTGCACAGCGGCGACGCCACGCGCTCGCCGACGCGCCCGGAGAACGCCGAGGTGCCGCGGCGGTTGAAGTCGCCCTCGAGCCCGTGGCCGACCGCCTCGTGCAGCAGCACGCCGGGCCAGCC
>CAZYPM010000025.1:0-16575 GCA_964649205.1 uncultured Steroidobacteraceae bacterium
GCCCAGCCCTCGCCGGCGCCCAGCACGTCGCCGTAGCTGAAGCCGCCGCAGGCGACCAGCGCCTGGAATCCGTCGAGCGCCGCGCCGCCGTCGATCAGGTCGGTCATGTGCAGGTCGAAGGCGGCGAAACCGGCGCGGTCGAAGGCCGCGGCCATCTCGACCTGGCTGTTGACGCCCTGCTCGCGCAGGATCGCCACGCGCGGGCGCGCGCCGGTCGCGATCATCGGGGCCGCGATGTCCTGGTCTGGATCGAAGGTCAGGTCCCAGCACAGTCCCGGGTCGTCCTCGTCGAGGCGCGCGGCCTGCTCCTCGTCCGCGCAGGCGGGCTCGTCGCGCAGCCGCTGCAGGCGCCAGCTGGTCTCGGACCAGATCCCGCGCAGGCGCACGCGGTCGTCGTCCAGGAGCGTCCGGCCGCCCGCCGTGATGCGCACGCGCCGGCCCGGCGCCACGCGGCCGATGCTGCGCGAGAGCTGGCCGAGCCCGTGGCGTGCAAGCACGGCCAGCACGGATCCGGCATCGCGTTCGCGCAGCTGGAGCACGGCGCCGAGTTCCTCGCTGAACAGCGCGCCGGCGGCCGAGGCGACCGGGCCGAGGTCCACCTCGAAACCGGCGCGGCCGGCGAACGCCATCTCGAGCAGCGTCACGGCGAGCCCGCCATCGGAGCGGTCGTGGTAGGCGAGCACGAGCCCGGTGTCCGCGAGCTCGCGCACGGCCGCGAAGAACGCGGCGAGCCGCGCCGGGTCGTCCACGTCGGGCGCCAGGTCGCCGGTCGCGCCGTGCACCTGCGCAAGGCCGGAGCCGCCCAGCCGGTCGCGGCCGCCGCCCAGGTCCACCAGCACCAGCACGCTCGCGCCCTGCGACAGGTCGAGCACCGGCGTCAGCGTGCGGCGCACGTCGCCGACCGGCGCGAAGGCCGAGACCACCAGCGACAGCGGCGCCACGACCGCGCGTTCCCGCCCGTCCTCGCGCCAGGTCGTGCGCATCGAGAGCGAGTCCTTGCCGACCGGGATCGCGATGCCGAGCGCCGGGCATAATTCCATGCCGACCGCTCGTACGGCATCGAACAGGTCGGCGTCCTCCGCGGCATCCCCGCAGGCGGCCATCCAGTTGGCGGAGAGCTTCACGTCGCCGAGGCGGCGCACGTCGGCGGCCGCGATGTTCGTGATCGCCTCGCCGACCGCCATGCGCGCGGAGGCCGCGGCATCGAGCAGCGCGACCGGCGGGCGTTCTCCCATCGCCATCGCCTCCCCGGCATGGCCGGCGAGCGCCGCCAGCGTGACGGCGACGTCGCTGACCGGCACCTGCCAGGGCCCGACCAGCGGGTCGCGGCTGATCAGGCCGCCGACGCTGCGGTCGCCGATCGTCACCAGGAATCCCTTGTCGGCGACCGCCGGCAGCCGCAACAGCCGCTCGAGGGCGTCGGCGATGGCCACGTCCGAGCCGTCGAAGCCGTCGCCCTGCCTGGTGCGCCGCCGCGCGTCGCGCCGCATGCGCGGCGGCCGGCCGAGCAGCGTCTCGATCGGCATGTCCACCGCCGTGACGCCGCTCGCCGCATGGGTCACGACCAGGCGCCCGTCGCCGGTGGTCTCGCCGATCACCGCGACCGGGCAGCGCTCGCGCCGGCACCGCGCCAGGAATCCGTCGAGACCGCCGGGCGCGATGGCGAGCACGTAGCGCTCCTGCGCCTCGTTGCACCAGATCTCGAGCGGCGACATGCCCGGCTCGTCGCTCGGCACCCGGTCGAGTTCGATGCGGCCGCCGCCGCCGCCCGCCGCGACCACTTCCGGCACCGCGTTCGACAGTCCGCCCGCGCCGACGTCGTGGATCAGCAGGATCGGGTTGTCCTCGCCCATCGCCCAGCAGGCGTCGATGACTTCCTGCGCGCGCCGCTGCATCTCGGGATTGCCGCGCTGCACGGAGGCGAAGTCGAGCGCCTCGCTGCCGGCGCCGCTGCCCTGCGAGGACGCCGCACCGCCGCCGAGTCCGATCAGCATCGCGGGCCCGCCCAGCAGCAGCAGCGGACTGCCGGCGGGCACGCTCCGCTTCGCGACGTGCTGGCGGCGCACGTTGCCGAGTCCGCCCGCGATCATGATCGGCTTGTGGTAGCCGCGCACGACGCCCGCGACTTCCTGCTCGAAGCTGCGGAAGTAGCCGAGGATGCCCGGCCGGCCGAACTCGTTGTTGAACGAGGCCGCGCCGATCGGTCCCTCGAGCATGATCGCGAGCGCGGAGGCGATGCGTGGCGGGCGGCCGTGGTCGGTCTCCCAAGGCTGTTCGAAGCCGGGGATGCGCAGGTTCGAGACCGTGAACCCCGTGAGCCCGGCCTTCGGCTTGGCGCCGCGGCCGGTCGCGCCCTCGTCGCGGATCTCGCCGCCCGAGCCGGTCGCGGCGCCCGGGAACGGGGAGATCGCGGTCGGGTGGTTGTGGGTCTCGACCTTCACCAGGATATCCACCGGCTCCTCGTGCCAGCCGTAGGCCGCGCCGGCGGCGGAGGCAAAGAAGCGCCTGGCGATGGGACCCTCGAGCACGGCCGCGTTGTCGCTGTAGGCGGACAGCACGCCCCGCGGGCTGCGCTCATGCGTGTGGCGGATCATGCCGAACAGGGAACGCGGCGCGGCCGCTCCGTCCACGGTCCATTCGGCGTTGAAGATCTTGTGCCGGCAGTGCTCGCTGTTGGCCTGCGCGAACATCATGACCTCGACGTCAGTCGGGTCGCGGCCGAGCCGTTCGAACGCGCCGGCCAGGTACTCGATCTCCGCCGCCGAGAGCGCGAGCCCCAGCGCGGCGTTGGCGCGTGCCAGCGCCTCGACCGGCGCGGCGCCCAGCGCGATGCGCCCGAGCGGGCGCGGCGCGTGCGTCTCGAACAGGCGCGTGAGCTCGCCCTCGCCGGTCAGCACCGCTTCGGTCATCGGGTCGTGCAGCAAAGGCGCGAGCGCCGCGAGCCTGGCGGCCGGGAGCGGCGCACGGCTGGCGACGTGCACGGCGCGCCCGCGCCCGCCGCGCCGCACCGGGGCGAGGCCGCAGACCCGGGCGATGTCGGTCGCCTTCGATGACCACGGCGAGGTGGTGCCGGGCCGCGGCACGACCAGCAGCCGCTGCCCGGCCGCCGGCAGCGCGCCGCCGCCCGGCTCCGCGCCCAGCAGCCGGTCGAGCACCTGCGCCTGCGCGGCATCCAGCGCACGCGCGACGTCCACGACGTGCAGCCAGCGGACCGACAGGCCGGTCACCGACGGCTCGGCCGCCCGCAACGCCGCGAGCAGTCTTTCGATCCGGAATGCAGAGAGTGCCGGTGCGCCTTCGAACAGCAGCACGAAGGTCAGCGCTTCACGCCCGGGTCGTTGCCGGCCGGAAACAGGTTCACCGGGAACTGGGCGACGTTGCCGCCCTCGAGCGCGCTGATCTTGCTGACGCCCTGCTTGCGCACCTCGTCGATGCGGAGCACCGAGTGCAGCGGCAGGTAGCTGCGCTTGACGCCCGCAAACTCGGCCTTGATGCGCTCCTCGCCGGGATCCAGCACCACCGTGCTGCGCTCGCCGAACACGAGCTCCTCGACCTCGACGAAGCCGAGCAGGCCGCCGTGGCTCACCTTGCGGGCGTAGATCTCGTACACCTTGCCCTGGTTGACGAAGACGATCCTGAAAATGTGACTGGCGGCCATGATCCGGGTGGGGGTCGTCCTGCCGTGGGCGCGCTATTATAGCCGTCCCACCATGCCCGGGGCGGCCGTCGCCGCGGGCTGCGGCGACGCCGGGATCAAGTGATGGCCCTCAGGCTGAAGATCGTCAGCGACAACGCGGCTGCGGCCGGCGCGCACTCGCGCTGGACCTTCGGCGTGAATGGCGGCCGCATCGGGCGCAGCGAGTCGAACGACTGGGTGCTGCGCGATCCCGACCGTTATGTGTCCGGGCGCCACGCCGAGATCGAGCACCGCGCGGGCACCTGGTGGCTGCGCGACACGAGCACCAATGGCACTTTCGTCAACGGCTCGGAGGAGGCGCTGGGGCCGGACCAGCCGCACAAGCTCGCGAACGGGGACCACATCCGGATCGGCGAGTACGAGATCGAGGTCGAGATCTCCGGCAGCAACGACTTCCTGGTGCAGGACACTTCCGCCAACAGCCAGGAGGACCTGCGGCAGTCATTCGAGGCCCGGAACTTCATGGCCACCAGGCGGCTGCTGCGCGAACAGGTCCAACGGCCGCTGCCGCCCTCGCCCCCTGCCGCAACTGCCGCACCCAGCGCGCCCGCTGCGCCGGTCGCCTCCGCGCGCGCACGGGAGGAGCAGGAACTGTGGCCGGGGCTGGCCGCGTTCTGCAAGGGCGCCGGCATCGACCCGCGCGCCCTGCCGCCGGAGGTGCGCGCCACGGCGCTCGCGCAGGCGGGGCAGTTGCTGCGCGAGATGCTGGTCGGCTTCTCGGAGCTCGCGCGCACGCGCGCCGACTTCGCCGGTGAGTTCAACATCGCCTCCGGAGCGCGGCGGCGCGACGCGACCAGCCCGCTGCTGCAGCTCGCGGCGGTCGAGCAAGTGCTGGAGCTGATGCTGGCGGGGCGCGGCCCGGGCGACTCGCGCGCGATCGACGAGGTGCGCGCGCAGTTCGCACGCGCCCGTCATCACGAGGTGGCGATCGCCGCGGCGCTGCGCGAAGCGGTCACCGCCCTGCTGCAAAAGCTCGACCCGGAAGAACTCGAGCTGCAGCTCGGGCGCCGCGGCGCGGCCGGACCCGACTTGCAGGCGCGGCTGTGGGAACGCTACCGGGAAATGTTCCGTGCCACCGCCCAGGTCGGCGACGCCGGACTGCCCGCCGCCTTCCTCGCGGCATTTGCGCGCGCCTACGAGTCGGTCACCGCCGGCGGCGGTGCCCGCGGCCCGGGCGACCGCGACGACCAATAAAGGGGACGCGTCCCTTTACAAGAAAGGGACGCGTCCCCTTTATTGGCTGGCGGAGAGGGTGGGATTCGAACCCACGAATACCTTGTGGGTATTACTGGAATTCCAGTCCAGCGCCTTCGACCACTCGGCCACCTCTCCGCGGGCGCGAAAGCCTACCGGAGCCCCTCCCTTGCGGCAACCGAACGCGGTTCAGCCGCCCGGCGGGCGGGTCCCGCCGTAGGCCGGCGGATGATCGAGGCAGCGGCCCGCTCCGGGCGGCCGCTCGGGCGCCGGCACGGCGGGAATGCGCAGTGCGTTGCGCGTGTCCGGCGCATCGGCGCCCGCCGGGACCTGCAGCGCCGGCATCTCCTGCGCCGACTGGTAGGGTTGCGGCTTGTCGCAGCCGCTGTAGGCGTCGGGCAGCAGCCCGCATCCACCGGCGAACCCGCAGGCCGCGATCGCGATCCAGATTCGGTTCATCGTCGTCCTCATTCGACCACCCCGGCACGGCGCATCGCCGCCAGCACCGTTTCCCGGTGCGATTCGCCGAGTTCCACCAGCGGCAGGCGGATGCCCGGTCCGATCAGGCCGAGGCGCTGCAACGCCCACTTGACCGGGATCGGGTTCGGCTCGACGAAGAGCGCAGTGTGCAGACCCGCGAGGCGGCCGTCGAGTTCCCGTGCCGTCTCGCCATCGCCCCGGAGCGCGGCCTCCATCATCTCGTGCATCAGCCGCGGCGCCACGTTGCCGGACACCGTGATCACGCCCTGCGCGCCCGCGCCGACCAGCTCGCGGCTGGTCGCGTCGTCGCCCGACAGCAGCAGGAAATCGTCGCCGCAGCGCGCCAGGATGTCCCGGCCCCGCTCGATGCTGCCGGTGGCCTCCTTGATGCCGATGATCTGCGGATGGGCCGCGAGCCGCTCGACGGTCTCCGGAAGCAGGTCGCAGGCCGTGCGCGACGGCACGTTGTAGAGGATGAGCGGCACGCTGGCGGCGTCCGCGACCACGCTGAAATGGCGGTACAGGCCCTCCTGCGGCGGCCGGTTGTAATAAGGCGTCACCACCAGCACGCCGTCGACGCCGAGCTCGCAGGCCACGCGCGTGCGTTCGACCGATTCCGCGGTCGAGTTGCTGCCAGTGCCCGCGATCACCGGCATGCGCCCGCCGACCTGCTGGACCGCGATCTGCAGCAGTTCCGCCGCCTCGGCTGCCGTGACCGTGGCCGACTCGCCGGTGGTTCCGGCGACCACGACGCCGTCGCTGCCCTGGCGGACGTGCCAGTCGAGCAGCCGGCCGAAGGCGACGTGGTCCACGTCGCCCGACTCCGTCATCGGCGTCACCAGCGCCACCAGGCTGCCGCGGAACATCGCACCCCCCGGCCGGATGGCCGGAACCGGACGCGGGATCGTACTGGCGCGCGCCGCGCCCGCGCAAGCCGCGCGCCCGCCGCGATATCCTCGGGCGCCCGATTCCCGTAGACTGCAGCAGGCGCCCGCGCGCCCTGCTGCATGAAACAATTCATCGCAATTTCGGCCATCGGCGGCGATCGCATCGGCCTGGTCCATGATCTCGCGAAAGTCGTCGCCGACTGCGGCGGCAGCATCAGCGAGAGCCGCATGACCGCGCTCGGCAACGAGTTCGCGATGCTGCTGCTGGTGGCCGGCAACTGGCACTCGATCGCGCGCATCGAGACCGAGCTCGCCAAGCTCGCCGAGGCTTCCGGCATGACCGTGCAGGTGCGCCGCACCGCCGAGCGCCCGGCGCGCGAGGACATGGTTCCGTACTCGGTGGACGTGGTCTGCATCGACCAGGCGGGCATCGTCTCGGGCCTGTCGGGGTTCTTCGCCGCGCGCGGCATCGACATCGGCGAGCTGTCCACGCGCAATTACTCGGCGGCGCACACCGGCGCGCAGATGTTCTCCGTCTACATGATCGTGAACGTCCCCGCACGCATCCACGTGGGCGCCTTGCGCGAGGAGTTCATGGACTTCTGCGACGAGATGAACCTCGACGCGATCCTCGAGCCGGTCAAGAGCTGACGGCGCGCCGGAACCCCGCAGGCATGAGCGCAGTCGCCGTCGGCAGCAAGGTCCCCCGCTTCGCGGTCGCGACGACCGGCGGCGAGTTCCGCCTCGGCGCTCGTCCGGAGGGCAGCCTGGTGCTGTACTTCTACCCGCGCGACAACACGCCGGGCTGCACCACCGAGGGCAGCGATTTCCGCGACCTCGCGCCGCAGTTCCGCCGCGCGCACACCACGATCCTCGGCGTCTCGACCGACTCGCTGGAATCGCACCGGCGCTTCCGCGACAAGCTGAAGTTCCCGTTCCAACTGGGCTCCGACCCGGACCACGAGCTCGCGTCCCTGTTCGGCGTCTGGAAGCAGAAGAACATGTACGGAAGGAAGATGATGGGCATCGAACGCAGCACGTTCCTGATCGACTCGAAGGGCGTCCTGCGCCGGGAGTGGCGCAAGGTGCGCGTGGCGGGGCACGCCGAGGAAGTCCTGGCCGCGGCGCGCGAGCTCTGACCGCGCCATGATGAAGGGCCGAGCCGCAAAGGGCAGCCGGCGCGCGTTCGTGCTCGATACGAACGTGCTGATGCACGATCCGGCGGCGATCTTCCGCTTCGAGGAACACGACATCTACGTGCCCATGGGCGTGCTCGAGGAACTCGACGCCAACAAGAAAGGCCTGTCGGAATCGGCGCGCAATGCACGCCAGGTCAGCCGCTTCCTGGACGAGCTGATGGCGAACGCCACCAAGGAGCAGATCGACCGCGGGCTCGAGCTGCCTGCGGGCCGTTCCGGGAACCACGGCAAGAAGCCGCCGAGCGGGCGGCTCTATTTCCAGACCCGGCGCCTGGCCGCGGGACTGCCGGACACGCTGCCGGGCCACGGCATCGACAACGCGCTGCTCGGCTACACGCTGGCGCTGCAGATGGAGAACCCGGCCACGCGGGTGACGCTGGTGTCCAAGGACATCAACCTGCGCATCAAGGCGGCGATCCTCGGCGTGCACGCGGAGGACTATTTCAACGACCGCACGATCGAGGATGCCGACCTGCTGTTCACCGGCGTGGCGGCGCTGCCGGCGGACTTCTGGGACAGCCACGGCAGCCAGATGGAATCCTGGCAGGAGCAGGCGCGCAGCTTCTATCGCCTGCGCGGGCCGCGGGTGCGCGAGTGGCACCCCAACCTGTTCCTGTACGGCAGCGGCGACGACGCCTTCGAGGCGATGGTGCGCTCGATCGACGGCGACGTCGCCACGCTCGAGGTGACGCAGGACTACCGCAGCGAGCGGCACTCGGTCTGGGGCATCACCGCGCGCAACCGCGAGCAGAACCTCGCGCTCAACCTGCTGCTGGACCCGGACATCGACTTCGTCACGATCCTGGGCCCGGCCGGCACCGGCAAGACGCTGCTGACGCTGGCGGCCGGCCTGGTCCAGACGCTCGAGACCAACCGCTTCAGCGAGATCATCATGACGCGCGTGACGATCCCGCTCGGCGAGGACATCGGCTTCCTGCCCGGCACCGAGGAAGAGAAGATGGAGCCCTGGATGGGCGCGCTGATGGACAACCTCGAGGTGCTGACGCAGAGCCAGGAGGGCGGCAGCTGGGGCCGCGCGGCGACCCAGGACCTGCTGCGCCATCGCATCAAGATCCGCTCGCTCAACTTCATGCGCGGCCGCACCTTCCTGAACCGCTACCTGATCCTCGACGAGGCGCAGAACCTGACCTCCAAGCAGATGAAGGCGCTGGTCACCCGCGCCGGCCCCGGCACCAAGCTGATCTGCCTCGGCAACATCGCGCAGATCGACACGCCCTACCTCACCGAAACGACCTCGGGCCTCACCTACGTCGTCAACCGCTTCCGTGGCTGGCGCCATGCGGGCCACGTGACGCTGGTGCGCGGCGAGCGCTCGCGTCTCGCCGATTTCGCCTCCGAGGCGCTCTGACGCGGTCCGGCCGAACCATGGGCGCCCGGCGCGGTCGAAGGGGCAGTTCCACCGGGACCGGACCGATGCGCGCGACCGCCCTGCTGCTCTCGCTGCTGCTCTGCCTGCCGCCGCTGCCGGCGGCGGCGCAGACCGTGCCCGGCGGCGACCTGCCGGACATCGGCACGCCGGCCTCCACCACGCTGTCGCTGGTGGACGAGTACCGCATCGGGCTCATGATCGTCCGCGGCCTGCGCGACGCCGGGCAGATCGTCGAGGATCCCGAGGTCGCCGAATACCTGCAGGCGCTGGGCATGCGGCTCGCCAGCCAGGCGCACGAGGGCGCGCACCGCTTCACCTTCTTCGCGATCAAGGATTCTGGCATCAACGCCTTCGCGCTGCCGGGCGGCTTCATCGGCGTGAACGCCGGGTTGCTGACGGCGACCCGCAGCGAAGCCGAGCTCGCGGGCGTGCTCGCGCACGAGATCGCGCACGTGACGCAGCGCCATATCGCGCGTTCGATCCAGAATGCCGGGCGCGCGAACCTCGCCTCCGCCGCGGCGGTGCTGGCCGCGATCCTGATCAGCGCGACCACCGGCATGCCCGGCGACGCCATGCTCGGCACCATGACCGCCGCGCAGGGCCTCGCGCAGCAGCAGCAGATCAACTTCACGCGCGCCAACGAGAGCGAGGCCGACCGCGTCGGCATCGGCATCCTCGCGGCCGCCGGCTTCGACCCGGTCGCGATGCCGGAGTTCTTCTGGACCATGCAGCAGCGCAGCGGCGGCGCCGGGCGCAACATCCCGGACCTGCTGCGCACCCACCCGGTCACGACCGAGCGCATCGCCGAGACGCGCGACCGCGCCAACCGCCTCGAGCGGCCGCGCACGCCGGACAGCACCAGCTACGCGCTGGTGCGCGAGCGGCTCGCGGTCGCCATGCTGCCGCCGGAGACGCGGTTCCGCGACCTGTACTCGCGCGCCGGCGGCGCCGACCTGCCATCCACGGATGGCGAACAGTACGGCCGGGCGCTGGCGCTGCTGCGCGACGGCGCCCCTGACGAGGCGATCCCGATGCTGCAGTCGCTGCTCGAGCGGCGCCCGGACGTGATCCTCTACCACACCGCGCTCGGCGAGGCCCGGCTCGCGGCCGGTCGCGTCGCCGCGGCGCGCGCGACGCTGGAGGAGGCGATGCGGCTGTTCCCGCGCAGCGTGCCGGTCACGATGCGCTATGCCGAGGCGCTGATCCGCGGCGGCGACGCGAAGCGCGCCCACGTCGTGCTGCTCGACCTGTTCAACAACGTGCCGCCGACCCCTGAACAGGCGCGCTACACCGCCTATGCCGCGAACGCGGCCGGCGACGTCGCCGACGCCTACTACTACATGTCCGAGTACCACGTGATCAGCGGCGACCTGGTGCTGGCGATCGACCAGCTGCGCCTGGCCCAGGCCGTGCCCGGGCTCAACGCCGTGCAGCGCGAGCGCTTCGACGCCCGCATCCGCGAGCTGCAGGAGTACCTGCCGAAGGGCCGGCGCGCCGAGCAGCTGCCGGGACCCGCGAATCCGCAGCCCGAGGGCGGCAGCGCGCGGTAAAATCCCGGCGGTACCGGCCGGGAGACTCGCCGCATGCCGATCTTCGCCCGCGCGGGCGCCGTCGCCGCGCTGCTGCTGGCCCTTGCGGGCTGCGCCACCGCCAACGCGCCGGCGGCGCCGGCCGACCCGTTCGAGCGCTGGAACCGCGGCGTGCAGAAGTTCAACGACGCCATCGACCGCGCCGTGCTGCGTCCGGTCGCCCGGGGATACCAGCGCGTCGTGCCGCGGCCGGTGCGCACCGGCATCGGCAACGTCCTGGGGCACCTGGCCTTCCCGACCACGATCGCGAACGACCTGCTGCAGGGCAAGCTGGTCGACACCGCCGCGGACATCGGGCGTTTCGCCATCAACTCGACGCTCGGCATCGGCGGCCTGCTGGACCCCGCGTCCCGCATCGGCATCCGGCGCAATGACGAGGACTTCGGCCAGACGCTCGGCCGCTGGGGCGTGCCTGCGGGTCCCTACCTCATGCTGCCGCTGCTGGGTCCCTCGACGCTGCGCGACCTGCCTGCCATGGCCGCCGACGCGCAGACCGACCTGCGCGTGCAACTCGACATCACCGAGGAAGAGCGCACGGCGCTCGCCCTGCTCTACGTGGTCGACAAGCGCGCGAGCCTGCTGTCCGCGGACGCCGCGGTGGACGCGGCCTTTGACCGCTATGCGTTCATCCGCAATGCCTGGCTGCAGCGGCGCGAGTTCCAGGTGCGGGACGGCGACGTGCCCGAGGAACCGCTGGAGGACCCGGAGGAACCGGAGGACGCGGAAGACCCGGTGGACCCGGCAGCGCCGGAGTCGCCGGCGGAATCCCGGGGTCAGCCTGGGCCGGCTTCCGCCAGCAGCGCCTCGACCTCGCCGATACGCGCCAGCGTGCGCATGGCCTCCGGCGCATTGCGGTAGCGGATGGCGCGCCCCGTCGCGCGCCTGCCCACCGACCATTCCAGCAGCAGCGCCAGTCCCGCACTGTCCACGCGCCCGACGCGGGCAAGGTCCACTTCCGCTGCCGCGAGCGCCGCGAATGCGGCGTCGCCCGCCGCCAGCAGCGGGGCTACGGTGCCGAACACGAGGTCGCCCGAGAGCGCAAAGCGCCCGTTGCCCAGGTCCTCGAGAGCGCCCGCGTCCACGGGATCAGCCGCTGCGCGCCGGCGCGCCATCGCGGTTCTCGCGCTCGAGCCGCTCGATGACGGCGTCCAGCCCGCGCTGGTCCACTTCGGCGCCGACGTCGTTGCGGAAGTTGCGCACGTAGGAGATTCCCTCGATCGTGACGTCCCAGGCCTTCCAGCCGTCGGGCGTGGCGCGCATCGTGTAATTGACCGGCACGCGCGTGCCGTCGCTGCGCTTGACCTCGGTGCGGATGGTCGCCTGCCCGTTCGACAGGTCGCCGCGGAACGGCAGCACGACCAGCCGGTCGGCGGTGAACTCCGCGAGCGCGAAACCATAGTTGCGCAGCAGCGAGCGGTAGAACGCGTCGACGAAGCGCCGGCGCTGCTCGGGCGTGGCAGCACGCCAGTGCCTGCCCAGCACCAGCCGGGCGGAATAGTCGGTGTCGAAGTGCGGCAGCAGGATCTCGTCGACCAGCGCCTGCACGCGCTTCGGGTCCTGGCGCACCGCGGCGCGGTCGGCATCCAGCGACTCCAGCATGCGCCGCGCCGTGGCCTCGATCAGCTCCTGCGGCGCAGGTCCCGGCACCGCCTCCGCGGCCGGCGCGGCGGCGGCGGCGAGCAGGCCGAGCAGCGACAGCAGGCTGCGGGACAGGAGATGTCGCATCATGGCGTCGGATCCTCCTTGGCATCCCCGGCCGGCTCTCCGGAGGCCTTCGAGAACAGGAACTTGCTGATCAGGTTCTCGAGCACGATCGCGGACTGCGTGAACTGGATCTGATCGCCGTCCTTGAAGAAAGTTTCCGAGGCGCCGGGACCGATGCCGACATACTGCCCGCCCAGCAGGCCCGCGGTCAGGATGCCCGCGTCGCTGTCGTCGGGAATGCGGTCGAAGCCGCGGCCGATGCGCAGCGTCACGCGCGCGCGGTACTCGTTGAAGTCGTACTCGATGGCCTCGACGCGGCCCACCGTCACGCCCGACATGGACACCGGCGCGCCGGGCTTGAGCCCGCCGACCTGCTCGAACGAGGCGACCAGGCGATAGCCGTCGTCGCCGATCCCGAACTGGCGGTTGGTGATCTGCGTGACCAGGAAGAAGAGCGCGGCAAAGCCGAGCAGCACGAACAGCCCGGTTCCCAGCTCGATGGCGCGCGTCTGGCGCATGGCAGGACTCCTTACAGCATGACCGCAGTGAGCATGTAGTCGAGCAACAGCACCAGCACCGACGAGGTCACGACGGTGCGCGTGGTGGCGCGGCCGACGCCCTCCGCGGTCGGGACCGAATGATAGCCCTCGTAGACGGCGACCAGGCCGCAGGCGACGCCGAACACGCCGCTCTTGATCACGCCCTCCATGACGTCGTCGAGCTCGACCGCACCCCGCATCTGCGACCAGAACTGGCCGGCGTCCACGCCCATCAGCTGCACGCCGATGAGCTGCGCGCCGAACAGGCCGACCAGGCTGAAGATCGCCGCCAGCAACGGCATGGACAGGACGCTGCCGAGGAAGCGCGGCAGCACGACACGGCGCAGCGGGTCGACCGCCATCACTTCCATCGCCGCCAGCTGGTCGGTCGCGCGCATCAGGCCGAGCTCGGAGGCGAGCGCGGTGCCGGCGCGGCCGGCGAACAGCAGCGCGGTGACCACCGGGCCGAGTTCCTTCAGCAGCCCGAGGGCGACCGCGGTGCCGAGGGATTCCTCCGAGCCGAAGCGCTCCAGCAGGTCGTAGCCCTGCAGCCCGAGCACCATGCCGACGAACAGTCCGGACAGCATGATGATGACCAGCGACAGCGCCCCTGCGTTGTGCACCTGCTGCACCACGAGACCGAAGCGCCGCAGGCCGCCGGGCGTTGCCGCCAGCAGCCGGAGTCCGAAGATCGCATAGCGGCCGAGCGTGGTGAGTGCCGCGCCGGCGCTCGCCAGCAGCTCGCGTGGCAGTGCCGTGATCATCGTTGCAGCTCCGCGACCTGCGCCGCGTAGTCCGGCGCCGGATAGTGGAACGGCACCGGCCCGTCCGGCAGGCCGTGCATGAACTGCCGCACGTCCTCGCGCGCGCTGTCGGCGAGCGCTCCCGGCGCGCCGGTCGCGACCACGCGGCCGCCGGAGATCAGGTAGCAGGCGTCGGCGACCGCGGTGATCTCGCGCACATCGTGCGAGACCACGATGCTGGTCAGGCCGAGCGCGTCGTTGAGCCGGCGGATCAGGCGCAGCACCATGCCCATCGAGATCGGGTCGAGGCCGACGAAAGGCTCGTCGTAGATCAACAGCCCCGGATCCATGACGATCGCGCGCGCCAGCGCGACGCGTCGCGCCATGCCGCCGGACAGCTCCGACGGCATCAGCCGCCAGGCGCCGCGCAGGCCGACGGCCTGCAGCTTGGTCAACACCACGTGGCGCAGCAGCCGCTCCGGCAGGCGCGTGTGCTCGCGCAGCGGGAAGGCGACGTTCTCGTAGACGTCGAGGTCGGTGAGCAGCGCGCCGTTCTGGAACAGCATGCCCATGCGCCGCCGCAGCCGGTAGATGCCGGCGCGGTCGAGCCTGGACACGTCCTGGCCCTCGACCTCGACCAGGCCGCGGTCCGGGCGCAACTGGCCCGTGATCAGGCGCAGCAGCGTCGTCTTGCCGGTGCCGCTCGGCCCCATGACGGCGGTCACCGAACCGCGGCGGAAGTCGAAATCGACGCCCTCGAAGATCGGCCGCGAATTGACCGCGTAGTGCAGCCCGCGCACGCGCACGACGGTGCCGTCCGCGGCAGACTCCTGGCGCGCGGCGTGGGTCATGCGCGGGATCCCGGGCGCGGAATCAGGCCGCCTGCTCCATCGCCGTCTCGTAGCGGCCGCTGCGGGCGAGCCCGTTGAGGCGCGCGCGGCGCAGGAAGGCGCGCTGTGCGGCGGCGACGTTGCCGGGTTCGCCGCGCCAGGCGTCGAGCGTGCTCTGCTGCAGCGCGCGGCCATAGCTGAACGACAGCTGCCACGGCAGCCCGCCCAGGCGGTTCATCAGCGACAGGTGCAGCGTCGCCTCGGCCTCGCTCTGGCCGCCGGACAGGAAGGCGATGCCGGGCACCGCCGCGGGCACGTGCCGCTTCAGGCAGCGCACGGTCGCCGCCGCCACCTGCTCGGGCTTCGCCTGCACCGGGCACTTCTTGCCGGCAATCACCATGTTCGGCTTCAACACCATGCCCTCGAGCCGCACGCGCTCGCGGAACAGCGCGCGGAACACGACCTCGAGCGTCGCATCGGTGACCTCCTCGCAGCGCTCGATCGTATGGTCGCCGTCCATGAGCACCTCCGGCTCGACGATGGGCACGATCGCGGCCTCCTGGCACAGCGCCGCGTAGCGCGCCAGCGCCTGCGCATTGGCCTCCAGGCAGGCCCCGGTCGGGATGCCCGCACCGACGTCGATCACCGCGCGCCACTTGGCGAAGCGCGCACCGAGGCCGCGGTACTCCGCGAGCCGCTCGCGCAGTCCGTCGAGGCCCTCGGTCACGGTCTCGCCGGGGAAACCGGCCATCGGCTTGGCGCCGGCGTCCACCTTGATGCCCGGCAGGATGCCGCGCGCGGCGAGCAGCGCCGGGAACGGACGGCCGTCCGCCGCCTTCTGGCGCAGGGTTTCGTCGTAGAGGATGACGCCGGAGATGTACTGCTCCGCGTCGGGTGCCGTGAACAGCAGCTCGCGGTAGGCGCGGCGCGACTCGAAGGTGGATTCGAGCCTGATCTTGTCGAAGCGCTTCTTGATCGTGCCGGTCGATTCGTCCGCCGCGAGGATGCCCTTGCCGGGCGCCACCATCGCGGTCGCATTCTGGTCGAGTTCCTGGCTGTTCATCGCGGGCATTTCCTCCGGGAATCCTGCCGGCAGGCCGGGCGGCCGTGCCGGGCGCGAAGGATAGCAGACCGCTGCCGCCCCCTACCCCGCCGCGGATAATAGTACTAAAATCGTACTGTTTATTCCGGGGCCCGGGAGCACGCATCCATGCTGCGCATCAGCCGCCTGACCGATTATGCAACGGTGATCCTCGCGAGCCTCGCGGGCGGCAGCCTCGCGAGCGCCGCCGACATCGCCGATCGGACCCGCATCGGCCTGCCGACCGTGAGCAAGCTGCTGAAGCAGCTGCAGCACGCCGGTCTGGTGCGCTCGGTGCGCGGCGCCCACGGCGGCTACCAGCTCGCCCGGCCGACCGCCGAGATCAACGCCGCCGACATCATCGACGCGGTCGAGGGCCCGGTCGCGCTCACCGAATGCGCGAGCGGCGCGGGCCAGTGCGGCATCGAAGCCACCTGCCAGGTCGGCCACGGCTGGCAGCGCATCAGCAGCGCAATCCTGCGTGCGCTCACCGACGTGAAGCTGGACGAGCTGTTGCGCCACGACGCCGCCTTCGCCACGCCCGACCTGCATCGCCCGGCCGCCGGCCGCTGGCGCCCGCTGGTGCGCGGCGGCAAGCCGGGGCCCGCGTGACCGCGCAGTCGAAGGACCTCGAGTCGCTGGTCGGCGGCAAGTACCGCCACGGCTTCGTCACGGACATCGAGAGCGACACCGTCGCGCCGGGCCTCGACGAGGACGTGATCCGGCTGATCTCCGCCAAGAAGGGCGAGCCCGCGTTCATGCTCGAGTGGCGGCTGAAGGCCTTCCGCCGCTGGCAGCGCATGACCGAGCCCGGCTGGGCCCAGGTTCACTACCCGCCGATCGACTTCCAGGCGATCTCCTACTTCTCCTCGCCGAAGCAGCGCGCGGACGCGCCGAAGTCGCTGGCCGAGGTGGACCCGAAGCTGCTCGAGACCTACGACAAGCTCGGCGTGCCGCTGCACGAGCGCGCGCGGCTCGCCGGCGTCGCGGTGGACGCGGTGTTCGACAGCGTCTCGGTCGCGACCACGTTCAAGGAGCGCCTGGCCGCGGCGGGCGTGATCTTCTGCCCGTTCTCCGAGGCGGTGCAGCAGCACCCGCAGCTGGTGGAGCGCTACCTCGGCAGCGTGGTGCCGGTGGGCGACAACTTCTACGCGGCGCTCAACTCGGCGGTGTTCACCGACGGCTCCTTCGTCTACGTGCCGAAGGGCGTGCGCTGCCCGATGGAGCTCTCGACCTACTTCC
>CAZYPM010000026.1:0-4132 GCA_964649205.1 uncultured Steroidobacteraceae bacterium
GCGGATGAGCATGCGGTGCACCGTAGAACGTGCAACGTCGATATTGTGAAAACGATGTAGATAGCTGGTAATCCGAGCCGGCCCAAATCGATAGCGTTCTCGCAAATACAGGATCTTGGAGATGGCCGCACGGGGCGTGCTGCGCGGACTGTGCAGCGGCGCCCGGGGCCGATCGCAGAGGCCCGCCTCTCCGTGGCTCCTATACCTGGCGCTCCATTTGTAGAAGGTTTTGCGAGAAAGCCCGAAATGCCGGCACGTCTGGGCCACGCCTCTCGGTAGATCCTTGGCCTGTCGGATGATCTTCAAACGCCAGGCAACCACGCGGTTCTGTTCAGCTTTTGTCATGTTGCTCTCTCCGGGCAGGATGAGAGCCAGAATGTCACCTTAGTCCTGAGACTTCACACGCGGCGTATGATGAGCGGACCTCCCCGCGATCCGTTGGCGGAATCATGCCGAGCCCAGATTTCGCGTCAGCCATGAAGGACCCCGGCCGTGCCTTCGGTTCGCCCGAGGCGCTGGAGATGTCGCCCGACTTCAGCGCCGAGCAGAAGCACGCCATCCTGCTGCAGTGGAAGGACCAGCTGCAGCAGCTGATGGTGGCGACCGAAGAGAACATGCCGGGGCCGGAGACGAGTTCCGGCGTGAATGCCGACTGCCTGCGGCGCGTCGTGGATGCGCTGTCCCGGCTCGGCGCGGCGCCGGGAGGCTCGACGACCGCATGACGGTCCGGATTGCCATGTGGTCCGGGCCGCGCAACATCTCGACCGCGATGATGCGCGCCTTCGGCAGCCGGCCGGACACGCACGTCAGCGACGAACCGCTGTACGCACATTACCTCCGGGCCACGGGCATCGAGCACCCCGGTCGTGTGGAGGTGCTGGCGCGGCACGAGACCGACTGGCGCAAGGTGGTGGCCGAAATCACCGGCCCGGTGCCGGAGGGCCGCGCGGTCTGGTACCAGAAGCACATGGCCCATCACCTGCTGCCGGACATGGACCGCGGCTGGCTGGATCGCCTGACCCACGCGTTCCTGATCCGCGAGCCGGACCAGATGATCGCCTCGCTGGTGAGGAATTATCCCGAGGCGCAGCTCGCCGACACCGGGCTGGCGCAGCAGTGCGAGATCTTCGACCGCGTCGCTGACCGCCTCGGACGCGCGCCGCCGGTGGTGCTCGCGAGCGACGTGCTGAAGGACCCGCGCGGCATGCTGACGCGGCTCTGCGCCGCGCTCGGTATTCCGTTCATGCAGCAGATGCTGTCGTGGGCGCCCGGCCCGCGGCCGACCGACGGCGTGTGGGCGAAACACTGGTATGCAGCGGTGGAAGCGTCAACCGGGTTCGAGCCCTGGCAGCCGCGCAAGGTCGAACTGGCGAAGGAGCTGCGGCCGCTGCTCGACGCCTGCCGCCCGTGGTACGAAAAGTTGTACGCTCTGCGACTCGGTGACTGAGGCCGCGATGCTGCAGAAGTTCGACGAGCGCAACCGCAAGCTGATCGTCAACGTCAACGGCGAACTCGTGCACCGCGACCAGGCGCGCGTGAGCCCCTTCGACAGCGCGGTCCAGGGCGGCGACGCGGTCTGGGAAGGATTGCGCCTCTATGACGGGCGCATCTTCGCGCTGGAGGCCCACCTCGCGCGCCTGCGCGCGTCGGCGCTCGCGCTCGCATTCGAGAAGATCCCGTCGGACGAGTCGATCGTGAAGGAGATCCGCCGCACGCTGGAAGCGAACCGCATGCGCGACGGTGTCCACATTCGCCTGACGCTGACGCGCGGCGTGAAGATCACCTCCGGCATGGATCCGCGCCTGAACCAGTCCGGCCCCACGCTGATCGTGCTCGCCGAGCACAAGCCGCCCGTGTACTCGAAGCAGGGCCTGACGCTGGTGACCAGCACGATGCGTCGCCCGGCGCCCGACGTGCTGGATCCGAAGATCCACCACGCCAACCTGCTGAACTCCATCCTCGCCAAGATCCAGGCGAACGCCGCGGGCGCCGACGACGCCATCATGCTGGACGCGCGCGGCTTCATCGCCGAGACCAATGCCACGCATCTTTTCCTGGTGCAGGGCGGCGTGGTGCGCACGCCCACGGTCGCGGCCTGCCCGGAGGGCATCACGCGCGCGACCGTGCTCGAGCTGTGCCGCGCGAACGGCATCCCGCGTGAAGTCGGGGACCTGTCGCTCGCGGAGCTCTACCGCGCGGACGAGGCCTTCTGCACCGGCACCATGGGCGAGCTGGCCGCCGTCACGCGGGTGGACGGCCGGACGATCGGCAATGGCGCGATCGGCCCCGTGACCCAGCGCCTGTCCGCCCTCTACGCCGAGCGGACGGCGACCTCGGGCACGAAGGTCGTGGATTGATGGCCCGCGTTCCCGCACTGGTGCTGGCCTGCATGATTGCGGCAATGTCAGGCTGTGCCTCGCAGCCGCGCGAGGCCGCCGTGCCCTCCTCCCGCTGCAGCCCGGCGCGTCCCTTCGCCGAGGGCGGCGAGCGCGCGACGCTGTGGGTGCGCCAGTCCGCGGAGTTCCGCGCGGCCAGCGAGATCATCTATCGCGCGGCCGCCGTGGCGCTGGCCGAGAACCTGGCGGATGCCAACGTGAGCGCGGAACCGTCGCAGCAATCCGATTACCAGGAGCTGCCGCCCGCGGTCGTCATGGACATCGACGACACCGTGCTCGACAACTCGGCGCCGCAGGCGCGCATGATCCTGGAGGTCACCTGCCCTGCGGAGTTCGCCGCGGCCTGGGATGCCTGGGTCGCGGAACGCGCCGCGCCCGCGGTGCCGGGCGCAGCGGACTTCATCCGCGCCGCGCGCGCCATGAAGGACGCGGCTGGCCGGCCGGTGCGGGTCTTCTTCATCACCAACCGCGAGTGCTCGCCGCGCGCCGGCAGTACGGACCCCTGCCCCCAGCACGAGGACACGCTTGCGAACCTGCGCGCGCTCGGGCTCGATGTGACGGCGCTGGCCGAGGACCTGATGCTGAAGGGCGAGCGCGCGGACTGGCCCAGTGAGAAGGAATCGCGGCGCCAGGAGGTGGCGCGCGTCTACCGCATCGTGCTGAACGTCGGCGACGACTTCGGCGACTTCCTGCCCGGTGTCCGGCGCCAGTCCGTCGCCGAGCGCGAGCGCGCGCGCTGCGCGCACCGCGACTGGTGGGGCACGCGCTGGATCCTGGTCCCGAACCCGATGTACGGCTCCTGGCAGGCGGCGCTCGGACCCGATCTCGAGGCGGCGCTTGCCCTGCCTGCGCCTGCCGAGGACTGCCCCGGACCGTGATGCGGCGCCGGCGTCCGGTGTGACGCACTTCAAGGACTCCGGCGAAAGCGCTGCGTGCCCGCGGGCCGAGGCTTATGTTGACTGCATGACGCCGGCCGACGAACGCGTGCTCGCGCTGCTGCAGAAGTGGCAGAAGAGCCTCGACCTGCATGCGCGCTACGCCGACCTGCCCGAGGACCAGTACTGGCTGGTGCAGCCCTGGCCCAATCACCAGCGCCCGACCAAGTGGGTCATCGACCTGGCGCGCCAGCGGCTCGCCGACCTGCAGAAGATCGTGCAGACGCGGCTCGCCACCGGCGACCAGTCGCTGTCGGAGGGGCTCGAGCTGATGTCCTTCCTGACCAACCTGGTGGGCTCGCAGCACGTCGAGCGCTTCGTCCCGATTGCCGAGCCCGAGCGCGAGCGCCAGCTCGACGCCGCGCCGGCGCCCGCGAAGAAGAAGGCGACCGGCTCCACCTCGACCTCCACGGCCATCAAGCCGGGCCGCCCGCCGGCGCCGCGTCCGAAGGCCGCGGTGCGCACGCCCAAGCCGGTCAACGACGGCACCGTCACCGCGATCGTCAAGGACGCGGCGCGGCTGCTGTCCTGGGGCCGCGAGTGGCACGAGCTGCCCGAGGCGATCGCCCGCATCGCCGGCCGCCCGGACGTGCAGCAGGTGCGGCAGATCCTGAAGAGCAGCAAGCAGGCCATCGAGCAGCGCCTCGCCGCGCAGGACAAGCACTGACGCATTAGAATTCGCGCCCTCATGGATGCACCATCCACGACGGGCGCTCCCGCGGCCGGAATCCTCCGCCGTCTCGGCGCGCTGCTCTACGACGCGCTGCTGCTGCTTGCGCTGCTGTTCGTCGCCACCCTGCC
>CAZYPM010000026.1:4232-16358 GCA_964649205.1 uncultured Steroidobacteraceae bacterium
CGCGTGGTGCGCCGCTAGCGGACGCGCCAGATCGCGACGGCTGCGACCGCCGACATCAGCAGCGTCGGGCCCCAGGCGACCAGCAACGGGTTGAGGTCGTAGACCTGGCCGCTGTTCTCGAGCGTCTGCGTCAGCAGGATGAACAGCACGCCCGCCATGATGCCGAGCACCGTGCGCGCGCCGGCGCCGGCCTGCCGCAACGGCCCGAAGGCGAATGGCACGGCGAACACGCAGACCACGACCGCGGCGACCAGGCGCGACAGCCGCGACCAGAACGCGATGTCCCAGGCGCGCGTGTCCAGGCTGTTGGCCCTGAGGTGCTGCCGGTAGGCATGCAGGTCGGCCAGCGGCAGCGAGCCGGGCTCGGTGACCGCGAGCCCGAGGAACTCGGCATTGAACTGCGCGCCGGTCACCTCGCGGGCGCTGCGCTTGGTCTGCACGTGATCGCCTGCGAGGGTCGTCTCGGCGTAGTTCGACAGCACCCAGCGCCCCTCGGCGTCCTGGCGCGCGGTCTCCGCGCGCCCGACCAGCCGCAGGTGGCGGTCCGGGCCGAGCTGATAGACGAACACGCCGCCGAACAGGTTCTCCGCCGCCTGCTGGCGCACATTGATGAACCAGGAGCCCTCGCGCACCCAGGCGCTGCGGCTGCCGGCGATCTCGAGCTGCGAATAACGGCTGAAGATCTTGTACTGGCGCGCGTACAGGTCCGCAGGCGGCGCAAAGTACTCGCCGATCAGCCACAGCGCCGCCGCGACCACGGCGCCCGCGATCGCGGCCGAACCCGCCATGCGCGTGACCGATACGCCGGCGGCACGCAGCACCGTCAGCTCGCTGTCGCGTGCCAGCGCGCCGAGGCCGGTGATCGCGCCGATCAGCGCGCCGATCGGCAGCAGCTCGTAGGCCTGCTGCGGCAGCTGCAGCAGCGTCACGAGGAATGCATCCGCGACCTGGAAGCTGCCCTGCCCGATGTCGTCCTGCTGGTTGATGAAGGTGACCAGCGACATCAGCGCCAGCAGCACCGCCATGACCATGAGCGTGTGCAGCAGCACGGTGCGCGCGAGGTAGCGGTCGAGCAGCTTCACGTGCGCGCCCCCGCCCTGCGCCGCCAGCCCGAGGCCGGGCTCTGGCGCAACAGCAGCACGAGCCCCGTCGCCGCCACCAGCGCGTGCACCCACCAGGTGCCGACCGCAGGCGGCAGCTGTCCCTTCTCGATCCAGACCTGCGCGGCCGACAGCAGGTTCGAGTAGACGAAATAGAGCAGGATCGCGATCGCGACGCGCGCGTAGCGGCCCTCGCGCGGGCGCAGCGCCGACAGCGGGACGGCCAGGATCGCGAGCACCAGCACCATGACCGGCATCGAGATGCGCCGTTGCAGCTCGGCCACGTCCGCGGGGTCGGCGGAGCCCAGCAGCCTTGCAGTCGGCTTGCGGTCCGGCACCGTGCGCCCTTCGTCCGGGGCCGGCACCACCACCGGGATGCCGTGCTCGACGAAGCGGATGCGGCGGAATCCCGGCTGCCCGGGCACGCCCTCGACCCGCTCGCCGTCGTGCAGCACGACCAGCTGGGTGCGGCCGTCGTGCAGCACGCGGTGCTCGGCCCAGGCCGCGGTCGCCACCTCGACGCGCTCGCCCGCGAGCCGCTGCACGAACACGTTTTCCAGCCGGTTGTCCTTGCCGAGCTGTTCCGCGTAGAACACGGCCTGGCCTTCCGCGTAGGTGCGGAACTTGCCCGCCTCCAGCATCCCGAACTGCGCGTCGCGCATGCCGCGGCTGCGCAGCTGCTCGGCGCCGTCCCGCGCCGCCGGGCCGACCACGAACGCGAGCCAGCCGAGCACGACCGCAATGGGCAACGCCAGCGCGAACACCGGCAGGTAGAGCCGCTCGGGACCGACGCCGCAGGCGCGCACGGCCGTCATCTCGCTCTCGTGGTACAGGCGCCCGAGCGCCAGCATGACCCCGAGCAGCATCGCGATCGGCACCAGCAGCATCAGGTTCTCGAGCGTGGTGAGGCCGATCAGCGCGAACACGATGTCGTGCGGGAAGCCCCGCTCGGCGGCCGTGCCCAGGATGCGCGCGAGCTGGTAGCTCACGAGGATGGCCAGCAGCACCGCGGTCACCCCGCCGAGCGACCAGGCCACCTCGCGCAGCACGTAGCGGTCAATCCTGGAAAACAAGGCCGATATGCCCGGGATCCCGGCGCGCGGATCCGTCCTTTTGGATTAAACTGGCGCACACACGGTAAACCAGCGCGACAGCGCACTCAACGGCCCGCGCGCGGGCCGTCGGCGCAAGCAGGGGATCGGGAAATGCAGTTCTACGCCACCGGCGCATCCGCGGCACGCCAGAAAACGGCCTGTGCCATCGTCGGCATCCACGACAACGCGGCCATGACCGCAGCGGCGAGGGAGCTCGACCGCGCCGCCGGCGGCGCCATCGGGCGCGTGCTGCGCCGTGGCGATTTCACCGGCAAGGCCGGCGAGCTGCTGCCGATCATGCATGCGCGCGGGCCCGCCGAGCGCGTGCTGCTGGTGGGCCTCGGCGCGAAGAAGGGCTACGGCCGCAAGGCCTACCGCCGCGCGATCGCGGCCGCGACCCAGTGGCTCGCCAAGGGCGGCGCGGGCGATGCGGTCTCCTATCTGGCGGCGGAGCCCGTGCCGGGGCTCGAGCCTTACTACGCTGCGCGCCAGGCGCTGGAAAGCGTCGAGTCCGCGCTGTACCGCATCCCGGACTTGAAGACCGGCAGGAAGCCGCCGCGGCCGAAGCTCGCGCGCGTCGGCATCGCGGTCGCGCAAGCCGAGCTCGAGGCCGCGCGCCGCGGCATCCGCGACGGCCGCGGCATCGCCGCGGGCGCGGCGCTGACGCGCGACCTCGCCAACCTGCCCGCCAATGTCTGCACGCCGACCTACCTCGCCGGCCGCGCGCGGCAGCTCGCGCGCGAACACCAGGCGATCCGCGCGCGCGTGCTCGACCTGCGGGCCATCCGCCGTCTCAAGATGGGCTCGTTCCTGTCGGTCACGCGCGGCTCCGACCAGCCGCCGCGCCTGATCGTGCTCGAGTATCGCGGTGGCAGGCGCGGCGCCGCGCCGGTCGCGCTGGTCGGCAAGGGCATCACTTTCGACACCGGCGGCATCTCGCTCAAGCAGCCGCCGGGCATGGACGAGATGAAGTTCGACATGACCGGCGCCGCCTCGGTGTTCGGCGCGCTCAAGGCGCTGGCGACCATCGGCGCCGCGGTCAACGTGGTCGGCATCGTGCCGACCTGCGAGAACATGCCGAGCGGGCGCGCCACCAAGCCCGGCGACATCGTGCGCTCGATGTCGGGCAAGACCATCGAGGTGCTGAACACGGATGCCGAGGGCCGGCTGATCCTCTGCGACGGCATCAGCTTTGCGCGGCGCTTCAGGCCGCGCGCCGTGGTGGACATCGCGACGCTCACCGGCGCCTGCGTGGTCGCGCTCGGCGCCCACTACTGCGGCCTGTTTTCGCCCGACGAAAAGCTGGCCGCAGCGCTCGCGGCCGCCGGCGAACGCGCCGACGATCGCGCCTGGCGCATGCCGGTCGCCGAGGAGTATGCGGAACTGCTCAAGAGCAATTTCGCAGACATGGCCAATGTCGCCGGTCGCGAGGGCGGGGCCATCACCGCCGCCTGCTTCCTGTGGAAGTTCACCGAAGGCCTGCGCTGGGCGCACCTCGACATCGCGGGCACCGCCTACCTCACCGGCGGCCAGAAGGGCAGCACCGGCCGGCCGGTGCCGCTGCTGGTGGACTGGCTGCTGCACAAGGACTGACCCGGTGGGCGCCCCGCGCGTGGATTTCTACGTGCTGCCGACCAGCGAGCCCGCCGCGCGGCTGCGCTTCGCCTGCCGCCTGGTCGAGAAGGCCTGGCTGCGCCGCCACCGCGTGCGGGTGCAGCTCGATCCCGGCGACCTCGAAGCCTTCGACGGCCTGCTGTGGACGTTCTCCGACCGCAGCTTCGTGCCGCACCACCGGCAGGGCGATGGCGCGTCGCCGCCGGCGCCGGCGCCGGCGCCGGTCGTGCTGTCGGACGGGGACGCGGCGGACCCGGGCGACGGCGACCTGGTCGTCAATCTCGCCGGCGCCATGCCTCCCGGGCTCGAGCGCTGGGAGCGCGTCGCGGAGGTGGTGGACGCGGACGACGAGCGCCGCCGGCTGGGACGCGAGCGCTTCCGCCAGTACCGCGAGCGCGGCATCCAGCCGCAGACCCACGACATGAAGGACGAGCCGTGAACCGCGATCCGGGCCGCGACCTGCCGATCCTGACCGACGTCGTGGAGCTGCACGCGACCGGCAGCTTTCCGAAGCCGGAACCCGCGACCGAAGAGCGCGCGTCGCCCTATGCCTCCGGCCTGCTGACGGCCGAGGACATCGCCGCGTTGCAGGCCACGCTCGTGAGCCGCACCATGAACCTGACGGACGAACTGCTGCACGCCGCCGCCCGCGACATCGAGGCCGTCATGTTCGAGCGCGTCATCGACCGCCTGCGGGCCGCGCTGCCCGAGCTGGTGGCGGCCGCGCTGCGGGAGCACCTCGCTCCCGGCGAGGATTGACGCCGGGCTGCATGGAAAAGACCTACTCCCCCTCCGACATCGAGGAGCGCGTCTACCGGCACTGGGAGGAGTCCGGCCTGTTCGCGCCGGCCGGCGACGGCCCGCCGTACTGCATCGTGATCCCGCCGCCGAACGTGACCGGAACGCTGCACATGGGGCACGCGTTCCAGGACACCATCATGGACGCGCTGACGCGCTTTCACCGCATGTCGGGCGATCGCACCCTGTGGCAGCCGGGCACCGACCACGCCGGCATCGCGACGCAGATGGTGGTCGAGCGGCAGCTCAACGCCGAAGGGCTGAACCGCCGCGAACTCGGGCGCGACAAGTTCACTGCGCGCGTGTGGCAGTGGAAGGAGCAGTCGGGCGGCACGATCGCGCGGCAGATGCGCCGCCTCGGCGCCTCGGTGGACTGGAGCCGCGACCGGTTCACGATGGATCCGGGCATGTCGGCGGCAGTGCTCGAGGCCTTCGTGCGGCTCCACGAACAAGGGCTCATCTACCGCGGCAAGCGGCTCGTCAACTGGGATCCGGTGCTGAAGACCGCCCTCTCCGACCTCGAGGTGCAGTCGGTGGAGGAGACCGGCAGCCTGTGGCACATCCGCTACCCGTTCGCGGACGGCGCCGGCCACGTCACGGTCGCGACCACGCGCCCGGAGACGCTGCTCGGCGACACCGCCGTCGCCTTCCATCCGGACGACGAGCGCTACCGTGGATTCGCCGGCCGCCGCATCCGGCTGCCGCTCGCGGAACGCGTGATCCCGCTGATCGCGGACCCGTTCGTCGACCCTGCCTTCGGCTCGGGCTGCGTGAAGCTCACGCCCGCGCACGACTTCAACGACTACGAGGTGGGCCTGCGCCACGGGCTGCCGCTGGTCAACGTGCTCACCGCCGACGCGAAGGTCGGCGACGCGGCGCCGGCGCGCTACCACGGGCTCGACCGCTTCGAGGCGCGCCGCAAGGTGGTGGCCGACCTCGAGGCTGCCGGCCTGCTGGAGAAGGTCGAGCCGCACAAGCTGATGGTGCCGCGCGGCGACCGCAGCGGCGCGGTGCTCGAGCCCTGGCTCACCGACCAGTGGTACGTGAAGATCACGCCGCTCGCGGCGCGCGCGATCCGTGCGGTCGAGGATGGCGAGATCCGCTTCGTCCCGGCCAACTGGGACAAGACCTACTTCGAGTGGATGCGCAACATCAAGGACTGGTGCATCAGCCGCCAGCTCTGGTGGGGGCACCGCGTCCCGGCCTGGTACGGGCCGGACGGCACCGTGTACGTCGGGCGCAGCGAGGACGAGGTGCGCCAGCGGCACGGGATCGCCGCAGGCGTGGCGCTCACGCAGGACGAGGACGTGCTGGATACCTGGTTCAGCTCGGCGCTGTGGCCGTTCTCGACCATGGGCTGGCCCGCGGACACCGAGGAGCTTCGTACCTTCTACCCGACCTCGGTGCTGGTGACCGGCTTCGACATCATCTTCTTCTGGGTCGCGCGCATGATCATGTTCGGCCTGCACTTCACCGCGCAGGTGCCGTTCCGCGAGGTCTACGTGCACGGCCTGATCCGCGACCACGAAGGCCAGAAGATGTCGAAATCGAAGGGCAACGTCATCGACCCGCTCGACATCGTGGACGGCATCGGGCTCGAGCAGCTGGTCGCCAAGCGCACCACCGGCCTGATGCAGCCGCAGCTCGCCCCCGCCATCGCACGCGCGACCCGCAAGCAGTTCCCGGAGGGGATTCCGGCTTACGGCACCGACGCGCTGCGCTTCACCTTCGCCGCGCTCGCGACGCAGTCGCGCGACCTGCGCTTCGACCTCGGCCGCGTCGAGGGCTACCGCAATTTCTGCAACAAGCTCTGGAACGCGGCGCGCTTCGTGCTGATGTCCACGGAGAACGATGAAGGAACCGGGCCCGAAACGCTCTCGCAATACGACCGCTGGATCCGCTCGCGCCTGCAGGCCGCGATCGCCGGCGTGCGCCGCGGCTTCGCCGACTACCGCTTCGACCTCGCCGCGCAGGCCGCCTACGAGTTCACCTGGTACGAGTTCTGCGACTGGTACCTGGAGTTCACCAAGACCGTGCTGCAGTCGCCGGCCAGCGCGCCGGAGGAGCGGCGCGGCACGCGCCGCACGCTCATCGAGACGCTCGAGACCCTGCTGCGGCTGCTGCATCCGGTCATGCCCTTCATCACCGAAGAGCTCTGGCGCGCGGTCGCCCCGCGCGCGGGAAAACACGGCGCGTCCATCATGCGCGAGCCCTACCCGCCCCTCGACGCGTCCCAGGTCGATGCGGACGCGGAGGCGTTGACCAACCTGGCCCGCGACCTGACGCTCGGCATCCGCGGCATCCGCGGCAGTTTCGACATCGCCCCGTCGGTCCGCACGCCGGTCTTCATCCAGAACGCGTCTGCGCAGGACCGCCAGCGGGTGGAGACCTCGGCCCCCGCGATCTGCCGGCTGGCGGGCGTCAGCGAGATCCACTGGCTCGCGGCCGGACAGGAGGCCCCCCAGTCGGCCACCGCCTCGATCGGCGCGCTGGTCGTGCACCTGCCGATGGCCGGCCTCATCGACGTGGCCGCGGAACTCGCCCGCCTCGACAAGCGTCGGAGCAAGGTCGGCCAGGACCTGGCCCGGGCGGAGGCCAAGCTCGGCAACGAAAACTTCGTCCGGAACGCGCCTGCCGAGGTGGTGGCGCAGGAGCAGGCCCGGGTCCTTGAGTTCAAGCGTGAACTGGCGCAACTTGCGGAGCAATACGAGCGGGTAGCCTCGCTGCGATGAATGCCCTGTCCCAGGCCCCGGACCGCGCGCGCGAGCAGCTGCAGGCCGCGATCGCGGGCCTGAACCAGGTGATCCTCGGCAAGGACCGCGAGATCCGCCTCGCGATCTGCTGCCTGCTGGCGCGCGGGCACCTGCTGATCGAGGACATCCCGGGCGTCGGCAAGACCACCCTCGCCCACGCGCTCGCCCGCGTGCTCGGCCTGTCCTACCAGCGCATCCAGTTCACCAGCGACCTGCTGCCGGCCGACGTCATCGGCATCTCGGTCTACGACCGCGCCAGCGGGCGCTTCATGTTCCACCGCGGCCCGGTGTTCGCCCAGCTGGTCATGGCCGACGAGGTCAACCGCGCGACGCCCAAGGCGCAGAGCGCGCTGCTCGAGGCAATGGAGGAGCGCCAGATCACGGTGGACGGCGAGACGCACCCGCTGCCCGAGCCCTTCTTCATCGTCGCGACCCAGAACCCCTCGTTCCAGGTCGGCACCTTCCCGCTGCCCGAGTCGCAGATCGACCGCTTCCTGATGCGCATCGAGCTCGGCTACCCGGCCGCCAGCCACGAGCGGCAGCTGCTGCGCGGCAAGGACCGCCGCGACCTGCTCGCGGACCTGCCGGCCGCCATCGACCCGTCGCTGATCCCCGGACTGCAGAAGCGCGTCGCCGAGGTGCACGCGAGCGACGCGCTGCTCGACTACGTGCAGGCGATTGCGCGCGCCTCGCGTGAAGGCGGCCGCCACCAGGCCGGGCTGTCACCACGCGCCGTGATCTCGATCCTGCGCGCGGCGCAGGCCTGGGCCTGGCTGCACGGGCACGCCGGCGTGCTGCCCGAGGACGTGCAGGCGGTGCTGCCCGCAGTCGTCGGCCACCGCCTGCGCCCGCGCGATGCGGCGGATCCGCGCGGCCCGAACGAGGTCGCGGCCGCGCTGCTGAAGTCGGTGCCTATCCCCTGAGGACGGCGCGCCACTCCGTCGCGTACGCCGCCAAGCGCTCGTTGCGCGGCTGGGTGCGCGACTGGATCCGCCGGCGGCAAGGCGCGGACACCGGCCCGGTCACGCTGCGCCGCGGACGGATCTACATCCTCCCGACCGGCCTCGGCGTCGCCTTCGGCGTGATGCTGTTTGCGATGCTGATGGGCTCGCTCAACTACGCGAACAACCTCGGCCTCGGGCTCACGTTCCTGCTGGCCTCGCTCGGCGTGGTCGCGATGCAGGCCTGTCACCGCAACCTCGAGACGCTGGTCGCGCGCGAAGCGGGCACCGATCCGCCGTTCGCCGGTGACGACGCCGTGTTCCGGCTGGCGCTCGCGAATCCCGGCGGCCTGCCGCGCCGCGACCTCGAAGCGAGCGCGAACGCCGGCGCCGCCCCGGCGGTCAGCGTGGAGGCGGCCGGCGAGTCGACCGTGCGGCTCAGGGTGCCCACGCGCCGCCGCGGCTGGGTCGCGCTCGACCGCGTGGAAATCGCGACGCGCTTTCCGTACGGCCTGTTCCGCGCCTGGGCCGTGCTGCACCCGGGGCTGCGCTGCCTGGTGTATCCGAAACCGGCCGCCGACGCGCCCCCTCCACCGCCGGTGCCGGGCGAGGCCGGCGGCGGCGCGGCGCGCCGCGGCGAGGACGATTTCGCCGGCCTGAAGGACTACCACCCCGGCGACCCGCCGCGTCACATCGCGTGGAAAGCTTATGCGCGCGCCGGCGAACTGCTGGTGAAGGAATTCAGCGGCGCCGCCGAGCCCCTGCCCGTGTTCGACCTGGCGGACGCGCCCGGCGCGGAACTGGAGGCGCGCCTGTCCGTGCTCGCGCGCTGGATCGTGGATGCGCATGCGCGCGGCGAGACCTTCGGCCTGCGCCTGCCGGGCCTCGAGATCCCGCCGCAACCGGGCGAGGCGCAACGCCGCCGCTGCCTGGCGGCGCTCGCGACCTTCGAGCCGCCGGTGACCGCCCGTGGCTGAGCCGCGCGAGCTGCGCCGCCTGGCCTGGACCATGGGCGCGCTCGCGGCCGCGCTTGCGCCGCACCTGCTGCACCTGCAGCCCTGGATCACCGCCCTGGTGCTCGCGATCGGCGCCTGGCGCCTGCTCGCCGAACTGCGCGGATGGCGACTGCCCGGCCCCTGGACGCGCGCGCTGATCGCCCTGAGCGCAACGCTCGGCGTGCTGTTCGGGTACGCGACCATCACGGGTCTCGACGGCGGCACCGCGCTGCTGGCGCTGATGTCGGCGCTGAAGCTGCTCGAGACGCGGGCGCCCCGCGATCACGTCGTGCTGATCTTCATCGGCTGGTTCCTGTGCCTGGCAGCCTTCCTGTATGCGCAGGATGTCCTGACGGTCGCCTGGGTACTGCCGACCGTCTGGCTGCTGGCGGCCGCACTGTTGCCGGTCGCGCGCCCGGGCGACGACGGCCCGCCGCTCGCACCATTTCGCACCACCGGCGCGATGCTGCTGAAGGCGGCGCCGGTCGCGCTGGTGCTGTTCCTGTTCTTCCCGCGCCTGGCCGGCAGCTTCTGGGGCGCGCCCTCGGCCGAGCGCGCCTTGACCGGCCTGACGGAGGAAATGTCGCCGGGCGACATTTCGGACCTCACCCTGAATGACGTGGTCGCCTTCCGCGTGCGCTTTGAGGACCGCCCGCCTCCGCCGCCGCTGCGCTACTGGCGCGGCCCGGTGCTCGCGGAGTTCGACGGCTACACCTGGTCGCGCGGCAGTGGCTCTCCCCTGCTGCGGCCGCCGGTGCGCCACCAGGGCGATCCCGTGGACTACACGGTGACGCTCGAGCCGACCGGGCAGCAGATGATCTTCGCGCTCGACATGGTGCAAAGCTGGACGCCGGGCATCGCCAACCAGTCCTGGGACTACGGCCTGCGCACGCGCAGCCCGATCAACGCGGTGATCCAGTACCAGGCGCGCTCCTATCCGCGCTACCGCGCGGGTCTCGAGCTGTCGCCGGCGATGCGCAACCGCAACCTGCAATTGCCTCCGGGACGCAACCCGCGATCGCTCGAGCTGGCGCGGCGCATGCGCGCCGCGAGCGTCGACGACGCCGCCTACCTGCGCGCGCTGCTGGCCATGTTCCGCGAGCAGGAATTCTGGTACACGCTGGCGCCGCCGGGCCTGGCGCGCGACTCGGTGGACGATTTCCTGTTCAACACGCGCCAGGGCTTCTGCGGTCACTATGCCTCGGCCTTCACCACGATGATGCGCGCGGCTGGCATCCCCGCGCGGGTCGTCGGCGGCTACCAGGGCGGCGACTGGAACCCGATCGGCGGCTACCTGATCGTGCGCCAGTCGCATGCCCACGCCTGGTCCGAGGTCTGGCTGCCCGGCGCCGGCTGGACGCGCGTGGATCCGACCGCGGCGGTCGCGCCCGAGCGCATCGAGCGCGGCATCGAGGCAGCGCTTTCGGGCGAGGAGCTGCTGCCGGGAGCGCTCCGGCGCGAGTCGGAGTTCTGGTGGCAGGCCGGCATGATCTGGGACAACCTCAACGCCCGCTGGAACGACTGGGTGGTGCAGTTCGACCGGCTGAAGCAGGAGTCGCTGCTCGCGGACCTCGGTTTCGACGACCCGGACTGGCGGGCCTTCGCGATCACGCTGGGCGGCGGGCTCGCGGCCGCGATGCTGCTGCTGTTCGCCTGGCTCGCCTGGGAATTCCGCCCGCGCAGCACCGACCCGGCCGCCGCCAGCTACCGCCGCTTCAGCGCGCGCCTCGCGCGCCGCGGCGTCGCCCGCGAGACCGGGGAGACGCCGACCCGCTTTGCCGCGCGCGTCGCCCGCCTGCGGCCCGACCTCGGGCCCGCTGCCGCCGAGATCACCGAGCTGTACCTGCGGCAACGCTACCTGCCGGCGCCGGCCGCCGGCGACCTGCGGCGCCTGCGCCGGCTGGTCGCCCGCTTCCAGCCGTGACGGCGGGCTGGGCGATCGCGCTCGCGGCCGGTCTCGCCGTGCTGGCCTGGATCGTGGGCGCGCCGATTGCCGCTGCGCGCCGGCGACGCGCGCTGGCCGCGCGGTCGCTCACGGACCCGGAGCGCCGTGCGCTCGAGGCCTGGCTGCCGTGCGCGCGTGACCTGCCGGCAGGGCTGCGCGACCGGCTCGAGCGGCTGGTCGCGGTCTTCGTCGGCGAAAAGGAGTTCATCGGTTGCGGCGGCCTCGCCGTCACCGGCGAGATGAAGGTCGCGATCGGCGCGCAGGCCTGCCTGCTGGTGCTCGGCCGCAATACCCACGTCTACGACCGGCTGCGTTCCGTGCTGGTCTATCCCTCGCAGTTCGTGGTGCCCGGCGAATGGCACGACGAGCATGGCGTGGTCACCGAGGAATCGCGCGTGCTCGCCGGCGAGTCCTGGGACGTCAGCCGCGTGATCCTGTCCTGGGAGGACGTGGACAGCCGCGGTGCGCCGGGCGAGGCCTACAACGTCGTCATCCACGAGTTCGCGCACTACCTCGACCATGAATCGGGCGGCGCGCCGTGGATCGCGGGCAGCGGCGCAAGGCGGCGCTGGTTCCGGCTGCTGGACGCCGAACTGGAGCGGCTGCGCGCACAGGCGGAATCCGGGGCGCGCACCTTCCTCGATCCCTATGCGGCGGAGGATCGCGGCGAGTTCTTCGCGGTCGCGAGCGAGGCCTTCTTCGAAGAGCCCGTGGCCTTCGCCCGCGAGTTGCCGGCGCTCTACCGTGCCCTCACCGAGGTCTACCGGCTGGACCCCGCCAGCTGGTCATGAGTTCCTGGCGCGATCTACACCCGCGCCGTCTTCCATTTGCCGCGCGAAAACAACCACAGGGTGAACAGCCCGACCGCGGTTTCGGAGATGAACAC
>CAZYPM010000027.1:0-15981 GCA_964649205.1 uncultured Steroidobacteraceae bacterium
CCGCGCGAGCTGCTGTCTGCGCTCGACGAGTGCCTCGCCCTGCTCGGCAGCGGGGCGTTGCGCGTGGCCGAGCCGTGGGACGGCGGCTGGCGTGTCCACGAATGGCTCAAGAAGGCCGTACTGCTGCACTTTCGCACGCACGGCAATGCCGTGCAGGAAGCGGGCGTGCATCGCTACTTCGACAAGCTCCCGCTCAAGTATTCCGGCTACGACGAGGCGCGCTTCCGCGCCGACGGCGCGCGCATCGTGCCGGGCGCGATCGTGCGCGCCGGCGCCCACGTCGCCGCCGACGCGGTGCTGATGCCCTGTTTCGTCAATGTGGGCGCCTTCGTCGGGGCCGGCACCATGGTCGACACCTGGGCGACGGTCGGCTCCTGCGCGCAGGTCGGGCGCAACGTGCACCTGTCGGGCGGGGTCGGCATCGGCGGCGTGCTGGAGCCGCTGCAGGCGGCTCCCACGATCATCGAAGACGACTGCTTCATCGGTGCGCGCTCGGAGGTCGTCGAGGGCGTCATCGTCGGCCGCGGCGCCGTGCTCTCCATGGGCGTGTTCCTCGGCGCCAGCACGCGCATCTACGACCGCGAGACGAGGGAGGTCACCTACGGCCGCGTGCCGCCGGGGGCCGTCGTGGTCCCGGGTAGCCTGCCTGCCGCCGACGGCAGCCATTCGCTCTACTGTGTGGTCATCGTCAAGAAGGTGGACGCGCAGACGCGCGCCAAGACCTCGATCAACGAGCTGTTGCGCATGTAGTGCCGCGTTCGGCGCGCCTGATCCTCGCCGGTGGAACACGCTCATTCGCTCAGGCCGGCGACCGGATTCGCTCATTCGCGCGTTCCACCGGCGAGGATCGAGCGCGACGGCCGCGGCGCTTCCTGCCGCGCATCGCCGCAGGCCGGGCACCGGCGAGCGAGCGAATCCGGTCGCCGGCCTGAGCGAGCGAGCCGGATTCCCGGCCGGCAGGACGCGCTGCCTCCAGGGCCTCAGCCGAAGCGTCCGGTGATGTAGTCCTCGGTCAGCCGGTGCCGCGGATTGGTGAAGATCATGTCGGTCGGCCCGACTTCGATCAGGTCGCCCAGGTGGAAGTACGCCGTGCGCTGCGACACGCGCGCCGCCTGCTGCATCGAGTGCGTGACGATGCAGATCGTGTAGTTCTGCTTGAGCTCGTCCATCAGGTCCTCGATGCGCGCGGTCGCGATCGGGTCGAGCGCCGAGCAGGGCTCGTCCATCAGGATCACCTCGGGATTGACCGCGATCGTGCGCGCGATGCACAAGCGTTGCTGCTGCCCGCCCGACAGTGCCGTGCCGGCGTGGTCGAGCCGGTCCTTGACCTCCTCCCAGAGGCCGGCGCGCTGCAGGCTGGTCTGCACGATCTCGTCCAGCTCGGTCCGGTCCGCTGCCAGGCCGTGGATGCGCGGCCCGTAGGCCACGTTCTCGTACACCGACTTCGGGAAGGGGTTCGGCTTCTGGAACACCATGCCGACCCTGGCCCGCAGCTGCACGACGTCCTGCCGGCGGTCGTAGATGTCCTGCCCGTCCAGCGTGATCGTGCCGGACACGACCGCGGTCGGGATCGTGTCGTTCAGGCGGTTGAGGCAACGCAGGAAGGTGCTCTTGCCGCAGCCCGAGGGCCCGATCATCGCAATCACTTCGTTGTGCGCGATGTCGAGGCTGACGTCCCGGATCGCGTGCTTGTCGCCGTAATGCACGTTGACGTTGCGGCAGCTCATCACCGGATTGGGGACCGTCACGTCCCCGACCGTGCGCCTCGGCGCCTGTGCCATCGCGGTATCCATTGCGCTCACCATCTCCGCTCGAACCTCTGCCGCAGGATGACGGCCGCCGCATTCATCACCAGCAGGAACGCCAGCAGCACCATGATCGCCCCCGAGGTGCGCTCGAGGAACGCGCGCTCCGGGCTGTCCGCCCACAGGTAGACCTGCACCGGCAGCACGGTCGCGGGGTCGGTGAAGCCGGCGGGAATGTCCGCGATGAAGGCGACCATGCCGATCATCAAGAGCGGCGCCGACTCGCCGAGCGCGCGCGCCATGCCGATGATGGCGCCGGTCAGCATGCCCGGCATCGCGAGCGGCAGCACGTGGTGGGCCACCATCTGCACCTGCGAGGCGCCCATGCCGAGCGCCGCCTCGCGAATCGACGGCGGCACCGACTTGATGGCCGCGCGGCTGGCGATGATGATCGTCGGCAAGGTCATGAGCGTCAGCACCAGCCCGCCCACCAGCGGCGCCGAGCGCGGCACGCCGAAGAACTGGATGAACACGGCGAGACCGAGCAGCCCGAACACGATGGACGGCACGGCCGCGAGGTTGTTGATGTTGACCTCGATGAAATCGGTCAGCCGACCGGCCGGGGCGAACTCTTCGAGGTAGATCGCCGCCGCGACGCCGATCGGAAACGACAGCAGCAGCGTCACGACCAGGGTGAGGAAGGAGCCCATCACGGCGCCGGCGACGCCCGCCTGCTCCGGTTCGCGCGAGTCCCCGGCGGTGAAGAACCGCAGATTGAAGCGCTGCTCGACCAGCCCGCGATCCGTGAGCGCATCCAGCCAGGCGAGCTCCCGGTCGGAGACCACGCGCTGCGCCTCCGGCAATCCGCGGTCGATGTGGCCCTTGACGACCTGGTCCACGTCGTCGGAGGCGAGCAGCCACAGCGGGCGCGTGGCGCCGACCAGGCCCGGATCCGCGCGCACCATGTCGCGCAGGTCGAACGCGGTCCCGTCGCTGACCAGGCGGTACAGCAGCCGCTGCTCGCGCCGCTCGGCAACCTCCGGGAAGGCCTCGCGCAGCGCGCGCTTCACCAGCGCCGAATAGTCGCCAGAGTCCAGTGATTCTTCCGAGCGATCTGCTTGTGGATCAATGAGTTCCGCATCAAATGTAATGTCCAGCTTGATATAGGTCTGGAGGAAAGCCGGCCAACCGGTGCTGATGATGGACCAGAACAGGAACATCACGAACAGGATGCCGGCGGAGGCCGCGGCGAAGCCGTAGGCGCGGAAACGGCGTTCGGCGCGATAGCGCCGCTTGAGGCCGCGCTCGACCAGCGCGCGTACCCGCGCCTGCGAGTCCGCCATCGCCTGCGGCCCTGGCCTATTCATACTGTTCCCGGTAGCGCCGCACGACGTGCAGCGCGATGACGTTCAGCAGCAGCGTGACCAGGAACAGCACCAGGCCCAATGCGAACGCGGCCAGCGTCTTGGGACTGTCGAATTCCTGGTCGCCCACCAGCAAGGTCACGATCTGGACGGTCACCGTGGTCACGGCTTCCAGCGGATTGGCCGTCAGGTTGGCCGAGAGACCTGCCGCCATCACCACGATCATGGTCTCGCCGATCGCGCGCGACACGGCGAGCAGCACGCCGCCGACGATGCCGGGCAGCGCCGCCGGCAACACGACCTTGCGGATGGTCTCCGATCGCGTGGCGCCGAGCCCGTAGGAGCCGTCACGCAGCGCGGCAGGGACCGCCGTGATCATGTCATCGGCCAGCGACGAGACGAACGGGATGATCATGATGCCCATCACCAGTCCCGCCGCCAGCGCGCTCTCGGAGGCGACCGCGAGGCCCAGGCTCTCGCCGGTGGTGCGCAGCAGTGGCGCCACCGTGAGCGCGGCGAAGAAGCCGTAGACCACGGTCGGGATGCCCGCGAGCACTTCCAGCACCGGCTTGACCACGGCGCGGAAACGGCGGCCCGCATACTCCGCCAGGTAGATCGCCGAGAACAGCCCGATCGGCACGGCGATCGCCATGGCGATGAACGCGATCAGCGCGGTGCCCGCGAACAGCGGCAGTGCGCCGAAGGCGCCCGAGGATCCCACCTGGTCCGCGCGGATGGCGAGCTGCGGGCTCCACTGCGTGCCGAACAGGAACTCGGTCACCGGCACCAGGCGGAAGAACTGCAGGGATTCGTACAGCACCGACAGGATGATGCCGATGGTCGTGAGGATTGCGATCAGCGAGCAGCCGAGCAGGCCCCAGCGCACGACCTGCTCGACGCCGTTGCGGGCGCGCAGCGCAGGCGTGATGCGCCGCAGGGTGAGCCAGCCGCCGGCGATGGCGACGCAGAGCGCGAGCACCGCGGCGCCGGTCCGGCTCAGGCGGTCGAGGCGGCGCCATTGCTCCGCCGCGGCCGCGACTTCCGGCGTCACCGCCGCGGCGTCGATGTTGCCGGCGAGCACGTTGTGCACGTCGTTGAGCACCAGCGACAGCTCGCCCTCCGACAGCGCCTGCACCTCGGCGGGCATCGCCGCGACCACGCGCTCGGCGATGATCTGCCGGTCGAAAGCCTGCCAGCCGAGCACGATGGCGATCGCCGGAAGCGCGCACCAGATCGCGGTCAACAGGCCATAGTGGGAAGGCAGGGAGTGCAGGCTGCGGGCCTTGCGCGGCCCGCCCGCCACCGCGAGCGAGCGTCTGCGCCCGAACTGGTAGGCGAGCGCGGCGAGGACCAGCAGCACCAGGATCAGGGTGGAGGTTTGCATCCGCTCCCCCGCGACCGGTAGCCTCTGCACGGATGTCGCCGACCCTCGAACTGGCCAGCGCGCTCGTCTCCCGCCCCTCGGTCAGTCCCGCCGACGCCGGCTGCCAGGACCTGCTGATCGCGCGCCTCGAACCGCTCGGCTTTGCCGTCGAACGCATGCGATTCGGCGACGTGGACAATTTCTGGGCGACGCGCCGCGGCGGCCCGGGCCCCGTGCTCTGCTTTGCGGGCCACACCGACGTGGTGCCGCCCGGCCCGCTCGAGCAATGGCGCAGCGACCCGTTCACCCCCGTGGTCCGGGACGGGATGCTCTACGGCCGCGGGGCAGCGGACATGAAGAGCGGCCTGGCGGCGATGGTGACCGCCGTCGAGGCCTTCCTCGCCGGCCGTGCGCGCTTTGCGGGTGCCATCGCCTTCCTGATCACCAGCGATGAGGAAGGGCCGTCGGTGGACGGCACGCGCCGCGTCGCGGAGGCGCTCGCGGCGCGCGGCGAGCGCATCGACTGGTGCGTGGTCGGCGAGCCGTCGAGCCAGCAGCGCTTCGGCGACACCCTGCGCATCGGCCGCCGCGGCTCCCTGTCCGGCCGTCTGACGGTGCACGGCGTGCAGGGACATGTGGCCTACCCGGACCGTGCCGACAATCCCATCCATCGCTTCGCGCCGGCGCTGGTCGAGCTTGCGACACGCCGCTGGGACGAGGGCAGCGAGCATTTCCAGCCGACCAGCTTCCAGGTCAGCAACCTGGGCGCCGGCACCGGCGCGCCGAACGTGATCCCGGGCGAGCTCAAGGCGCGTTTCAACCTGCGCTTCTGCCCGGTGCAGTCGATCGAGGGGCTGCAGCGCACGGTGCGCGAGATCCTCGACCGCCACGGCCTGCGCCACACCCTCGAATGGTTCGTATCCGCCCTGCCCTACTACTCGCCGCCCGGCAAGCTCGCTGCCGTGGCAGCGACGCTGATCGAGGAAATGACGGGACGCAAGCCGGAGCTCTCGACCGGCGGCGGCACTTCCGACGGCCGCTTCCTGGCGCCGCTGGGCGCCGAGGTGCTGGAACTGGGCGTCGTCAACGCGACCATCCACATGATCGACGAATGCTGCCCCGTGCAAGACCTCGAATCTCTGCATCGCGTCTATCACGGCCTGATGGCGCGCCTGCTGGGCGGCGCCGCTACCGGCTGACGCGAGCCGCGGCCGCGGCCCGGTTCCCGCGCAGGTTGTTCCAGAGCCCGAACGCGATCGCCGCCAGGGCGAACAGGAAGACCCATGCGGGCATGGACAGCCCCAGGAACGTCCAGTCCACCTTCGCGCACTCGCCGCCGGCCCTGAAGACCTTGAGGATGACCTCGGTCAGCGGGAACAGCTCGAGCATGAAATCGAGGTCCGCGCCGCAGGCGGGGACCGATCCGGCGGGCTGCATCTGGATCCACACGTGGCGCCCGGCGGTCGCCAGCGTCGCGGCGCCCGTCAGACCGATCAGCGCGGCCGCGAGCTTGCCGCGCCAGCCGCCCGCGGGCAGCAGCGCGGCGATGGCGAAGGCGACGCCCATCGCCGCGACCGTCACGCGCTGGAAGATGCACAGGTGGCAGGGCACGAACCCGAGCCCGTATTGGACCCACAGCGCGAATGCGACCGCCGCGGCGCAGGCCCCGGCGCCCAGCCAGTTCAGGCCTCGGCGAGAGTACCTCACGAGCCCTGGCGCTCGCGGGCGGAGTCGCGGATCTGGCGCTCGGCGTCGTCGAGCGACAGGTGGCGGATGTCCTTGCCGTGCACCATGTACACGGTGTACTCGCAAATGTTCTTGGCGTGGTCGCCGATGCGCTCGAGCGCGCGCACCACCCACATCACTTCGAGCGCCCGGCGGATCGAGCGCGGGTCCTCCATCATGAACGTGATGTTCTGGCGCTGGATCGCCTCGTACTCCTCGTCCACCTTGCGGTCGCTGCGGGCGACCTCGAAGGCCTCGTCCGCGTCGAGGCGCGCAAACGCGTGCAGCGCGTCGTGGACCATGCCGGTCACCAGGCGCGCGAGGTGGCGGATCTCGCGGTAGTGGTCACTCGGCTTCTCCATGGAGGCGAGCCGGGCGGCGATGTACCCCACCTTCTCGACCTCGTCGCCGATCCGCTCGAGGTCGGTGATCGTCTTGATGATCGCCACCATCACGCGCAGGTCGGAAGCCGTCGGCTGGCGCGTCGCGATGATGCGGCCGCACTCCTCGTCGATCTCGACCTCCATGCGGTTGACCTTGTAGTCGTCGCGCGCGACCCGCTCGCCGAGCTCGCTGTCGCCCTCGACCAGGGCCGTCACGGCCTGCTGCAGCTGCTGCTCGACGAAACCGCCCATCTGCAGCACGCGCGTGCGCACGCGCTCCATGTCCTCGTTGAAGCGGCGCGAGATGTGCTGGCCGAGATCCGCAGGTTCCATAGGCCTCATTTCCGGCTCATCAGGCCGGTCATCATGCATCATAGCCCAGCGCCCTTCGCCGTCAGAACCGGTAGTTGAGGTCGAGCTGCAGTCGCTGATAGTCCGCTTCCGCCGGCGTGTCGTAGCTGCGCTCGTTCAGGAAGTAGGTCGCCTTCAGCACCGTGTTCTTCGCCGGCGCCCAGGCGCCCTGCAGCACGTAACCCCTGCCCTGCGTCAGCCCGTCCGCAAAGTCCGAGTCCACGAAAGCCGCCATCTGCGCGTCGCGCTCGATGTCCTCGTACATCACGCCGAACTCCCAGCTGCCCGGGTCGGAGGCCTTGCCGAGCTGGAAACCGAGGTTGTAGCCCGTGTTCAGCGTGTCGGGGTCCAGGTTCTCCAGATAACCGCCGAACAGGATCAGCGGCATCGCGCCCACCGTGCCGGCCCACTGTGCGTCCACGATGGCGATGTTGTAGTCGTGGGTGTAACAGCGCGTGGTTCCGGAGCCGGTGCAGTCCGCGCCCGCCGTAAAGGTGCTGTTGCCGGCCGGCGAGCCGGAGAACGCCAGGATCGGCTGGTCCTGGATGGCGCCGTAGTCCCAGTAGCCCGCCGCCAGGGTCAGGCCGTTGCCGAAGGCATAGCCGAGCTGCGCGCCGAGCACGTTCGAGTCGGCCGCCGATCCCATCTCCTCGAGCCAGTAGCCCCAGGCCCTGGCGAAAGGCCCGGTCTTGCCGCCGTAGGCGATCGCGGCGCCCTCGGGATTCACGTCGCCGTCGAAGAACAGGCTGTTGCCCGCCTTGAACCAGGGCTGGCGCTGCTTGCCGAGCGTCACCAGCACGCCATCGCGCGGGCGCCAGTCGACGTAGGCAAGGTCGAGTCCGATCTCCTCGTTCTGGCTCGCGGCGTCCAGGGTCGAGTTGGTCGAGCGCGCGTCTCGGCCCTCGCCCGTGGCGATCTGGAAACCGACCTGCAGCGTGTTCGCGACTTTCGCCTCCAGCCCGAAGCGGCCGCGGATCCGGTGGCGCACGCGGTCCGACGCCACGCCCTCGATGTCGAACTGCTCATGCCGGTAGCGCAGGTCGCCTTTCCACTTGATGCTGCGGGCCCAGTCGAGCGCTGCCGAGGACGCCAGCCCTTGCGCGAGCTGGTCGGTCTGGCGGTCGTTGGTCTCCTCGACGGCCGCGAGCCGCTCCTCGAGCTGCTGGACGGTCGCCGGCGGTTCCGGGGCGGCACCGGCGGACGCCAGCGCCTGCTCCAGTCTTTCGACCCGCGCGAGCAGCGCGGCGACCTGCGACTGCAGCGCCTCGATCTCCGGCTGCACGGCCTCCGCCGCCGCTGCCTGCGCGCACAGGACCGAAGGCAGCACCCATCCCAGCATTGCCGCTGTCCACCACTTGTTCATGTTTTCAGTCCTTCCGTAGTCGCTTCCTCAGCGGAAGTTGCCGAACTCAGACGCCCTTGAGGGTTACCAGCGCCAGCGCATCCCGCCGCACCTTGTCGCGGTCGGCCTTGGGTGAGGGCACCAGGCCCTTGTCGATCAGGTAGCCCTCTTCGCCCATCGCCTTCTCGCTGGTGTACTCGGTGACGAACTCCTTCATGCCCGGTATTACGCCGACGTGCGCCTTCTTCACGTAGACGTACATCGCGCGCGAGACCGGATACTGGCCGCTCGAGATCGTGTCGAAATCGGGGGCGACGCCCTCGATCAGCGAGCCATGCAGCGCGTTGAGGTTTTCCTCGAGGAAGCTGTAGCCGAACACGCCCAGCGCCCTCGGGTTGGCGGTCAGCTTCTGCACGATCAGGTTGTCGTTCTCGCCGGCTTCGACGAAGGCGCCGTCCTCGCGGATCGTGGTGCAGACCTGCTTGTGGCGCTTCTCGTCCACGTCCTTGAGCGACTTGAGCCAGCCGAAGGCATTGCAGCCGGGCTCGAGGACCTGCTCGATGAATGAGTCGCGCGTGCCCGAAGTGGGCGGCGGGCCGAGCACCTCGATGCGCACGGCGGGCAGTGTCGGGTTGACCTCGCGCCAGGTCTTGTAGGGATTGGCGATCAGCCGGGTCGGCGCGGCCGGGTCCGGCACCTGCCTGGCGAGCGCGAGGTAGACGTCCCGGCGCGTCAGGCGGTAGGTCGGGGAGGCCTTCGCGTTGGCGAGCACGATGCCGTCGAAGCCGATCTTGATCTCGATGACGTCGTGGACGCCATTCTTGCGGCAGTCCGCCAGCTCCGAGGCCTTGATCCGTCGCGACGCATTGGTTACGTCCGGGTGCTGCACGCCGACACCGGCGCAGAACAGCTTCATGCCCCCGCCGGTGCCCGTGCTCTCGACCTTGGGGGTCTTGAACTTGCTGCCCCGGCCGAATTGCTCGGCCACGGTCGAGGTGAAGGGAAACACGGTCGAGGAACCCACGACGCTGATGTAGTCGCGCGCCGACTGGGCCCACGCCACCGGCGCCAGGACGGCGCAACTCATCGTCGCAACGAGAACTTTTCGCACTGGCCTCTCCTTGACAGCTGGGACGGCGCATGAATGGCGGCCAGGGCCGCCTTCACGCGCCGCCTACCTTAGGGCCAGTTTGTTACAGCCATGTGTCAGGCGCTGGCGCGGTCCGCGACGGCCGCCACGGCCACCAGCCGGCGGGCCGGGAAATGCGCGGTGAACGTGGACCCGCGGCCTTCGACACTGTGGATCTCGAGCCGGCCGCCATGCCGCTGCAGCCCATGCTTCACGATCGACAGGCCGAGCCCGGAGCCGCCGCTCGCGCGCGCGCGGGCGCGATCCACCCGATAGAAGCGCTCCGTCAGCCGCGGCAAGTGTTCCGCGGCGATGCCGATCCCGGTGTCTGACACCACCAGCCGGGCGCCGTCCCCGGCGCGACGCCAGCTCACGCTGATGGACCCGGTGGCCGGCGTGTACTTGACGGCATTCGAGACCAGGTTTGACACCACCGAGTGGATCTCGCGCCCGCTGCCTTGCAGCTGCAGGCGCGCGTCGAGGTCAAGATCGAAGCGTGGAACGGCAGTCCCCGTTTGCGCCTCGCGCACCACGTCCTGCACCAGCGCCGCGACGTCCACGGGCTCCGCGGGCGCTTCGTCCTCGCTCGCCTCCAGGCGCGACAACTCCAGCAGGTCCACCACGATCTCGCGCATGCGCTCGGCCTGGCGGCGCATGTCCGCCACGGGCTCGCGCCATTCGGCCGCCAGTTCCGGGTCCTCGGACAGCTGGTCGAGGTAGCCGGCAATCACCGTCAATGGCGAACGCAGCTCATGCGAAGCGTTGGCGACGAAATCCTTGCGCATCTGCTCGAGCCGCGCCTCGCGCGTGACGTCACGGGCGAGCATCAGCTGCTGGCCGCCCGCCGCGATCACGACGATGGCGAGCCAGCGCTCGCCGCCCGACAGGGGCACCACCACGCCGGTGCCGCCGGCCGGCCCCTGCAGGTAGCGGGAGAAATCCGGATGGCGGATCAGGTTCTCGATCGGCATGCCCAGGTCCGCCTTGCGTCGCAGGCCGAGCAGCTGCGCCGCGCGCCGGTTGAACCAGAGAATCTCGCGCCCCGGGGACAACAGCACCACCGCGTCCGGCAGCGCGGCGGACAAGCGCCTGAATTCCCGCAACAGCTGCAGCACGCGCCGCTTGTGGAACTGCTTGCGGCGATAGATGCGCCCGATCAGCGCCACCACGTCGCCCCAGACGCCGCCCAGGTCCGGCGGATCCTCGTGCGAGCGGTGCCGCAGCCAGCGCTGCACGCGGTAGAGGTTCGCGAACTGCCAGGCGAGCGTGCCGCCGAGCACGACCATGAGCCAGATCGCCACATGACCGTAGACGAGCCCGAGCAGGATCGCGACACCGACCGCGACCGCGAGCCGCGCGAGCGCGAATGCCCAGGCCGGCGACATGCCTCAGGCCTCCTGCACCGAGAACCGGTAACCGGCCCCGCGCACCGTCTGCACGAACCGGTCGAAGCCTGAGGACTCCAGCGCCTTGCGCAGGCGGCGGATGTGGACGTCCACGGTGCGCTCCTCGACGTAGACGTTGCCGCCCCAGACGCGGTCCAGCAGCTGCCCGCGCGAGTACACGCGGTCCGGATGCGTCATCAGGAATGCCAGCAGCCGGTACTCGGTCGGCCCCAGGCTGATCGAGCGGCCCTGCGCCAGGACCCGGTGTCCGGCCTGGTCGAGCGTCAGGCCGTCGAATGCCACCCGCTCCTGCGCTCCGGCGGGAGCGCTGCGTCGCAACACGGACTGGATGCGGGCCAGCAGTTCGCGGGCCGCAAATGGCTTGGTGACGTAATCGTCCGCGCCGCCCTCGAGCCCGGCGATCTTGTCGGCCTCGTCGGCGCGCGCAGTCAGCATGATGATCGGGATGTCGCGCGTGTTCTCGTCGCGACGCAGCTGCCGGGCCAGCTCGAGCCCGCTGGTGTCCGGCAACATCCAGTCGAGCAGGATCAGGTCCGGCCGGCGATCGCCGATGCTCGCGCGCGCGGCCTGGCTGTTCTCGGCCAAAGCGACCTGCAGGCCGGCGCGCCGCAACCCGAACGCAATCAGGTCGCGGATCGGCTGCTCGTCTTCCACCACCAGGATCCGGGTATCGGCCATTCGCAGGCGGGCAGCGTGCCGGGTCATTGTTGAAGAATTATGACACCCGTGACTTCAGCGCCTGTGCACCACCTCGTCGCGCAGGTACAGGGGCAGCGCGCGCGCCGCTGGCAGCGCCAGGCCCGACTTCAGGTCGCGCGCCGCCAGCCGGCCGATATCCGCGGCGCGCGGCAGCAGGGTCGCATCCACGCCGACCAGCGTCGTGCCGAGCCTCGAGGCCAGCTCCGGCCACGCTGCGAAGCCATGCCCGGCGCCGAACCAGGGGCCTCCCGGGGGCAGCGCCAGGGACCCGGGCGCGGACAGGGATTCCGGGCTCTTCGCCACAGCCTGGTCGCCAGTGACTTCGTACGCGGCCCAGTAGACCTGTCCCATACGGGCGTCCATGCAGGCCAGAACGCGGCTCGATCCAGAGGCCCGTGCCCCGGCCAATGCGAGTGCCGCGAGGTCGCTCACCGGCAGCACGGGCAGCCCGGCGCCCGCTGCAAGTCCCTGGGCCACGGCCGCCGCGATGCGCAGCCCGGTGAAGCCACCAGGACCGCGCCCGAATGCAATGGCGTCGAGCTGGTTCACGGCAAGGCCGGCCGTCCGCAGGAGCTCGTCCGCCATCGGCAGCAGGCGATCGGCGTGGCCGCGGCCGATGACCTCGTAGCGCTCGCTGCTGGCCCCCTGGAGCAGGAGCGCGGCGGAGCAGGCCTCGGTCGCCGTGTCGAGCGCGAGCAGCTTCATGCCTCGCGCGCCTCGACGGACGCCAGTCCCGCCTCGGCGAGGCGCCGACGCAGGAAGCCTGCCGCTTCGGCCGCGTCCGTCACCACGCGCGCGGGCGGCAGCGAAGCGAGGAACATCGCGCCGTAGCCGCGCGTGCGCAGCCTTGGGTCGCAGATCGCGACCACGCCGAAGTCCTCGCGGTCGCGAATCAGGCGCCCGAAGCCCTGCTTGAGGGCGAGCACGGCCTGCGGCAACTGGAACTCCCGGAACGGGTTGCCGCCCCGGCGCCGGATGCCCTCGAGCCGCGCTTTCAGGAGCGGATCCTCCGGCGCCGCGAACGGCAGTTTGTCGATGACCACCAGCGCCAGCGCGTGCCCGCGCACATCCACGCCTTCCCAGAAGCTCGCGGTGCCGAGCAGCACCGCGTTGCCGAGCTCGCGGAAGCGCTTCAGCAGCGATTCGCGCGGCGCCTCACCCTGCACCAGCAAAGGATAGCGGCGCGCGAATCCCGGCATGGCCTCGAGGATGCGGGCGGCCTCGCGCAGCGCCCGGTGGCTGGTGAACAGCAGGAAACTGCGGCCGCCGGCGGCCTCGACCAGCGGCATCGCGGTCTCGACCACGCGCGCCGTGAAATCGCGGCTGGCCGGGTCCGGCATCCCGGGCGGCAGGTAGAGCAGCGCCTGACGCTCGAAATCGAAGGGACTGTCGATGCGCACCGACTGCGCGCCGCTGGCGCCGATGCGGCCGAGGAAATGCGAGAAGTCGTCGCCCACGGCCAGCGTCGCGGAGGTGAAGATCCAGGCCCCGCCCTGCGCCCGCATGAGCTCGCCGAGGCGCGTCGCGACCTCGAACGGCGTGAACGAAATCGAGAATCCGCGGCCCACCGCCTCCGCCCAGCGCAGCCCGCCCTCGCCGTCTGCATCGAGCAGCGCCTGCAGGGTCGCGAGCAATGCGCCGGCGCGGCGCGCGCACTGGCGCAGACCCGCGTCTTCCGCATCCAGCGCCGCAAACTCCACCGCGGCCTGTTCCAGGGCCTCGCGCATCGCCTCGAGCGCGGCGATGAATCCTTGCGGCAACGCATCCCATTCGATGCGCTCGGCCTGCCCGGCGAGCGCTGCCTGCGCGGCTGCCAGCGCGGATTCCAGCGCGGCGATCGGCTTGCGGGTTGCTTCCTGCGCATGACCGGCGCGCGACAGCTCCGCCAGTGCATCGCGCGCCAGGGCCGCCGCCTGGCGCGAGCTCATGCTGCGGCCGAAGAACTGCGCCGCGGTCTCCGGCACCTGGTGCGCCTCGTCGAGGATCACCGCCTCGGTGCCGGGCAGCAGTTCGCCGAAGCCCTCGTCCTTGAGCGCGAGATCCGCGAGCAGCAGGTGGTGATTCACCACCACGATGTCCGCCGCCTGCGCCTCGCGCCGCGCGGCGACCACGTGACAGCGGCTGAACTCAGGGCATTCCGTGCCGAGGCAGTTCTCGCGCGTGGAGGTGACCGCGCTCCAGGCCGGATCGGTGTCGCGCAGGCTCTCGATCTCGGACAGGTCGCCCGAGGGGGTGTGGCGCGCCCAGCGCCGGATGCGAGCCAGGGTGCGCGCGTTCGGCGATTCCATGCCCGGCAGCGCCGGCATGGACTCCGCCAGGTCGAGCCGGTGGCGGCAGAGATAGTTGGCGCGGCCCTTCAGCAGCGCGACCCGCACCGGGCGCCCGAGCGCCTTCGAGACAGTCGGCAAATCGCGGTGGAACAGCTGGTCCTGCAGCGTGCGCGTGCCGGTCGAGATGATCACCTGCCGGCCCGACAGCAGCGCCGGCACCAGGTAGGCGAAGGTCTTGCCGGTGCCCGTGCCCGCCTCGATCGCCAGCATGCCCCTGGATTCCAGCGTCTCCCCGACCCAGTCCGCCATGCGCTGCTGTTCGCGGCGCGATTCGAAGCCGTCGATGACGCGCGCCAGCGGACCCTGCGGTCCCAGCAGCCTTGCATATGCTCCCGCCTCGCTCATCCGGGCAGTCTCCCGGCATTTTCTTGCGAGATCAACGGCTTTCGCACGCGCGCTCATGCAGTTTCAGCGACCCCGGCGGCCGGGCTGGTAATATCCGCCCTCCCCCGACGAGAGGCTGGCATGGCGACTGCAGCTGACCGATTGACGGCCCCCGCACAGGCCCCGGCCGAATTGCGCCGCTGGGTGGAACAGGTCGCCCTGCGCACCCGTCCCGAGCGCGTGCACTGGTGCGACGGGTCAGACGCCGAGTACCGCGAGCTGATCCGGCGCATGCTGGCGGCGGGCGACCTGCATGAGCTGAATCCGGACGCGTTTCCCGGCTGCTATCTGCATCGCTCCCATCCATCGGATGTCGCGCGCGTCGAGCACCTGACATTCGTCTGCACGGAGGAGCGCGACGACGCCGGCCCCAACAACAACTGGATGGCGCCCGCGGAGGCGCGCCGGAAAATGGATGCGCTGTTCGAGGGCTGCATGCGCGGGCGCACGCTGTACGTGGTGCCCTACTGCATGGGGCCGATCGACTCGCCCTACTCGCGCTGCGGCGTCGAGATCACCGACAGCGCCTACGTCGCCGCCAACATGCGCCTCATGACCCGCATGGGCGATGCGGCACTCGCGCGCATCGCGGGCGAAGGGACTTTCGTCCGCGGCCTGCACTCCATCGGCGAACTCGACCCGGAGCGCCGGTTCATCATGCACTTCCCGGAGAAGCTCGAGATCCAGAGCTACGGTTCCGGCTACGGCGGCAACGCGCTGCTGGGCAAGAAGTGCCATGCGCTGCGGATCGCGAGCTGGCAGGCCCGCGAAGAGGGCTGGCTGGCGGAGCACATGATGATCGTGGGCGTCGAGAATCCCGCCGGCGAGATCCACTACCTCGCCTGCGCGTTCCCATCGGCCTGCGGCAAGACCAACCTGGCGATGCTGGTACCGCCCGCGGCGATGCCCGGCTGGAGGATCTGGACGGTCGGCGACGACATCGGCTGGCTGCACCCGGGTCCGGACGGGCGCCTGTGGGCCATCAATCCCGAAGCGGGTTATTTCGGCGTGGTGCCCGGTACCAATGCGAAGACGAACCGTCACGCCTACGACATGATCCGGCGCGACACCATCTTCACCAACGTCGCGCTGACCGCGGACCAGCAGCCGTGGTGGGAAGGCCGGGAAGACGGCAAGCCGGTGTTCGACTGGCAGGGGCGGCCTTACGACCCGGCGCGCGGGCCTGCAGCCCACCCGAATTCGCGCTTCACCGTGGCCGCGCGCCAGAACCCGAGCTATTCGCCCAAGGCCGATGCGCCGGAAGGCGTGCCGATCACGGCCATCGTCTTCGGCGGCCGGCGGCGCGCCCTGGCGCCGCTCGTGTTCCAGGCCCGCGACTGGAACCACGGGGTGCTGGTCGGCGCCGCCATGGCCTCGGAAACGACGGCTGCCGCGACCGGGGACGTGGGCGTGGTGCGCCGCGACCCGATGGCGATGAAGCCCTTCGCCGGCTACAACTTCGGCGACTACTGGCAGCACTGGTTCACGATGGGCGACCGCGTGCCAAAGCTGCCGGGAATTTTCCAGGTCAACTGGTTCCGCCGCGACGCGGCCGGGAAGTTCCTGTGGCCCGGCTACGGCGAGAACCTGCGCGTGCTGGCCTGGATCATCGATCGCTGCAAGGACCGCGCCGCGGGCCGGGATACGCCGATCGGCACCGTGCCACTGGCGGGTTCCATCGACCTGCGGGGCCTCGACCTGTCCCCGGCGACCATCGAGGAACTGCTGGCGGTCGATCCGGACGCCTGGCGCCAGGAAAT
>CAZYPM010000028.1:0-5499 GCA_964649205.1 uncultured Steroidobacteraceae bacterium
CCCACGAAACCGGATCCCAGCAATACGCCGCGACCCGTGCGCGCCTCGGCAACGGACGCCGCGCGCCGACGCGTCGCCAGCAGCCGCAGCAAGCCGCCCAGGAAGATGGGCGTCATGGTCGAGAGCGGCAGGTACACGCCGACCGCGAACGGCAGCGACGGAATGCGCAGCAGTTCCGCGACCAGCGCGATGCCGATGCCGATGCCAACGAGTCCCCAGGGCAGCGAGCGGTCGATCACGCCGTCGATCACCAGCTTCATGAGGGTCGCCTGCGGTGCCGGCAGGTCCTTGCCGCCGAAGCCGAAGGTCTCGGCCAGCAGCAGCACGGACAGGCAGACGAAAGTGGCGGAGGTCAGCACGCCCGCGAGCTGCGCGAGCTGCTGGTGGCGCGGCGTCGCGCCGAGCAGGTAGCCGGTCTTCAGGTCCTGCGACATGTCCCCCGAGATCGAGGCTGCGATCGCGACCACGCAGCCGACCATGAGGGCTGCAGCCTTGCCGGTCGCGTCGGTCCAGCCGAGCGCGAGGAAGATCGTCGCCGTGCCGAGCAAGGCCGCGATCGTCATGCCGGAGGTCGGGTTGCTGGTGACGCCCACGAGCCCGACGATGCGCGCTGCGACCGTCACGAAGAAGAATGCAAACACGACGACGCAGACCGCCGCCGCGAGCTGATGCGGGATGCCCTCGATGACGCTGAACACCTGCGGCACCAGCGCCATCACCAGCGTGATCGCGAGCACGCCGGCAGCGAGCGCCCACAGCGGCAGATCCTGCGCCGTGCGCGGCGCGGCGGCGCGGCCGGCATCGGTCGTCCTGAACCCGCGCGTGCCGGCGCGGAAGCTCTGGATCATCACCGGGATCGAGCGGATCAGCGTCAGGATTCCGGCCGCCGCGACCGCACCTGCGCCGATGTAGCGGATGTAGCGGTTCCAGATTTCCCCGGCGGACATGGCCGCGATGTTCTTCACCGTCTCCGGGAACAGCGGCTCGACCCGGCCCTCGCCCCAGATGGCGATGCCCGGGATCAGCACCAGCGAAGCCAGCAGGCCGCCGCTCACCATGATGGTCGCGACGCGGGGTCCGAGGATCCATCCGACGCCGAACAGCGCAGCCGAGAGATCCAGGCTGACGCTGGCCTTCGGCAGCAGCGGCAGCTTCAGCGACAGGCTGTCGGGAATCACCTTGGCCCAGGACGTCGCCGCCTTGAATAGCGCGCCGACCGCAAGGCCGAAGAAGACGTGCGACGCCTGCGCGCCGCGTTCCTGGCTGGCCTTGAGCACCTCGGCACAGGCCGTGCCCTCCGGGTACGGCAGCTTGCCGTGCTCGCGCACGATCAGGTAGTCGCGCAGCGGAATCATGAACAGCACGCCGAGCACGCCGCCGCAGAGCGCCAGCAGCACCATCTGCAGCAGCTCCGGCGCCATGCCCCACATGAAGAGCGCCGGCAGCGTGAAGATGACGCCGGAGGCCAGCGAGCTCGAGGCCGAGCCCGTGGTTTGCGAGATGTTGGCCTCGAGGATGGTGCCGGGCCGGCCGAACTGCGCCAGCAACCGGAAGATCGCGACCGTCATGACCGCGACCGGGATGGAAGTGCTGACGGTGAGCCCGGCGCGCAGGCCGAGATAGGCGTTGGCCGCGCCGAAGACGACTCCGAAGATTATGCCTAGCCCCAGGGCCTTGAAAGTCAGTTCACGCATCGGGCTCTCCGGCGCGTGACTGCGCCCCCCCGAGCGATTCTAGTTCATGCGGGCGGATTGCCCGCCATCAGCCCCGCAGGCGGTAGAGCGGGGAGATGCGGTATTCAAGGTGCAGGCGGCAGGGCCGCCGGCCGGCGCCGCCCTGCGCCCGGGTCCCGGCGCACTCCAGGCTGCCTTCCGCATGGTTGCCGGAGGCCTCGAGCAGCGGGCGCACGACCGGGTTCAGGTCGAAAGTCCCGTCGCAATCCCCGATCGGGCAGGCGAACTCGAAGCTCGCCGGCGCCGGCGCATGCAGCGCGTGCAGCTGCGCGGACGGCACGGACTCCTTGTCCGTGCCGAAACGCAGCTGTACGCGGACCAGGTCGACGTGCGGGAACGCGCGGCGGATCGTCCCGGCCGCCGTGCGGCGGCGCAGGGATTCCTCGCGCCGCTGTTCCAGCGCCGAGCGGGTCGTGCGGGAGACGATGCGCAAATCAGCGCCCGCGGCCGTTGCGCTCTTTCGCCTGGGCCTCGCTGACCTTGAGGTCGCGGCCCTCGAAATTGGTGCCATTCAGGGCCGCCATGGCCCTGGCGGCATCGGCGTTCGGCATCTCGATGAAGCCGAAACCGCGCGGCCGGCCGGTGTCGCGGTCGTTGATCAGGGCCAGCGAGTCGATCGTGCCGTGCGGCGCGAACAGGGCGCGCACCGATTCCTCGGTCGCGGAGAAGGGAAGATTGCCTACGAAAAGCTTGGTCATTGGGTTCACTCACTTGGGAAAAATGGCTGTCGGCAGGTGGCTATCCACCCGCAGGTTCGGCAATGCTTCGGTGTGGCTGGCCCCGGCCGGAAGTCGCGCCGGATCGGCGCATCGGGCCAGGCAAGTCAGAACGGAGGGATCACCAGACCCGGGCATTGTAGCCGATGGCCGCGGCAGCCGCTGGCCATTGATGCGGACTCTCGTCACGCCGTGAAAAAAGGGCCGGGACTCGCCGGTCCCGGCCCCTCGCGTCTCGCGACGTCCCGGCTCAGAACTCCTTCGTCACGCGGACCCCGAACTCGCTGGCGTCGTTCGACAGCATGACCAGCACGCCGTAGCCCGGATTGAGCCGCGCATTGTCGTAGCGCTCATCGGTCACGTTGCGGCCGTAAGCGGCGAGCGTCCAGTCGCCGTCATTCGGGCGGTAGCTGATGTCGAAGTTGATCAGCTCGCGGCTGTCGATGAAGGTGAACCGGCCCGGGTCCGAGCTCGGCTCGCCATACATCTTGTCGCGGAACGAATAGTCCGCACGCAGCGTCAATGCGCCATTTGCCGTCGGAATCGTGAACTCCGGGCTGACCGAAGCCGTCAGCTCCGGCGTCAGCGGTGCGACCGCGGCCGGGTTCGGATCGTCCACATCGGCGTCGATGTAGCCGAGCGTCGTGTGCAGGCGGAAGTTGTCGCCCACCGCCCAGGTGCTCTCCCACTCCACGCCCTTCGAGGTCTGGTCCACGATGATGTTGACCGTGTTGAAGCCGCCGCCGCCCGACGTGGTGCTGACCTGGTACGGCAGGTCGGAGTAGTCGGTGTAGAACACCGCAATGCTCATCTCCAGATTGTCGAATGGCTGCCCCTTCAGGCCGATCTCGTAGTTGCGTGCGGTGACGTTGTCGTTGGCCTCGAAGCAGTTCACCGGGTTGAGCGTGAAAGGCGAGGTCCCGAAGTCCGTCACGTTGCCGAACAGGCAGTAGGGCCGCGGCGGGAACTGACCGGACTGGTAGCCGCTCTGGATCGTGCCGTACATGGTCAGGCGGTCATTGATCTTGTACGAACCCGACACGTCCCAGCTCGTCTCCGACCAGTCGCGCGACGAAGTCTCGTTCAGCATGCCGTCGTCGAACACGCCGGGCACCACGTTGATGATCGTGGCCGCCGACTTGTCGTCCCGCGTATGGCGCACGCCCGCCGACAGGCGCAGCGCGTCCGAGACCTGGTAACCGACGTTGGCGTAGACCGCCTGGCTGTCCATCTTCTGGGCAAGCAGGAAGGTGCCCGCCCCGCCGAGGAAGACGTTCGGATCCTGGATGTTGTGCCCCTCCTCCTCGAAGTAGTACAGGCCCGCCACGTAGTCCAGGGCGCCGGACTGTCCCGTGACCTGGAGCTCGATCGAGGTCTGGTCGGCCTCGCCGTCCTCCGGGAAAGTCATGAAGTTGTCGAACAGGGCATCGTCGTCGAGGCCGGAGGAGTATTCCGAGCTGCGATCGCTCGCGATCAACCTGACGTTCATGGCGTCGCTCACCCTGTAGTCCATCGTGAGCGACACGCCCTGCGCCTCGTTCGTGACCGCGATCTGCTCCGATTGCCCGGTGTTGTTGTCGTACGGGTCCGCGGCGACGTCGGAGTTCCGGTAGCCGGCGTTGTACAGGTCGCCGTTCGAGGCGGCGCAGCCCCCGGGCGGCGGCGCGGCACGGCAGGCGGCGCCCAGTTCGTCGATCAGCGTGTGGTACGGACGCAGGCCGTTGTCGCCCTCGTTGGCGTCGACGGTCAGCAGGAAGGACAGTCGATCGTTCGGCTCCCACAGCAGCGCGACGCGGCCCGAGACATCCTGCAGTTCGCCGACTTCCTTGCGCGGGTTGTCGAGCAGCAGGAAGTCGCCGAGACCGTCACGGCGCTGGAATGCGCCCGTGAACGACATGGCGACCTGGTCGCCGAGGCGCATGTTGGCGTAGCCCTCGGCATTCAGCCGGCCGCGCGTGCCGGCCATCAGCGAGACCTTGCCGCCCTCCTCGTCGCCGGGCTTGCGCGTGATGATGTTGATTGCGCCGCCGATCGAATTGCGGCCGTACAGCGTGCCTTGCGGCCCGCGCAGCACCTCGACCCGCTCGATGTTCGCGAGACTCCAGTTCTGCCCGACCTGCCGGCCGAGGTAGACGCCGTCCACGTACACGCCGACGCCCGGGTCGGTCGTGATCAGGTGGTCCTGGATGCCGATGCCGCGGATGAACGGGTTCGAGGAGGACGTGTGGCCCGCCGAGAACTCGGTGACGTTCAGGTTCGGCACGAACTTGCCGATGTCGGTGAGCGTCGTGATTCCCTGCCGCTCGATCGTGTCCTCGTTGAAGGCGCTGATCGCGACCGGCACTTCATAGATGCTCTGCTCGCGCTTCTGCGCGGTGACGATCACGGGCTCGAAGGTGTCCTGCGCGAATGCTGCCGGGCTGAATCCGAGTGCCGCGATCGGGACGGCCGTCATGGTGGCCGCCAGGCTCTTCTTCTTCATGGAGTCTCCCCAGGGTGAAGGCGGATGGATGGCGCCGATCATATTCCAGTTGACGGCGCAGTTGTCTACGGGACGCCGATGTCCTCGTTCCAGACCTCGGGGTGGGACCGGATCCAGTCGCCCAACAACCGGATGCAGTCTTCGGAGTGCAGGTCCACGACCTGGACCCCGTGCTCCCGCAGCCAGTCGAGGCCGCCCGCGAAATTGACCGACTCGCCGACCACCACGGTGCCGATGTTGAACTGCCTGACGAGGCCGCTGCAGTACCAGCAGGGGGCGAGCGTGGTCACCATGACCTTGTCGCGGTAGGACCGCTGCCGGCCGGCCTTGCGGAATGCGTCCGTCTCGCCGTGCACCGAGGGGTCGCCCTCCTGCACCCGGCGGTTGTGGCCGCGGCCCAGGAGCTTCCCCTGGCCGTCGAACAGGGCCGCCCCGATCGGGATTCCGCCCTCGGCCAGACCCTGTCTCGCCTCTGCGACCGCGACGGCAAGCATCGCCTGCCAGTCCTGCGTCACGGCGGGCAACGCCGCATCGGGTTGTTCGGGTGGGTGGTCCAGTCCGCCGGCTC
>CAZYPM010000028.1:5599-15621 GCA_964649205.1 uncultured Steroidobacteraceae bacterium
ACGGCGGGCAACGCCGCATCGGGTTGTTCGGGTGGGTGGTCCAGTCCGCCGGCTCCGGCCGGATGGGTTGGCCCGTGCGCGGGTCGACCCCCGACTCCAGTCGCTCCATCGTGATGCAGTCGGGCACCGGGCAGACGCTGACGCAGAGGTTGCAGCCGACACATTCCGCGTCGATGACCTCGAAGCGGCGTTCGCCGTTCACGGTGTGGGTGATCGCCTGGTGCGAGGCGTCCTCGCAGACGATATGGCAACGGCCGCACTTGATGCAGAGATCCTGGTCGATGCGCGCCTTCACGACGTAGTTCAGGTTCAGGTACTGCCAATCGGTCACCGACGGCACGGCGCGGCCGACCAGGTCGGAAACCCGCGACATCCCCTTGTCGCGCAGGAAGTGCGCGAGCCCGCTCGTCAGGTCGTCGATGATCCTGAAGCCGTAGACCATCGCGGCCGTGCACACCTGCACGTTGCTGGCGCCCAGCGCGAGGAAATCCACCGCGTCGCGCCAGTCGGTGACACCGCCGATGCCGGAGATCGGCAGCCCGGCCGTTTCCTTGTGGCGCGCGATCTCCGCGACCATGTGCAGCGCGATCGGCTTTACCGCAGGGCCGCAGTAGCCGCCGTGCGATCCCCGGCCGTCGGTCGCGGGGTACATGGTGAGCGTGTCGTAGTCCACGCGCATGATCGAGTTCACCGTGTTGATCAGCGAGACCGCGTCCGCGCCGCCCTCCTTCGCCGCTTTCGCCGGCGGCAGGATGTTGGTGACGTTCGGCGTCAGCTTGACGATGACCGGGATGCGCGCGACCGCCTTGCACCACTCGGCCGCCTGGCGGATGTAATCCGGCACCTGGCCGACCGCCGAGCCCATGCCGCGCTCGGACATGCCGTGCGGGCAGCCGAAGTTGAGCTCGAGCGCGTCCGCGCCGGTGTCCTCGACCATCGGCACGTACTTCGCCCAGGCCTCGGCCTTCATCGGCAGCATGACCGAGACCACCAGCGCGCGGTCCGGCCAGTCGCGCTTGACCTGGCGGATTTCCGCGAGGTTGGTTGCGAGCGGCCGGTCGGTGATCAGCTCCACGTTGTTGAAGCCGATCACGCGCCGGTCGTTGGCGTGGATCGCGCCGTAGCGCGGGCCGCTGACGTTCACGATCGGCGGGTCCTCGCCCAGCGTCTTCCACACCACGCCGCCCCAACCGGCCTCGAAGGCCCGGTTGACGTTGTAGGCCTTGTCGGTGGGCGGCGCGCTGGCCAGCCAGAAGGGATTCGGCGAACGGATGCCGAGGAACTCGCTGGCGAGGTCGACGGCGCCGTTTCCGGGTCGCGTCATGATGCCCTCCCGGACCGCAGCCAGCGGTCGATGGATTCCGCGGCGAGCTTGCCGTCCTGCACGGCGGTGACCGTCAGGTCCTTGCCGCCGGCGACGCAGTCGCCGCCCGCCCAGACGTTGTCGAGCGAGGTCTTGCGTTCCGCATCCACCTTGATGCGCCCGCCGGCGATCTCGAGCACCGCGGACGTGGCGCCCAGCCCCTCCCAGTCCATCTCCTGGCCGATGGCCTTGAACACGACGTCGGCGGCCAGTGCGAAGGTCTCGCCGGTGCCCTCGAGCCTGCCGTCGGGGCCGAGGCGCGTGCCCTCGAACTCGATGCGCGTGACGTGCTCGGTGCCGACCAGGCGCACGGGCCGGGCCCAGTGCCGGATGCGCACGCCGTCCGTCTGCGCGAGCTGCTGCTCGAATGCGCTCGCGCCCATCTGCTCGCGGCCGCGGCGGTAGACGATCGTGACCTCCTCGGAGCCGAGCCGCCGGCACTGCACGGCGACGTCGATCGCGGTCATGCCGCCGCCGATCACGACCACGTGCCGGCCCACCGGGATCGCGGCCTTGTCGGCGGCCTGGCGCAGCTCGGCGATGAAACGCACCGCGTCGACGACGCCGGGCAGGTCCTCGTGCTCGAGACCGAGCCGGTTGACGCCCGTGAGCCCGGTGGCGAGGAACACGGCGTCGTAGCCGCGGCAGAGCTGGGCGAGCGAGACGTCGCGGCCGAGCGCGACGCCGGTCTTCACCTCGATGCCGCCGATGCCGAGGATCCACTCGACCTCGCGCTGCGCGAAATCATCCACCGTCTTGTACGCGGCAATGCCGTACTCGTTGAGGCCGCCCAGCTTGCCGTCGCGGCTGTACACCGTGACCGCATGGCCTAGCATGGCGAGGCGATGCGCGCAGGACAGGCCCGCCGGCCCGCCCCCCACGACCGCGATGCGATGGTCGCTCGCCGGCGCGCGCGCGAAGAGCTGGCGGCCGGCCGTGAGGAACGGGTCGGTGGCATGGCGCTGCAGCAGGCCGATATCCACCGGCTTCTCTTCGTGCGCGTTGCGCACGCAGGCCTGCTCGCACAGCACCTCCGTCGGGCACACGCGCGCGCACATGCCGCCCATGACGTTCTCGGACAGGATCGCGACCGCCGCACCCTCCAGGTCGCCGCTGCGGATCGACTGGATGAAGCGCGGGATGTCGATGCCGGTCGGGCAGGCCGCGGTGCAGGGCGCGGCGTAGCAGAAATAGCAGCGGTCGGCGGCGATCAGCGCCTCGGACTTCGACAGCGGCGGATGCAAGTCGGAAAAGTTGCGCTCGATCTGCGCGGCGGGAAGCCGGCCCGGTGCGATGTCGGGGTTCCGCGCGGTCATCGGCTCAGCGCGGGCGGGCGACGGCGGCGGGCTTCGCCAGCTCGGCCTGGCGCTTCAGCGCGTCGTAGTACGGCGCGTACGGCGGCCGGTTCACGTAACGCCCGGCGCCGCGCTCGACGCGCAGCTCCCCCTTCGCGTAGACGAGCTTGCCCGCGCTCACCGTGTGCGAGGCGCATCCCTTCACGGTCATGCCCTCGAAGATGTTGTAGTCCACGTTCTGCTTGTGCGTCCTCGCCGAGATCGTCTTGGTGGCGGCCGGGTCCCAGACTACGAGGTCGGCGTCGGCGCCCACGGCCACGCTGCCCTTGCGCGGGTACACGTTGAAGATCTGCGCGGCGTTCGTGGAGGTCACGCGCACGAACTCGTTCATCGTCAGGCGGCCGGTGTTGACGCCGTGGTGCCACAGCACCTCCATGCGGTTCTCGATGCCGCCGGTGCCGTTCGGGATCTTGCGGAAGTCGTCCCTCCCCGCGGCCTTCTGCGGCGCGCAGAAGCAGCAGTGGTCGGTCGCGGTGGTCTGCAGGTTGCCGGACTGCAACCCGTGCCAGAGCGCCTCCTGGTGATCCTTGTTGCGGAACGGCGGGCTCATGACGTGCGCGGCGGCGCGGGTGAAGTCCGCGTCGCGGTACACCGAGTCGTCCACCAGCAGGTGCCCCGCGAGCACTTCCCCGAAGACGCGCTGGCCTTCATTGCGCGCGCGCGTGATCGCCTCCAGCGCCTGCCGGCAGGAGACGTGCACGACGTAGAGTGGCACCCGCAGCACCTCGGCGATGCGGATCGCGCGGTTTGCGGCCTCGCCCTCGACCTCCGGCGGGCGCGACAGCGGGTGGCCTTCGGGCCCGGTGATGCCGGCGCGGAAGATGCGGTCCTGCAGCGTGTAGACGAGCTCGCCGTTCTCGGCGTGCACGGTGCAGAGCGCGCCGAGCGTGAGCGCCTTCGAGAAGCTGTTCACCAGCGTCTCGTCGTCCGCCATGATCGCGCCCTTGTAGGCCATGAAGTGCTTGAAGCTGTTGACGCCGTGCTCGCGCACCAGCGTCTCCATGTCGGCGGCGACCGTCTCGTCCCACCAGGTGATGGCGACGTGGAAGGAGTAGTCCGCGACCGCCTTTTCCGCCCAGCCGCGCCATTCGCGGTAAGCGGACATCACGTTCTGCTTCGGGTTGGGGATCACGAAGTCGATGATCATCGTGGTCCCGCCGGCGAGCCCCGCCGCGGTGCCGGTGTAGAAGTCGTCGCTCGCGACCGTGCCCATGAAGGGCAGCTGCATGTGGGTGTGCGGGTCGATGCCTCCCGGCATCACGTACTGCCCGCCGGCATCCACGATCTCGGCGCCTTTCGGCGCCGCGATGCCGGGGCCGACCGCCGCGATGCGCCCGTCGGCGCACAGCACGTCGGCGCGCAGCGTCTGTTCGGCGGTCACCACCGTGCCGCCACGGATCAGGAGCGTCACGTCGTCCTCCTCCTGCTCGCCAGATAATAGATCAAACCGCCGAGCAGCGAGCCGGTGAACCAGCCGTAATCGTAGAACCAGCCGAGCCAGCCGGTCGTGATGGCGATGAGCGTGAGGCCGACCGGCGCGAGGAAGGCGATGAAGCCCGCCCGGTTCCAGCCCGGGTACGGCCCGTCGTCGCGGTAGAGCCCGGCCAGATCGAGGTTCTGCCGGCGCACCACGAAGTAGTCCACGATCATGATGCCCGCGATCGGCCCGAGCAGACTCGAATAGCCGATCAGCCAGTTCGAGTACAGGCTCTCGACGCTGACGTCCGACTCGAGCCAGCCCATCTTCTTCAGGAGCTCCCAGCCCATCAGCAGGATGCCGATCAGTCCCGTCAGCAGCACGCCGCGCGTGCGGTTGATGCGCTTCGGGGCCAGGTTCTGGAAGTCGTTGGTCGGCGAGACGATGTTCGCGGCCGTGTTGGTCGAGATCGTCGCGATGATGATCACGAACATCGCGAGCACGACCCAGAAGGGACTGTCGATGTGGCCGATCAGCGAGATCGGGTCGGACACGGTCTCCCCGACCAGCTGCTTCGAGGCCGCCGTCATCAACACGCCGAGGCCCGCGAACAGGAACATCGTGAGCGGCAGGCCGATCACCTGGCCGATGACCTGGCTCTTCTGCGAATCGGCGAAGCGGCTGAAGTCCGGGATGTTGAGCGACAGCGTCGCCCAGAAGCCGACCATCGCCGTGAGGCCGCCGAAGAAGTACTTCAGGAACGGCGCGCCCTCGGGCCGGGAGGCCGGCTGCGCGAGCAGCTCGCTGACCGATGCCTGCGGCCAGGCCCAGGCGATGAGCCCGATGCCGACCGCGAGCAGCATGGGCGCGGCCAGCACCTCGAGATGCTTGATGGCCTCCGAACCGCGGATCACGACCCAGACGTTCCAGGCCCAGAAGATGAAGAATCCCGCGACTTCGCCCTTGCCGCCGAGGGCCGCCCAGTCGTCCGACAAGGCCGAGAGCATCAGGTGCACGGCAATGCCGCCGAACATCGTCTGGATCCCGAACCAGCCGCAGGCGACGACCGCGCGGATCAGCGCCGGCACGTTCGAACCCACGATGCCGAAGGACGAGCGCAGCAGGACCGGGAACGGGATGCCGTACTTGGTGCCCGGGAAGGCGTTCAGCGTCAGCGGGACCAGGATCACGACGTTTGCGATGAGGACCGTCCACAGCGCCTCGGTGACCGACAGGCGGAAGTAGGCCGTGAGCACGCCGCCCAGCGTGTAGGTCGGCACGCAGATCGCCATGCCGACCCAGAGCGCGGCGACGTGCCAGTGATTCCAGTTGCGGTCGCCGACCCGCGTCGGCGCGATGTCCCGGTTGTAGCGCGGGCTCTCGAGCACGTCCGTGCCCGCATCCAGCTCGCGGAAGCCGCCGGTCGCGAGTTCCCGGCTCACCGTCCTGAGTTCGGGCATCGGCGGCGGCTCAGACCAGCGGTCCGTAGGTCTCCGGCCGCCGGTCGCGGAAGAACTGCCAGGTGTTCCTGACCTCGCGGATCATGTCGAGGTCGATCGTGTGCACGAGGAGCTCGTCCCGGTCGTAGCTCGCCTGCGCCTCGATCTTGCCGCGCGGGTTGACGATGTAGCTCGAGCCGTAGAACTCGCCCATCTTCGCCGCCCAGGGCTCCTCCTTGCCGACGCGGTTGATCGCGCCGATGAAGACGCCATTGGCCGCGGCCGAAGCCGGCTGTTCGAGCTCCCACAGGTACTTGCTGAGGCCGGCGACCGTCGCCGACGGGTTGACGATGTACTCCGCGCCGTTCAAGGCGAGCGCGCGCCAGCCCTCGGGGAAGTGGCGGTCGTAGCAGATATAGACACCGAGCTTCACGTATGCGGTCTCGAACACCGGATAGCCGAGGTCGCCCGGCTTGAAGAAGAACTTCTCGTAGAAGCCGGGATCCACCTGCGGGATGTGGTTCTTGCGGTACTTGCCGAGGAAGGCGCCGTCGGCGTCGATGACGCCGGCGGTGTTGTAGTACACGCCGGGCATCGCCTCCTCGTAGAGCGGCACGACGATCACCATGCGGTGCTTCTTCGCATACTCCTGCATGAGCCGCGTCGTGTGCCCGTCCGGAATGCGCTCGGCGGCGGCGTACCACTTGCGGTCCTGGCCCGGGCAGAAATAGGGCTGGGTGAAGACTTCCTGGAAGCACAGCACCTGCACGCCCTTGCGCGCCGCCTCCTCGATGAGCGGGACGTGGGCCGCGATCATCAGGTCGCGGATGCGGTCGGGCGGCATCGAGGTGTCGCCCTTGAGGCCCATCTGGATCAGGCCGCAGGTCAGCTTGCTCATGCGGATTGCTCCGGCTGCGCCAGCACTGGCAGGGCAGTCTAAAGCAAGGCCTCGGCGCGCGTCAGCCGGCTGGCAGGGTCGCGCACCCGCCGATAGACTGGCGCGGCATGCTGAAGACCGCGCTGATCTACGGCCTGGCGCTCGCGGCCGGCGCACTGGCGTTGCAGTGGCTCGAATATCGCTGGTGGGCCCGGTCGCACGCGGGCGAGGTCTATGTCGCGCTGATCGCCGTATTCTTCCTGGCGCTTGGCGTCTGGGTCGGAACGAGGCTGTTCCCGCGGCGCCTGCCGGCGCACGGATTCGAGCCGAACGAGCGCGCCCTCGGGTCGCTCGGCATCACCGGCCGCGAATACGACGTGCTGCGCCTGCTGGCCGCCGGCCGCTCCAACAAGCAGATCGCGCGCCAGCTCGATGTTTCTCCCAACACGGTGAAGACGCACGTTGCTCACCTGTTCGGGAAGCTCAAGGCCGTGCGCCGGACCGAAGCGATCCTGATTGCACGCGAACTCGGGCTGGTGCCGTAGCCGAGGACCGCGACGACGGGCGAACCGGCGGCAATCACCCGTTCGGGCGATGTCGCCGTCGCCGGTCCTGCCGTAAGAATCCGGCCAGGCACACGGGGAGGACCTTCCATGTTCCGCAGCATCCTGATCTTCGGCCTGGCGGCCGGCGTCATCGTTGCCGTCCCGATGTTCTGGCTACTCACCCAGTCCGGGCCGGATTCGGCCGCCGGCTCACAGTTCGCCGGCTATTCGATGATGATCCTGGCCCTGAGCCTGATCTTCGTCGGCGTGAAGCGCCATCGGGACCGGACGCTGGGCGGCGTGATCCGGTTCCTGCCGGCCCTCGGGATGGGGCTCGGCATCAGCGCGGTCGCGGGTATCGTCTACGTGGTCGGCTGGGAGATCACGCTGGCGCTGACCGACTTCCGCTTCGTCGAGGACTATGCCAATGCGGCGATCGAGGCCGCGCGCGCACGCGGCGCGCCGGCGGCCGAGGTACAGGCTGTGGCCGAGAAGATGAACGAGTTCCGCCAGTCGTATGCAAACCCGCTGGTGCGGCTGCCGATGACCTTCGTCGAGATCTTCCCGGTCGGCCTGATCATCTCGCTGGTGTCCGCCGCGCTGCTGCGCAACAGCCGCTTCCTGCCGGCCCGCGTCAGAAACGGGCAGTGAGGCCGACGCGAACCGAGCGCGGCGCGCCGGTCGAGATATTGTTGTTGTTGTGGGCGTTCGGGAAGTATTCCTCGTCGAGCAGGTTCTCGAAGTTGAGCTGCAGCCGCAGGCGCTCGGTGGGCGCGTAGTACACGGCGCCGTCCACGCGCGTGAATCCCGGCAGCGTCACCGCGTTGTCCGCGGCCGCGAACATGCGGGTCTGGTGGATCACGCCGAGCCCCACGCCCCAGTCGGGCGCCAGCTCGAGCTTGTTCCAGAGCGAGATCACATGCCGCGGCAACTGCGCGAGCCGCTGGCCGCCCAGCGCGTCGGTCAGCTTGCCGTCCTGCCAGGCATAGCCGCCCTGGATGCTCCAGTTGTCGCGGATCCTGCCGGCCAGGCCTAGTTCGAAGCCCTCGGTACGCTGGCCGTCCACCAGCAGCGATTCGCCGGGCTGGTTCGGATCCGCGATGACGACGTTGCTGCGGTCGAGCCGGAAGATGGCCGCGGTCAGCGCCAGGCCCTCGCGCAGGTCCCACTTCACGCCGACTTCGGTGTTCTCGAATTCTTCCGGATCCAGCGCCTGGTTGCTGAGGCTGAGCGAGGTGAGCTGCGCGCCCGCGCGCGGCATGTAGGTCATGCTGTAGCTCGCGTAGACCGACACCGGCTCGGCCGGCTTGTAGATCAGGCCCGCGCGCGGCGACAGCAGGTCGTCACGGCTGCGGAATGCCTGGCCATTGCGGTTGTTGCGGAAGTCCACGTCGAAGCGGTCGTAGCGCAGGCCGACGACGGCCTGCAGGCGCGGCGACAGCTCGACCTGGTCCTGCAGGTAGACCGCGGCGATGGTCGCGCGGCCGTGATTGTCGGCGTCGGTTGCGCTCTGCCGGAAGGTCACCGGCACGGCGATCGTCGGGTCGGCGAGCGGCGCCTGGTAGGACGTCACCGTGTCGTTGAAGTAGCCGGTTTCGCGGAAGTTGTCCGTCACCTGCTCGCCGAGCTCGATACCGGCCAGCATGCGATGGCCGATGGACCCGGTCTCGAATGCGAACTCGAGGTCGGTCTGGTTGAACAGGTTCTCCCGCAGCTGCTCGTTGTTGTAGGCGCTGATCGCCACCGTCCCGGCGCCGGCATCCACCGCGCCGGGAAAGACGTTCTGGTAGAACTTGTCGTAGTCGGCGTACATCGTGCGGTTGCGCAGCCTGACCCGGTCGCTGAAGTCGTGATCGATGACGACGGTGGCCTGGTTGACCGTCGCGCGGGTGTCGCTCAACTCCGGGTCGCCGAAAAAGGTGGAGGGGTCGGTGTCCACCGGCCGTCCGGCCAGCGACGGAATGCCGCGATCCGCGGTGCGGTCATAGTCGAAATACTCGTAGGACAGGCGCAGCGTCGTGGCCTCACCGAGCTGCAGCGCGACCGTCGGATTGACGCCGCGGCGCTCGAGTTCGAAACCGTCGCGGTGGCTCTCGGAGTTCTCGTACATGCCGGTGAGCCGGAGCGCCACGCGGTCGCCCACGCCATCGCCGATGTCGACGGTGCTGCGGCCGTGCTGCCAGGATCCGCCCTCCACCGTGACTTCGCGCACGCGGTCCCACTGCGCCTGGCGCGTCACGCGGTTGATGACGCCGCCGGCGCCGGCGCGGCCGAAGATCATCGCGTTCGGTCCCTTGAGCGTCTCGACGCGGTCCACGTTGTAGAGATCGCGGAAGTACTCGACGTCGTCGCGCACGCCGTCGACGAAGAAGTCCGCCGTGGAGCTGTTACCGCGCAGGATGATCGTGTCGCGGTTGCCCTCGCCCTGCGCCATGCCCGCCCCCGGCACGTAGCGGGCCACGTCCGCGAGGCTCTGCATGGACTGGTCGCGGATCAGCTCCCGCGTCACGACCGTCACCGACTGCGGCACGTCCCGCAGCGGCGTGTCCGTCTTCATCGCGGAGCGGTTGTGGGTGTTGACGTAGCCGTCCGATTCACGCTGGCCGGTGACGGTCACCCTGGGCAGCTGGGCGATCATCGTGACGCCCAGGTCATCCACCTGCGCCAGTGCCGGCGCGGCGGCAGCAGCGAGACCGAGCGCCACGGCAATGCGGATCTTGGTCATCTCCCAGTCCATCCTTAATACGAATAAGAATGATTCGCATTAAGCATACCGGGACTGGCGGGCTTTGCCAACAGGAGTCTTCCGGCAGCCTCGCAGGCCGTGACGGGGGCCTCGTTGTACGCTGGACAAGGGCTTCCGGGAGCGGCGGTCAGCATGGGCCGAGTGGTGACAGCGCTGTCGAATGCGGCCTACGGGCTCGCCATGAACCTGCTGTTCCACCCGCGGCTGTCGCCGCGTGCGATGCGGCGCAATTTCGAGCTGTTCGCGGCGACGCCGCGCGCGCGCATCCAGCGTCGCTTCC
>CAZYPM010000029.1:0-15475 GCA_964649205.1 uncultured Steroidobacteraceae bacterium
GACTTTGACGGGATCGGCCGGTGTCGCTGGAACCGGCAATGCGCTCGGCAACACGCTGACTGGCAACAGCGGTAACAACACGCTGACCGGGCTTGCCGGCAACGACACTCTGAACGGCGGCGCCGGCAGCGATGCCATGACAGGGGGCACCGGCGATGACATCTATGTCGTCGATGTCGCCGGAGACAGCGTCACTGAGTTGACCGATGAGGGCACGGACACGGTCCAGACCGCCTTGACTTACACGCTCGGCGCGAACGTGGAGAATCTGACCTTGACTGGGTCCTCCGCCATCAATGGAACCGGCAATGAGCTCAACAACGTGCTGACGGGCAACTCCGGCAACAACACGCTGACGGGCGGTGCCGGCAACGACACGATCAATGGCGGTACCGGCAACGACGTCATGATCGGCGGTACCGGTGACGATTTATACACCGTCAATGCGGCGGGCGATGTCGTAACTGAGAACAGCGGTGAAGGTGTGGATTCGATCAGCTCGTCGGTCTCCCTCACGCTGGGCGCCAACGTTGAGAATCTGACCCTTACAGGTTCGTCTGGCCTTTCAGGTACGGGGAATGCCCTTGACAATGTGCTCACCGGAAATTCCGGGGCCAACACGCTCAACGGTGGCGCCGGCAACGACACCATCGATGGCGGTACGGGCAATGACACCATGATCGGTGGCACGGGTGACGACAGCTATGTCGTGAACGCAACCGGGGATGTCGTGACGGAGAATGCTGGTGAAGGTACGGACACCATCAGTTCATCGGTGACACTGACGCTTGCAGCCAACGTAGAGAACTTGACGCTGACCGGCTCGTCGGCGATCAACGGCACCGGCCAGGCGCTCAACAACACTTTGGTCGGAAACACCGGTGCAAACAGTCTGAGTGGCCTTGCCGGCGACGATACGCTGGAAGGGCGTGCGGGCAGCGACAGCCTCACCGGTGGCGATGGTGCTGACATCTATCGTTATACGGCAGGCGATGGCAGCGACACGATCAACAACGTGAGCTCAGATTCCGCAGTTGATCGGCTTGTGTTCACGAATGTCGTACGCACCGCACTCTCCTTCAGCCGCGTGGGCGATGATCTCCTGATCACGCGCACGGCGGCCCCGACGGACAGTGTCCGAGTCAGCAACTGGTTCGTTTCGCCGGGCAACCGCGTGGACCTCGTCGACACGTCGGACGGACAAACGACGACGGCAGATGAGATCGATGCGTTGATCGGCGGCGGAGGCGGGTCCTTCCCGGACGGGCTCTGGTCGCCGGAATTGGCTGCCCTTGCCGAGCCTGGCGACCCGCCGGCGAGCCTCGATGAACTGATGTTCGCTGCATCGGAATGGCGGTTGGGTGGCGGCGACCTGAGGTGCGGCCTTGGCACCTGGGCTGGCACAAACCCAAAGGGCTATCGAGATTTTTCCGGCTTGCCCCGGCTGCCTGAACCGATGCCGCGCGCTGCGCCGGACTCACTGCAACTGGAACGGTTTGTGCACGCCATGGCGAGTTTCGAACGGCGCGAGTCGTTCGACGCCATGACCATTGCAAGGGCGGGTGACGAGGAGTCGATGGCAACTCCACGATGGGCAAGCGCGTTGCGGCGCGAGTTTGACGTGCAGAGGAATATCGACTGACCGGGCTTACTGCGTAACTGGCTCGGCGCGGCGGCGAAGGATGCGAACGGATTTGCGCGGCACGCCGAGCCAACGGCGTCTCTCGACGTCGCAGCACTGTTCGATGTGGCTTGCGCAAGCCACTCGATCGACGCGGGCACGGGCTTTCCGTACGGATTCCGTATTTCCGTACCACTTGAAGCATAAGTTGTTGATTTAATGGCGCTCCCAGAGGGATTCGAACCCTCGTACCAGCCTTGAGAGGGCTGTGTCCTAGGCCTCTAGACGATGGGAGCGAGGCGTTACCGCATCCGGTTCGGGCCCCGAAGAAGGGGCTGGTATTATACGGCCCCACCATTCGACCTCAAGCGGACCCGATTACTTGAACGAACCCAGCGACCGGGCCGGCGCCCCGGCGATCGTCGCACGCGCGGACCACCCGATCTCGCGCTCGATGATCGCGGGCAGCGCGCTCAAGGTGCTCTATCGCCTGAAGGACGGCGGCTACCAGGCCTTCCTGGTCGGCGGCTGCGTGCGCGACCTGCTGATCGGCATCGAGCCCAAGGATTTCGACATTGCCACCGACGCGCGCCCGGAGGAGATCCGGCGCCTGTTCCGCAACTGCCGGCTGATCGGCCGGCGCTTCCGCCTCGCGCACATCCGCTTCGGCCAGCAGATCATCGAGGTCGCGACCTTCCGCGCCGCCGGAGCGCCGATGGCGCCAGAGCCGGATCTCGACGGCGTCACGGATGAGGAGGCCGCGGAGGAGGGGTTGCCGCTCGACGAGCAGGGCGACGTCAACGGCAACGTCGCCGACCCGGACGACCCGAACGGCTTCGACCGCGCGCACGACGAGCGCGGGCGGCTGCTGCGCGACAACGTGTACGGCAGCATCGACCAGGACGTCTGGCGGCGCGACTTCACCTGCAACGCGCTCTACTACAGCATCGAGGACTTCTCGATCTGGGATTACGTCGGCGGCGTCCTGGACGTCAAGGCGCGCACCCTGCGCCTGATCGGCGATCCCGAGACGCGCTACCGCGAGGACCCGGTGCGAATGCTGCGCGCGGTGCGCTTCCAGGCCAAGCTGGGATTCACGCTGCACGAGGGCACGCGCGAACCGCTCGGGCGGCTGGCGTCGCTGCTGGACGGCATCCCGCCGGCGCGCCTGCTCGACGAGTTCCAGAAGCTGTTCCTGGCCGGATTCGGGCAGCGGGCGTTCGAACTGCTGCGCGAACACGGCCTGCTCGAGCACCTGTTCCCGGCGACCGCCGCCTGGCTCGCCGCCGAGAAGGACGGCATGGCCATGCGCCTGATCCAGGCGGGGCTCGCCAACACCGACCGGCGGGTGGCCGAGGGCAAGTCGGTGACGCCGATGTTCCTGTTCGCGGTGCTGTTGTTCGGGCCGGTGACTGCGGCCGCGCAGCAGCGCTTCGACGCCGGCTCGCATCCTGGGCAGGCGATCGCGGACGCGGTGGACGAGGTGGTCGCCGCGCAGAACCGCCGCATCGGCATCCCGAAGCGGTTCTCGATCCCGATGCGCGAGCTGCTCGCGCTGCAGCCGCGCTTCCACCGGCGCGAGGGCCGGCGCGCGCTCGCCTTCATCGGCCATCCACGCTTCCGCGCCGCCTACGACTTCCTGTTGCTGCGGGCGCAGGCGGGGAACGAAGACCCCGCGATCGCGCAATGGTGGACCGAGATCCAGTCGCTGCCGCCGGATGAGCAGCGCCAGCGCGCCGGGGCGGAAGCGGGCGGCGAGCTGCCGCAGGAGGGCGGACCGCGTCGCCGCCGGCGCCGGCGCGGCGGACGCCGGCACCGCGCTCCCGCCACCGAGGGCTGAGCCGGCGTGAACTGGCGGCCGGCTTACGTGGCCCTCGGCAGCAACCTCGACGAACCGGCGCGCCAGGTCGAGGCCGCATTCGGCCGGCTCGCCGCGATTCCGCAGACGCGCCTGGTGCTGCGCTCGCGCCTGTGGCGGACCCGGCCCATGGGCCCGCAGGACCAGCCCGACTTCATCAATGCCGTCGCGGGCCTGCTGACGCAACTCGATGCACAAGCGCTGCTCGACGCACTCGCCGCCATCGAGCGCAGCATGGGCCGTGTTGCGCCGCCGGTGCGCTGGGGTCCCCGCGTGATCGACCTCGACCTGCTGCTGCTCGGCGACGAGACGCGCGGGGAGCCCGGCCTCACGCTGCCGCACCCGGGCCTGCACCAGCGCAATTTCGTGCTGTATCCTCTGGCGGAAATCGCCGCGGATCTCTGGGTGCCTGGCCATGGCCGCGTGCGGTCGCTCAGGCAGCAGGTTTCGGGCGAGGGCCTCGAGGCGTTCTCCGCGGGGATCCGTTGAGCGAAGCAACAAAAGAGGGCTGGCCGCACCGTCTGGTAGTGGTCGAGGGGCTGATCGGCGTCGGCAAGACCAGCCTCGCGCGCAAGCTCGCCGCCGCGGTCGGCGCCGAGACCGTGTTCGAGCAGCCGATGGAGAACCCGTTCCTCGAGCGCTTCTACAAGGACCGTCGCGCGGCGGCATTCCCTGCGCAGCTCTACTTTCTCTTTCAGCGTGCGCGGCAACTGTCGGCACTGCAGCAGCAGGACATGTTCGCGCCGCTGCGCATCGCCGACTACATGCTGGACAAGGACCGGCTGTTCGCGCGCATCGTGCTGGACGACGAGGAGTTCAAGCTCTACGACCAGGTCTACGCGCGGCTCGCCATGGACGCGCCGACGCCGGACCTGGTGGTGTTCCTGCAGGCTCCGGTGGACATCCTGCTCGCCCGTATCGACAAGCGCGGCATCGCCTACGAGAAATACATCGACGCCGCCTACCTGGAGCGGCTCGGCGAGGCCTACACGCGCTATTTCCACCAGTACACGACGTCGCCGCTCTTGATCGTCAACACCGCCGAGATCGACCCGGCCAACAACTCGCGCGACTTCGACGACCTGTTCGAGACGATCCGCACCACCCGGAGCGGGCGTCATTACGTCAATCCGGTGCGGCGCTGACCCCATGGCGCGCAAGCGCCCAGCGCACATGCTCCCGCACCATGTCGTCGGCATGCGCGGCGCGTGACCTGAGCGCGGCGAGCACCGGCGCCGAAGTCGGCGCATTGCCGAGCGCGACCGCGAGGTTGCGCAGCCAGCGCCGGTAGCCGAGCCGGCGCAGGGCGGAACCCGCCGTGCGCTCCTGCCACTCGGCCTCGGTCCAGGCGAACAGCTCGGTGAGGCCGGCGGCATCGAGCCCCTGGCGCACGCGGAACTCCGGCAGCGCGGCCGGGCGCGCGAACTTGTTCCAGGGGCAGACCAGCTGGCAATCGTCACAGCCGAAGATGCGGTTGCCGATCGCGGGACGCAGCGCCTCCGGAATCGCGCCGTGGTATTCGATCGTGAGGTAGGAAATGCAGCGGCGCGCGTCGAGCTGGTACGGCGCCGTGATCGCGCCGGTCGGGCAGGCGGGAATGCAGGCGCTGCAGCTGCCGCAACGATCCTTGGCCGGCGCGTCCACTGGCAGGGGCAGGTCCGTGAACAACTCGCCGAGCATGAACAGCGAGCCAGCGCGCTCGTTGATCAGGTTGGTGTGCTTGCCGATCCAGCCGAGACCGGCATCGCGCGCCAGCGGCTTCTCCATGACCGGTGCCGAGTCCACGAAAGCGCGGTAACCGAACGGCCCGATCTCGCGTTCGAGCGCGCGGGCGAGGCGCGCGAGCCGGGTGCGCAGCACCTTGTGATAGTCGCGCCCCAGCGCGTAGCGCGCGACGTAGGCGCGCCTGCCGTCGGCGAGCACGCGCGCGGCCGGTGCCGCATCGGGGGCGGTCGCCGGCATGCGAACGCTGATGACGCGCACGGTTCCCGGCACCAGCTCCGCGGGACGGCTGCGGCGGCGGCCATGGCGCTCCATGTAGCGCATCTCGCCGTGGCGCCGCTCGCCGATCCAGCGTTCGAGGTTGGCCTCGTCGGCAGGCAATTCGACGCCGGCGACGCCAACCTGGTCAAAACCGAGTTCCGCGGCCAGGCCCTCCAGGCGGCTGCGGAGCGCGGCGAGCTGGTCGTCGTTGAACGCGCGTGGCATGGCGGGGCCGGCGGCGGCGGGCGGCCAGTATAATCGCGCCGATGGAACCGCTGCCCGTCGAGGTCTACTCGGCCGCGCAGGTCCGCGCGATGGACCGCCACGCGATCGAGGGCGCGGGCATTCCCGGCTACACCCTGATGCAACGCGCGGGCGCGGCCGCGCTCGATTGCCTGCGACGCGCCTGGCCGCAGGCGCGGCGCATCGCGATCGCCTGCGGCGCCGGCAACAACGCCGGCGACGGCTACGTGCTCGCGCGGCTCGCGCGGGCGGAAGGCCTCGAGACTTCGGTCGCCGCGCTGGTGGATCCCGCGCGCCTGACCGGGGACGCGGCCAGGGCGTTCGTGGATTTCTCGGCCGCGGGTGGGCGCTGCGAGACCTTCTCGACGCAGCTGTGCGAGCGGGCCCTGCTCATCGTGGACGCACTGCTGGGCACCGGTCTCGACCGGCCGGTCGCAGGCCCGATGCGCGCCTGCATCGAGGCCGTGAATGCCAGCGGACTGCCGATACTCGCGCTCGATATTCCCTCCGGCCTCGACGCGGACACGGGCCGCGTGCGCGGCGCGGCGATCGTGGCCGCGCGCACGATCACCTTCGTCGGGCTCAAGTCGGGACTCTATCTCGGCGCGGCGCGCGAGCACGTGGGCACGCTCGAGTTCGCGGGTCTTGGTGTGCCGGCGGCGGCGCGTGCGGGCGTGACGCCGGTGCTGCGGCGGATGGACGCGGCACTGCTTGCCGCGGCATTGCCGAAGCGCGGGCGCCTCGCGCACAAGGGCGAGCATGGCCGCGTGCTGGTCGTCGGCGGCCATGCGATGGCGGGCGCGGCGCGGCTCGCGGGCGAGGCGGCGCTGCGCACCGGCGCGGGGCTGGTCGCGGTCGCGACCACGGCGGCCTCGGCGAGGGCGATCGTCGGTCGCCGGCCGGAGCTCATCTGCCATGCAGCGACTTCGGCCGCGAAGCTGCGGCCGCTCCTGAAGGCCGCCGATGCGGTCGCCATCGGGCCGGGCCTCGGCCTCGACCGGCGCGCGAAACTGCTGCTCGACGCGGCGCTCGCCGCCGGCAAGCCCTGCGTCGTGGATGCGGACGCGATCACGCTGGCCGCCAGGCGCCCGCGGCGCCGCGACCACTGGATCCTGACGCCGCACCCTGGAGAGGCGGCGCGGCTGCTCGGGACCGGCACCGCCGCCGTGCAGCGCGATCGATTGTCCGCCTTGCGCGCCATCGCGACGAAGTACGGGGGCGTCTGCGTGCTGAAGGGCGCCGGCACGCTCGTGAGTTCGCGATCCGGGCCGCCGTGGGTCTGCGACCGCGGCAATCCCGGCATGGCGACAGCGGGCGCGGGCGACGTGCTGACCGGCATCATCGCCGCGCTCATCGCCGGCGGTGCCGACACGGAGCTCGCGGCCGCTGCCGGCGTGCTGCTGCACGCGATCGCGGGCGATCGCGCGGCCGCGGCCGGGGAGCGCGGCGTGATCGCCGGGGACCTGATCGCGGAACTGCGCCGCGCGGTGCAGCCGCCATGGAACTGAGCCTCGCGGACGAGGCCGCGACCGCCGCGGCTGGCGCGGCCCTCGCGCGCGGCTTGCCGGACATCCACGATCACAACTTGCTGCTCGGCCTCTCCGGCGAGCTCGGCAGCGGCAAGACCACGCTGGCGCGCGCGCTGCTGCGCGCGCTCGGCGTCACGGGCACGATCCGAAGCCCCACGTTTACGCTGGTTGAGCCCTACGACACTGCGGCCGGAGTGGTGCACCACCTGGATCTCTATCGCCTGAAACCCGGCGGCGCGGAACTGGAGACGCTCGGTTATCGCGACATCCGCGCGCAGCCTGGTCTCGTGATCGTCGAGTGGCCGGAGCGGGGCGGGGCCGCGCTGGGCGCGCCCGACCTCGCGCTCACACTCGAACACCGGCCCGCCGGGCGATGTCTGAAAGGCCATGCGGGCACCGAATCGGGCCGCCGCTGGCTGGCGGCCTTGTCGCACTTCGCTGTAAGTTCCTGACGTATCTGGCTGAAATGCTTGAATGTTTGAAGGGTCGTCGCTAGAGTAGCCCGCAGGCCCCAAGCCCTGGGTTCGCCATGCGCCTCGCGCCGCGGCTTTACATCCTCGCCTTGATGCTGCTGCCAGCAATGGCCAGCGGCCAGCAGGTGCAGCTGCAGGACGTGCGGCTGTGGGCGAGTCCCGACTCCACGCGCGTGGTGCTCGACCTGTCCGAGCCCGCCAGCTACTCGATGTTCTCGCTGTCGGACCCCGAGCGCGTCGTCATCGACCTCGAGCAGGCGACGCTGGCGGCAAACGGCGTCTCCACGCCCGCGGGCACGGGCCTGGTGAACGCGGTGCGCCTCGGCGCGCGCGAAGGCGGCGGCCTGCGCGTGGTGCTCGACGTCGGCGCGAAAGTGCTGCCGAAGAGTTTCCTGACGCCGCCGAACGAGGCCTACGGGCACCGCCTGGTCGTGGACCTCGCGCTCGAGCAGGCGCCCAGGGTGACCAAGGTCGTGCCCGCCGACGGGCAGCGCGACATCGTGATCGCGATCGACGCCGGCCACGGCGGCGAGGACCCGGGCGCGATCGGTAAGAACGGCACGCGCGAGAAGACCGTGGTGCTGGCGGTCGCAAAGAGGCTCGCCGAGCGGATCAACGCGGAGCCCGGCATGCGGGCCGTGCTGACGCGCGACGGCGACTACTTCGTGCCGTTCCGCGATCGCGTGAAGCGCGCGCGCGACCAGCAGGCCGACCTGTTCGTCTCGATCCATGCCGACGCCTTCGTGAACCGCAGCGTGCGCGGCTCTTCGGTGTACGTGCTGTCCACGCGCCGCGCGAGCAGCGAGGCGGCGCGCATCCTCGCGGACCGCGAGAATGCGGCCGACCTGATCGGCGGCGTGTCCCTCGACGACAAGCCGGACGTGCTTGCCTCGGTGCTGCTCGACCTGTCGCAGAACGCGTCCATCAGCGCGAGCCGCGACGCGGCTGCGCGCGTGCTCGCCGAGCTCGACAAGGTCGGCCAGCTCAAGAAGAGCGAGGTGCAGCACGCCAGCCTGATCGTGCTGACCTCGCCCGACGTGCCGTCGATGCTGGTCGAGACCGCCTACATCTCGAACCCGGACGAGGAGAAGCGGTTGCGCGATCCCTCGCACCAGTCGCGGCTCGCGGGCGCGATCCACGCGGGCGTGCGCCGCTATTTCTACGACAACCCGCCGCCCGGCACGCGGGTCGCGATGCTGGCTGCGCGCGAGCGCGCGGGCGAGAAGGTCGCGACCGGCGCGAGCGTGGCCGCCACCGTCGGCGGCACCTGATCCCGGGACCCGCTGCTAGACTGGCGTGCGAGCCACGCACGCCATGCCGATCCGCATCCTCGAAGACACGCTCATCGACCAGATCGCCGCCGGCGAGGTGATCGAGCGCCCGGCCTCGGTCGCGAAGGAACTGATCGAGAACGCGCTGGATGCCGGCGCCCGCCGCATCGACATCGACGCCGAGCACGGCGGCATCCGCCTGATCCGCGTGCGCGACGACGGCGCCGGCATCCCGGCCCAGGAGCTGCCCCTGGCGCTCGCGCGCCACGCGACCAGCAAGATCAGCTCCCTCGACGAGCTCGAGCGCGTGGCCTCGCTGGGATTCCGCGGCGAGGCGCTGCCGTCCATCGCCTCCGTGTCGCGCCTCACGCTCACTTCCCGGGCGGCCGGCGCCGCGCACGCGGCCCGGCTGGAGGCCGCCGACGGTCGTGTCGGCAGGACGCGGCCGGCCGCGCATCCGCCGGGCACGACCGTCGAGGTCCGCGACCTGTTCCACAAGGTGCCGGCCCGGCGCAAGTTCCTGCGCTCGGAGGCCACCGAGTTCCAGCACCTGCTGCGCACCGCGACGCGGCTCGCGCTGTCGCGGTTCGACGTCGCGTTCACCCTGACGCACAACCGCCGCGAGCAGTTCGCGCTGCCCGCGGCAGTTGCGCGCCATGAGCGCGAGGAGCGGGTGGCAAAGCTGGTGGGCGCGGAGTTCGTCGCGAATTCTCGCCACCTCGAGTTCGCGCACGGCGGCTTCGCGCTCGAGGGCTGGATCGGCCTGCCGTCGCAGTCGCGCGCGCAACCGGACCGGCAGTACCTGTTCGTCAACGGCCGCATGGTGCGCGACCGGCTGCTGGCGAACGCCGCGCGGCTCGGATACCGCGACGTCAGCTACGGCGACCGGCACCCGGCATGGCTGCTGTACCTGACGCTGGACCCGGCGCAGGTGGACGTCAATGCGCACCCGCAGAAGCTGGAACTGCGCTTCCGCGACGCGCGCGGCGTGCACGACTTCCTGTTCCGGGCCATCGAGCGCGGGCTGGCCGCGAGCGGTGCCGCGGCCGCGCCGCCGGTTCCGGCCGCCACCTGGCTGGAGGCCGCGACCGGCGCGCGGCTGCCGCTCGCGGAACCCGGCGGCTTCGCCGGCGTCGCGGACGCCACGCCAACGGCGGTGGTCGCCGCCGATGCCGCCGGCGATGCGCCGCTCGGCCACGCGATCGCGCAGCTGCACGGCGTCTACATCCTGAGCCAGACCGCCGACGGCATGGCGCTGGTGGACATGCACGCGGCGCACGAGCGCATCCTCTACGAGCGGCTGAAGTCGGCGCTGGACGCCGGCGGCGGCGCGCGCCAGCCGCTGCTGGTGCCGGCGATCGTCGAGACGACGGAGGCCGATGCCGCGCTCGCCGAGGACCATTTCGCGGAACTCGCCGCGGCGGGCCTGGTCGTGGACCGCGTCGGCCCGGCGGTGCTCGCGGTGCGGGAGCTGCCGCCGGCGCTCGCCGGGCAGGACATTGCGGGCATTCTGCGCGACGCGCTCGTCGATCTCGGCCGTCACGGCGCGACGCACCGGATCGAGGAACGCCAGCATGAACTGCTCGCGAACATCGCCTGCAGGAGCGCGGTGCGCGCGCACCGCGCGCTGTCGATACCGGAGATGAATGCCTTGCTGCGCGACATGGAGCGCACCGAGCGCTCCGGCCATTGCAGCCACGGCCGCCCGACCTGGACGCGCGTGACGCTCGCCGAGCTCGACCGTCTGTTCCTGCGCGGGCGTTGATGTCGCGGCCCCGCGCGGTCCTGCTGATGGGCCCCACCGGCGCAGGCAAGACCGACGCCGCGGTCGCGCTCGCCGCGCGCCTGCCGCTCGGGATCGTGAGCGTGGATTCGGCGATGGTGTATCGCGGCATGGACATCGGCACGGCGAAGCCGCCGCGCGAACTGCTGGCGCGGGCGCCGCATCATCTCATCGACCTGATCGATCCCGCCGAGAGTTACTCGGCCGCGCGCTTCGTGGCCGACGCCACGCGCGCCATGCAGGAGATCGCCGCGCACGGGCGCACGCCACTGCTGGTGGGCGGCACGATGCTCTATTTCCGCGCGCTGCAATCCGGCCTCGCCCGGCTGCCCGCGGCCGATCCCGGGATCCGTCGCGAACTCGACGCGCGCGCCGCGCGCGAGGGCTGGCCCGCGCTGCACGCCGAACTCGCGCGGCTCGATCCCGCGGCCGCGGCGCGCATCCGCCCCGGCGACCGGCAGCGCATCCAGCGCGCGCTGGAGGTGATCGCCATCACCGGCGGGCCGATCTCGGCGCAGCAGCGCGAGGACCTGCGCAAGGCGTCGGTGGCAACCGACCTGCGCCTGGTGCTCGCGCCGGCGGACCGCGAGGCGCATGCCGCCCGGCTCGCACGCCGCTTCGAGGACATGATGAAGAGCGGCCTGCTCGACGAGCTGCGTGCGCTGCACGCGCGCGGCGACCTGCACGCCGGCATGCCGGCCATGCGCCTGATCGGCTATCGCCAGCTCTGGGCGCATCTCGAAGGGCAGTGCACGCTCGAGGAGGCGGTGCAGCAGGCGATCGTGGCCACCCGCCAGTACGCACGCCGGCAGCTCACCTGGCTGCGTGCCGAGCCCGGCGCCCAGTGGTTCGACGCCGACGACCCGGCCGTCGTCACCCGCCTCGTGGCGCGCCTCGAAATCTGGTTGTCCCGGGCCTGAGACCCCATCCGGGGGAGGTGCTAGACTGCGTCACTTGCGGGCGACGCCGGTGGCGTTTCATCGGCGACCCGCTGGCGTATCTTGGAGCCGCCGTACCCCCGTAGAGCGGCATGAAAGTACGATAAAAAACAAGGAGTTACCATGGCCAGAGGTCAGTCCCTTCAGGATCCCTTCCTGAATGCCCTGCGCAAGGAGCGCGTGCCCGTGTCCATTTACCTGGTCAACGGGATCAAGCTCCAGGGGCAGATCGATTCCTTCGATCAGTTCGTCGTGCTGCTGAAGAACTCCGTCAGCCAGATGGTCTACAAGCACGCCATTTCCACCGTCGTGCCCGCCCGCAACGTGCGCCTGCCGGCTGCCGAGGGCGCGGAGGAAGACGTCAAGGAGCCCGAGCCCGCTTGAGGCAGGTTCCGGCAGGATCCCTTGTTCGAACGGCCTGAGCGGGGCGAACGCGCCGTGCTCGTGCGCATCGGCCTGGGCGACCCGGTCGATGCCGACGAGCTGGCCGAATTCGACGCGCTGGCGCGCTCCGCCGGTGCGCTGCCCGTCGCGACGCTGACCGGCGCGCGGCGCACGCCGGACCCGCGCTACTTCATCGGCAGCGGCAAGGCCGACGAGGTGCGCCTGCGCGCGCTGGCGGAGAACGCCGACCTGGTGCTGGTGGATCACGACCTGTCGCCGTCGCAGGAACGCAACCTCGAGAAGCTGGTCGGCCGGCGGGTGCTCGACCGCACCGGCCTGATCCTCGACATCTTCGCGCAGCGCGCCAGGAGCGCCGAGGGCAAGCTGGAAGTCGAGCTGGCGCAGCTCAAGCACCTGTCCACCCGCCTGGTGCGCGGCTGGACCCACCTCGAACGGCAGAAGGGCGGCATCGGCCTGCGCGGCCCGGGCGAGACGCAGCTCGAGACCGACCGCCGGCTGATCGGCAAGCGCATCCGCACCCTGGAGTCGCGGCTGGAAAAGCTGGCGCGCCAGCGCGACACCGGCCGCAGCGTGAGGAAGCGGGTGCCGGTGCCCGCGGTCGCGCTGGTGGGCTACACCAATGCCGGCAAGTCGACGCTGTTCCGCGCGCTGACCGGGCACGAGGCTTACGTCGCCGACCAGCTGTTCGCGACGCTCGATCCCACCGTGCGGCGCCTGCGGCTGCCGCATACGCCCGACATCGTCATCGCCGACACGGTCGGCTTCGTGCGCGACCTGCCGCATGAACTGGTCGCGGCTTTCCGCTCGACGCTGATGGAAGCGCGCGACGCGGACCTGCTGCTGCACGTCGTGGACGCCGCCGACCCGGACCGCGAGCGCCACGTGGAGCAGGTTGACGCCGTACTGGCGGGCATCGGCGCCGGCGCGATCCCGCAGCTGCGCATCTACAACAAGATCGACCGCATCGGACGCGCGGCGGAGGTCGCGCGCGGCGCCGACGGGCGCCCCGCGACGCTGTGGCTCTCGGCCGCAACCGGGGCCGGCATGCCGCTGCTGCGCGACTGCCTGCAGGAGATCTTCGGGCAGGCGGCGATGCGCCTGACCGTGCAATTGCCGGCGTCGCAGGGCCGGCTGCGCGCCAGGCTCTACGAGCTCGGGCTGGTGCGCGGGGAGGCCACCGGCCCGGACGGCGGCGCGGAACTGACGGTCGAGTCTTCGCACCAGCAGCTCGAAATGCTCTGCCGCGAGGCGGGCGTGGACTTTGCGCGCGCCGTTTCGCCTTGTCTGCCCGCGGGTGGCTTCGTAGAATTCAGGCGCGAGAGCGCGAGTTCCGCTGCTTGATCCCCGATTCCGACCACGAGTGCATGCATGGCCTGGAATGATCCCGGCAAGAACGAGAATCCCTGGCAGCGCCGGCCCGAGCAGGGCCCGCCGGACCTGGACGAGGTCCTGCGCCGCTTCCAGAAGAAGCTGCGCGCCATGTTCGGCGGCGGCGCCCGCGGTCCCGGCGACGGCGCCCCGCGCGGTGGCGGCGGCGGACGTGCCTTCGGCATCTCCTACATTGCCGCGGGCGTCCTGATCCTCTGGGCCCTGACCGGCTTCTACCAGAACGACGCGGCCGAGCGCTCGGTGATCACGCGTTTCGGCAAGTACGTCGGGACCACGCCCGCGGGCCTCAACTGGCGCTTCCCGTGGCCGATCGACAAGCGCACGGTCGTCAACGTCACCGAGTTCCGCAGCTTCACCGACCGCACGCGCATGCTGACCCAGGACGAGGCGCTGGTGGACATCAACCTCGCCGTGCAGTACCGCCGCGCGGACCCGGTCAAGTACACGTTCAACGTGCGCGACCCCGAGGAGACGCTCGGCGAGGTCAGCGAGAGCGCGATCCGCGAGATCATCGGCCAGAGCAAGCTCGACTTCGTGCTCGAGCTCGGCCGCCAGGAGATCAGCGCCCGGACCAAGGAGCTGGTGCAGCGCACCATCACGGCCTACAACACCGGCATCGAGGTCATCAGCGTCAACCTGCAGGACGTCAGCGTGCCGGAGCAGGTGGCGCCCGCGCAGAAGGACGCCATCAAGGCGCGCGAGGACAAGGACCGCGCCACGCTCGCGGCCCAGACCTACGCCAACGACGTGGTGCCGAAGGCGCGCGGCCTCGCGGTCAGCGTGGTCGAGGGCGCGTACGCCTACCGCGCGCGCGTGATCGCCGACGCCGAGGGCGAGACGGCGCGCTTCCTGGCGCTGGCGGCCGAGTACCAGCGCGCGCCGGCGGTGACCCGTGAGCGGCTCTACCTCGAGACCATGGAGCAGGTGCTGGGCGCCTCCGCCAAGATCATCGTGGACACCAAGGGCACGGGGAATCTCGTCTACCTGCCGCTCGACAAGCTGCTCGAGCAGCGCAGCCTGCAACAGCGGCCGGCGAGCGAGATGCCGCCGACGGTGCGGCTCGAGGACGGCACGGCGGTGGACGCGGAAGACCCGCGCGCGCGGAGGGAACGCTGATGCCGCGCCGCCTGTTCCCGGTCCTGATCGGCGCGGTCATCGCCGTGTGGCTCGCCAACGGCATGCTGTTCCAGGTGCAGGAGACCGAGCTCGCGATCAAGTTCCGCTTCGGCGAGATCGTGCGCACGGACTACGAGCCGGGACTGCACGTCATGATCCCGGTGGTCAATACCGCGCGCAAGTTCGACCGCCGCGTGCTCACGCGCAACTATCCCGCGGAGCAGTTCCTGACCAGCGAGGGCAAGATCCTGAACGTGGACTTCTACGTGAAGTGGCGCGTGTCGGACGTCGGCCAGTACTACCAGGCCACCGGCGGCGACGAGGAGGCGGGCGCCGGGCGCCTGGCCGAAATCGTCAAGGACGGCCTCAAGGGCGTGATCGCCAAGCGCACCATCCAGCAGGTGGTCGCGGCGGAGCGCGCCGAGTTCATCGGCGACATCCTGCAGTTCGCGGGCCAGTCGGTCGGGCAGCTCGGCCTGACGCTGGTGGACGTGCGCGTCAAGCGCATCGACCTGCCGGACGAGGTCTCGGAGTCGGTCTACAACCGCATGCGGCAGGACTTCGCGCGCCAGGCCGCGCAGCTGCGCGCCGAGGGCGACGAACAGGCGCAGCGCATCCGCGCCGAGGCCGACCGCCAGCGCACCGAGGTGGTGGCCGGCGGCAACCGCGACGCCCAGAAGATCCGCGGCGAGGGCGACGCGATCTCGGCCGAGACCTACGCCCGCGCCTACCAGCGCTACCCCGACTTCTACTCCTTCCATCGCAGCCTGCAGGCCTACCGGAACGCGCTCGGCCAGCCGAACGACGTGCTGGTGATCGCGCCCGAAGGCGAGTTCTTCCAGTACCTGAAGCAGCCGGGCCGCTGA
>CAZYPM010000030.1:0-14927 GCA_964649205.1 uncultured Steroidobacteraceae bacterium
GGCGGAACTTCGGCAGCTCGCCCTGTTCCTGCGCCAGCGCGATCTGCAGGTGGTGACCGGGCGCCGCCTCGTGCACGGTCAGCACTTCCATCTCGTACTTCGGCCGCACTTCGGGCCGGTACAGGTTGACGTAGTAGTAGCCGGGGCGCTTGCCGTCCACCGACGGCCCGCTGTAGTACGCGGTGGTCGTGTTGGGCGCGCTGGTGTCCGGGATCGCGCGCAGGCCGAAGGGCGTGCGGTAGAGCTTGCCGAACAGGCGCGGCAGTTCCGGGTCGATGACCTTGGTGATGTAGGCGTAGGCGCGGAACAGCTCGTCGCCCGTCTTGTAATAGAACTGCGGGTCGGTGCGCAGGGACTCGAAGAAGTCGGCGAGGCTGCCCTTGAACCCGACCTCGTCCATGACCTGCTGCATCTCGGCGCGGTTGCGCGCGACCTCGGCGAGGCCGATCTCGTGGATCTGCTCCGGCGTCAGCGTGGTCGTGGTGTGGTAGCGCGCGCGGTTCGCGTACAGGGCGCGGCCGTCGGGCGTATCCCAGATGCCGACCGTCTCGCGGCAGGCGGGCAGGTATTCGTGGCCGAAGACGGAGGCGAAGCGGCGGTAGGCGGGGATCACCGACTCCGCGATCACCTTGCGCGCCGTCGCCGTCAGTCGCTCGCGCTCGGCCGGCGGAATCGAGTCGGGATAGTTCTGGAACCGCTTGAAGAAGGGGCTGTCTTCCGGGCGGTCCGCGACCTGCATGGCGAGCTGCGGCACCACGCGATCCATGATCACGCGCGGCTGCGTGCGGCCCTCGGCCGCGGCCTGGCGCAGCAGCCCGGCATACTGCTCGAGGTAGCCCGGCAGCGCCGCCATGCGCCGCAGCCAGGTGTCGTAGTCGGCGGCGGTCTCGAACGGCATCAGCTCGGCCGTCTCGTTGAGCGACTGCGGCCCCTCGCGCGCCCGGATGCTGTAGTACTCGAGCCGGAACGGCTGCGCGGCCACGCGCTCCTCGTAGCGGCGCCGGAACAGGTCGTAGTTCAGCTGTTCCGCGGGCGCCAGGGCGCCGCGCGGGATGCGATCGAGCTCCTCGAGCACGCGCGCATCGGCGGCGTCGCGTGCCTGCCGGGCGGCCGGCGAGATGTCCGGCCAGCGATCGTTGTAGCGACGGTCGCCGCGGTAGGTCGCGAGCAGGGGATTGTCGGCCAGTTCCCGCTCCCATTCGCGCTCGAAGAGTGCATGCAGGTCAGCCGTCGCGTCGGCAGCGGCCGGCGGCGGCGCCAGCAGGGCGACAGCCAGCAGGGCGAGCGGCAGGGCAGGCAGTCGGATCATCGTCGGGACTCCCCGGGGGTCGGACGGAGGGCGACTATACCCTGTGCCCGCCGGCGCTTTCCGCTAGAATCAGCGGGTCGCGAAGAGGTCCTGCCGGAGAGTCCGCGCGATGCGCGGCGCCGAAGGCGCAACCCGCCCGGAAACGCTCAGGCACCCGAACGGCAGGAACTGGCGAACTCTGGAGAGTGGCCCTTGCGGGCCCACCGAAGGGGAGCGGCCCCGGGGACGGACCCGGTACCCAATCTCTCAGGTTTCAGGACAGAGGGGCGGCGGGCCGCATGGCCCGCCGCCCTTTTTTTCCGGATGGCGCGGCGCAAGCTGCCGGGGCCGAAGATGGGAAGAAGGACTCCGCTTTACGACCAGCACACGGCCGCCGGCGCGCGGACCGTGGACTTCGGCGGCTGGGACATGCCGGTCGACTACGGCTCGCAGATCGAGGAGCACCACGCGGTGCGCCGCGACGCAGGCATGTTCGACGTTTCCCACATGTGCACGGTGGACCTGCGCGGCAATGGCGCGCGGGCCCTGCTGCTGCGCCTGCTCGCCAACGACGTCGGCCGGCTCACCGAGCCGGGCAAGGCGCTCTATACCTGCATGCTGCGCCCGGACGGCGGGGTCATCGACGACCTGATCGCCTGTTACCTCGACGAGAAATGGTTCCGCCTGGTGGTCAATGCCGGCACTGCGGACAAGGACCTCGCCTGGATCAAGGAGCACGCGAAGCAGATCGGCGTCGCCGTGGTCGCGCGCCGCGATCTCGCCATGATCGCGGTGCAGGGACCGCAGGCGCGCGCGAAGGCGGGTGCGGTCCTGCCCGCGGCCTGCCGCAAGCCGGCCGCCGCGCTCGGGACTTTCTTCGGTGCGCCCTGCGACGAATGGTTCGTTTCCCGCACCGGCTACACCGGCGAGGATGGCTTCGAAATCTCGCTGCCCGCGGAGGAGGCGCCGGCGTTCTGGCAGGCGCTGCTGTCCGCCGGCGTGCGCCCCTGCGGCCTCGGCGCGCGCGACACGCTCAGGCTCGAGGCCGGCATGAACCTCTACGGCAGCGACATGGACGAGAGCGTCTCGCCGCTCGAGTCGGGCCTGGCCTGGACCGTGGTGCTCGACGGCAGCCGCGACTTCGTCGGCAAGGAGGCCCTCGTGGCGCAGAAGGCGGCCGGCGTCGGCCGCAAGCTGGTGGGACTCCTGCTGCTCGAGCGCGGCGTGCTGCGCTCGCACCAGAAGGTGTTCGCGGGCAGCGCCGGCGAGGGCGAAGTCACGAGCGGGACCTTCTCGCCGACGCTGGAGCGCTCGATCGGCCTGGCACGCGTGCCCGCGGCGGCGGCCGGCCAGGTCGAAGTGGACATCCGCGGCAAGCGCCTGCGCGCGAAAATCGTCAAGCCGCCGTTCGTGAAGAACGGCCGCGCCCTCATCGAACTCTGAGACGGAGGACCGCATGAGCCAGATTCCCGCCGACCTGCGCTATACCAAGAGCCACGAATGGGTGCGCACGCTGCCGGATGGCAGCGTCGAGATCGGCATCACCGACCATGCCCAGCATTCGCTCGGCGACCTGGTGTTCGTGGAAGTGCCCGAGGCGGGCCGCAAGCTCGCGGCCGGCGACGCCTGCGCCGTGGTCGAGTCGGTCAAGGCCGCCTCCGACGTCTACAGCCCCGTGGCCGGCGAGGTGATCGCGGGCAACGCGGCGCTCGCGACCCAGCCGGAACTGATCAACCAGGATCCCTACGGACAGGGCTGGATCATGCGCCTGAAGCCGGCCGCGGCCGGCGCCGGCGGCCTGCTCGATGCGACCGCCTACGCGGCGGAAACGGCGGCATCCGGCTGACATGCCCTACATCCCGCACACCGCCGCCGACGTGCGCGCCATGCTCGAGCGCATCGGCGTCGCGCACATCGAGGACCTGTTCGACGAGATTCCAAAGGAGCTCCGGGTGGATGCGCTGCCGGGCGTGCCCGCGGCGCTCACCGAGATGGAAGTCAGCCGGCTTGCGGCCGAACTGGCCGCCGCGGACGGCCGGCGCCTGAACTTCATCGGCGCGGGCGCCTATGAGCACCACATCCCGGCGCCGGTCTGGCAGCTCGTGACCCGCGGCGAGATCTACAGCGCCTACACGCCGTACCAGGCCGAGGCGAGCCAGGGCACGCTGCAGATCATGTACGAGTACCAGTCCATGATCGCGGCGCTGACCGGCATGGACGTCTCGAACGCCTCGCTCTACGACGGCGCCTCCGCGCTGGCGGAGGCCTGCCTGATGGCGGTGCGCGCGCACCGCCGCTCGCGATCGGCGCGCATCCTGATGCCGGCGACGGTCAACCCCACCTGGCGCAGGGCCGCGCGCGCGATTACCGAGGGGCAGGGCATCGAGATCGTGGAGCTGCCGTACGACCCGGCCCGCGGCGTCACCGATCCGCAGGCGCTGGCGCGCCACGCCGGCACCGACATCACCGCGCTGGTGGTGCCGCAGCCCAATTTCTTCGGCCAGCTCGAGGACGCGGATGCGATGACGCGCTGGGCGCACGGGAACGGCGCGCTCGTGATCGGCGCCGTGAACCCGGTGGCGCTCGCACTGGTCGCCCCGCCCGGCGAGTGGGGCGAGGGCGGCGCCGACGTCGCCGTCGGCGACGCGCAGCCCTTCGGCGTGCCGCTGTCCTCCGGCGGGCCCTACGTCGGATTCATGGCGAGCCGCATGGAGCACGTGCGCCAGATGCCCGGCCGCATCGCGGGGCGCACGGTGGATGCGGACGGCAGGACCGGCTACACGCTGACGCTGCAGGCGCGCGAACAGCACATCCGCCGCGGCAAGGCGACCTCCAACATTTGCACCAACCAGGGCCTGCTGATGACGGCCGCGACCATCCACCTGGCGCTGCTCGGACCGGTGGGGCTCGAGCGCGTGGCGGGCGCCTGCGTCGCGCGCACGGCCGAGCTGGTGGCGGCATTGACCAGGATCGACGGGATCCGCTGTGCCTTTGCAGGACCGCGATTCCACGAAGCGGTACTGCTGCTCGACCGGCCGGTGGCGCCGCTGCTCGAGGCGCTGGCCGCCGACGGCATCATCGGCGGCTACGACCTGTCGCGCGACTACCCGGAACTCGGCCACGCGCTGCTGGTCTGCGCGACCGAGACCCGCACCGCCGCCGACATCGAGCGCTACGCGCGCTCGCTCGGGCGCCTGCTCGGCCGCGCCGCCGCGGCCTGAGGGAGCAAGGATGAAGAAGCCCGAGCCGCTGATCTTCGAGCTGTCGCAGCCCGGCCGCGGCGCGACCGCCCAGCATCCGCCGGCGGCACAGGCCGAGCTGCCCGCGGCACTGCGACGCCGCAGCCGCCTGCCGCTGCCCGAGGTCTCGGAGCTGCAGGCGGTGCGCCATTACACGCGCCTGTCGCAGATGAACTTCGGCATCGACACGCAGTTCTACCCGCTCGGCTCCTGCACGATGAAGTACAACCCGCGGGTCTGCAATTCGCTCGCGCTGCTGCCGGAGTTCCTCGGCCGTCATCCGCTGGCGCCGGCCTCGACGGGGCAGGGGTTCATGTCCTGCCTGTTCGAGTTGCAGGAGATGCTGCGCCACGTCACCGGCATGGCGGGCGTGTCGCTCACGCCGATGGCGGGCGCCCAGGGCGAGTTCGCCGGGGTGGCGATGATCCGCGCCTATCACCGCGCGCGCGGCGACACGGCCCGCAACGAGATCATCGTGCCGGACGCCGCGCACGGCACCAATCCCGCGACCGCCTCGATGTGCGGCATGAAGGTGCGCGAGATCGCCTCGCGGCCCGACGGCGACGTGGATCTCGCGGCGCTGGACGCGGCGCTGTCCCCCGCGACTGCGGGCATCATGCTGACCAACCCGAGCACGCTCGGCGTGTTCGAGCGCCACATCGTCGAGATCGAGAAGAAGGTGCACGCGGCGGGCGGGCTGCTCTATTACGACGGCGCGAACCTCAACGCGATCCTCGGCAAGGTGCGCCCGGGCGACATGGGCTTCGACGTCATCCACATGAACCTGCACAAGACCTTCTCGACGCCCCATGGCGGCGGCGGCCCGGGCTCCGGCGCGGTCGGCGTCGGCCCGCGGCTCGCGCCCTACATGCCGGTGCCGGTGGTGGCGAAGGAGGACGGGCGCTACCGCTGGCTGGACGAGCGCGACCTGCCGCAGTCCATCGGCCGGCTGTCGGGCTTCATGGGCAACGCCGGCGTGCTGCTGCGCGCCTGGGTCTACATGCGCGTGCTGGGGGCGGATGGCATGCGCCGGGTGGCGGAGTACTCGACGTTGAACGCCAACTACCTGCTGGCGCGCCTGGTGGAGGCCGGCTTCGAGGCCGCCTACCCGGGCCGGCGCGCGAGTCACGAGTTCATCGTCACGCTCAGGCGCCAGGCGCGCGAGACCGGCGCCAGCGCGATGGACTTCGCCAAGCGCCTGCTCGACCATGGCTTCCACGCGCCCACCACGTACTTTCCGTTGCTGGTGCCGGAATGCCTGCTGATCGAGCCGACCGAGACCGAGACCCGGGAGGAACTGGACGGCTTCGTCGAGGCGATGGCGGCGATCCTGCGCGAGGCCGGAACCGATGTCGCCACGCTCAAGGGCGCGCCGTACACGATGCCGGTGCGCCGCCTGGACGACGTACGCGCGGCGCGCCAGCTCGACGTCGCCTGGAAGCCCGCGGCGGCATGAGCGGGCGGACCGACAAGAAGACGGGGCCGGCGCGCCTCGCGCGGGCCTTCGGCAGCACCTGGCGCGGGTTCCGGGCCGCCTGGCGCGAAGAGGAGGCCTTCCGCCAGGAATGCGCGCTGGCGGCGGTGGTGCTGCCGCTCGGGATCTGGCTGGGCGAGGACGGCATCGAGCGGGCGCTGCTGACCGGGCCGATGTTGTTCGTGCTCGCGATCGAGCTCCTCAACAGCGCGATCGAGGCCACCGTGGACCGCATCGGCATGGACGTCCACCCGCTCTCCGCCATCGCCAAGGAACTCGGCTCCGCCGCGGTGTTCGTCGCCTTCGTGCTGCTCGGCGCGACCTGGCTGCTGGTGCTCGCTTGGCCGCGCTGATCTGCGGCTCGCTCGCCTACGACACGGTGATGGTCTACCCGGGCCGCTTCCGCGACCACATCCTGCCGGACCAGATCCACCTGCTGAACGTCTCGTTCATGGTGCCCACGCTGCGCCGCTACTTCGGCGGCTGCGCCGGCAACATCGCCTACAACCTGCGCCTGCTCGAGACCCCGGGCCACGCCATGGGCGCCGTCGGCCACGACTTCGGCCCCTACCGCCAGTGGATGATCGACAACAGCATGTCGCTCGCCCACGTGCACGAGATCGAGGGCGAGTACACGGCGCAGGCCTACATCACGACCGACCTCGACGCCAACCAGCTGACCGCCTTCCACCCGGGTGCCATGAACCATTCGTGGCGGCTCGAAGTGCCGGCTGACGGCAGCATCACGATCGGCGTGCTCGCCCCGGACGGGCGCGACGGCATGATCGCGCACGCCGGGCAGTTCGCCGCCGCCGGCATCCCGTTCGTGTTCGACCCGGGCCAGGCGATGACGCTGTTCAACGGCGACGAGCTCCGGTCCTTCGTCAAGCAGGCCGCCTGGGTCACCGTCAACGACTACGAGGCGCAGCTGCTGCAGGAGCGCGCCGGCCTCTCGACCGCGGACATCGCCGCGCGCGTCAAGGCCTACATCATCACCCAGGGCGGACAGGGCTCCGTGGTCCACGCGGGCGGGCGGCGCATCGAGATTCCCGCCGTGCCCGTGGGCGAGGTCGTCGACCCGACCGGCTGCGGCGACGCCTACCGCGCGGGGCTGCTGTACGGGCTGGCGCGTCACCTGGACTGGGAGACCACCGGCCGCGTCGCCTCGCTGATGGGCGCGATCAAGATCGCGATCGTCGGCACCCAGCACCACCGGTTCACGATGGACGAATTCCAGGAGCGCTTCCATGACGCGTTCGGCTACCGGCTGGGCTGAGGCGGCGTGCCGCGGCGCGGCGCTCTCCCTGCTGGCAGTGCTGCTGGCGCCGGCGGCGATCGCGCAGGAGCAGGAGGAGTCCTCGCGCTGGACCCGCACGCTGGAGCGCATCTCGACCGGGGTGGTGGCGATCCAGATCGATGCGACCCGCGCCTTCGACACCGACTGGAACACCTCGTCGCAGGCGACCGGGTTCGTGGTGGATGCGAAGCGCGGCCTGATCCTGACCAATCGCCACGTCGTGACGCCGGGCCCGGTGACTGCCATGGCGACCTTCATCAACCGCGAGGAGGTCGAGCTGACGCCGGTCTATCGCGACCCGGTGCACGACTTCGGCTTCTACCGCTACGACCCGTCGAAGCTGCGCTTCATCGAGCCGGTGGAGCTGCCGCTCTACCCGCAGGGCGCGCAGATCGGGGTCGAGATCCGCGTGGTCGGCAACGACGCGGGCGAGCAGCTGTCGATCCTCGCGGGCACACTGGCGCGGCTCGACCGCCAGGCCCCCGAGTACGGCGCCGGCAAGTACAACGACTTCAACACGTTCTACTACCAGGCGGCCTCCAGCACCTCCGGCGGTTCCTCCGGCTCGCCGGTCATCGACATCCAGGGCCGCGTGCTGGCGCTGAACGCGGGCGGCTCGAGCGGCGCGGCCTCGAGCTTCTACCTGCCGCTGCCGCGCATCGTGCGCGCACTCGCGCTGATCCAGGCCGGCCGTCCGGTCGCCCGCGGCACGCTGCAGACGGTGTTCCGCTACACGCCCTACGACGAACTGCGCCGGCTCGGGCTGCCGGGGACGATCGAGGCCGAGGCGCGGCGCATCGCGCCGGCGCGCACCGGCCTGCTGGTGGTCACCGAGGTCCAGCCGGGGGCGCCCGCGTTCGACCAGCTCGAGGTCGGCGACATCCTGGTGGCGGTCAACGGGCGCATGGTCTCGGACTTCGACGCGCTGGGCGCGATCTTGGACGAGGGCGTCGGCTCCCGGCTCGAGCTCGCCGTGGTGCGTGGCGGCGAGCGGCGCGCGCTGGCGCTGCCGGTGCAGGACCTGCACGAGATCACGCCGGACGAGTACCTCGAGATCGGCGACGGCGTGATCCACACCCTGTCCTGGCAGATGGCGCGGCACATCAACGTGCCGGTCGCGGGCGTCTATGTCGCGAATCCCGGCTACATGTTCGGCTCCGCGGGCATCCCCCGCGGCGCGGTGCTGACCGAGCTGGCGGGCAGGCCGCTGGCGTCGCTTGCCGACGCCCGCGCGGTGCTCGAGACCCTCGGGCACCGCGAGCGCGTGACGCTGCGCTACTTCACGCTGGAGGAATCGCGCACGCCGCAGCTGACCACGCTGCGCGTGGACCGCGCCTGGTTTCCGGCCCGCCACTGCCTGCGCGACGACGCCACCGGCGTCTGGCCCTGCGAGGCCGTCGCGGCGGGCCCGGATGCGCCGCCGCCCGGCCCGCGCACCACCCAGTTCGCGAACAGCGGCGACCGCATCGTGGATGCGATCACGCCCTCGGTGGTGCTGGTCGAGTTCAGCATGCCGTACTCGGTCTCGGGCGTGACCGAGCGCAATTACCACGGCACCGGCGTGGTGCTGGACGCCGCGCGCGGCCTGGTCGCGGTGGACCGCAATACGGTCCCGGTCGCGATCGGCGACGTGCGCCTGACATTCGCCGGCACCATCGAGGTCGACGGCACGGTCGAGTACGTGCACCCGCTGCACAACCTGGCGGTGATCCGCTACGACCCGCGGCAGCTCGGGTCCACCCCGGTGCGTGCGGTGACTTTCGCCGGCCGCGCGCCGGCGACCGGCGAGCGCGTGCACGTGGTGGGGCTCAGCCGCGACAACCGGGTGGTCTCGCAGCAGGCGACGGTCGCCTCGCTGGGCCCGGTCGCATTCCCGCTCTCGCGCACGCTGCAGTTCCGCGACGCCAACCTCGAGATCGTGACCCTGGTCAACGGCCCGCAGGACTACGACGGCCTGATCGTGGACCGCAAGGGCGAGGTGCTCGCGCTGTGGTCGAGCTTCGCCTACGAAAACGGGCGCGAGCTCGAGCAGCAGAACATGGGCATTCCGGCCGGGATCGTCCAGGAGATGCTCGAGTATGCGCGCGACGGCCGCACGCTCTACTCGGCGGAAGCGGAGTTCGGGCTGCTGTCGCTCGCCGAGGCGCGCCGGCTCGGCCTCGACGAGGCCTGGATCGAGCGCATCGCCACGCATAACCCGGAGCGCCGGCAGGCGCTCACGATCGAGCGGCTGGTCGCCGGCTCGCCGGCCGCGCGCCTGCTCGCCCCGGGCGACCTGCTGCTGGCGGTGGACGGCAAGGTGGTCAACACCTTTGCCGAGGCGAGCGCGGCCGTGCGCGCGCCGCAGGTGGCGCTCACGCTGTGGCGCTCGGGAGCGGAGCTGGCGGTGACCCTGCCGACCGTCGCGCTGTCGGGCCGCGACATCGACCGCGTGCTGGTCTGGGCCGGCGCGACGCTGCAGGCCCCGCACCGTGCCATGGCGGCGCAGCGCGGCATCGAGCCCTCGGGCGTCTTCATTGCCTTCTTCATGTACGGCTCGCCGGCTTCGCGCTACAAGTTGTGGGCCGGCCGGCGCATCACCGAGGTGGACGGCGTCGCGGTGCCCGACCTCGATGCATTCATCCGCGCCGTCGCCGGGCGGCCGGATCGCTCCTCGCTGCGCCTCAAGACCGTCAGCTGGAACGACGCGATCGAGGTCATCACGCTGAAGCTCGACCGGCACTACTGGCCGGCCTACGAGCTGCGGCGCACCGAATCGGGCTGGCGGCGCACGCCGCTCGAGTGATGCTGCCGGATCCCGCCCGGATCGAGGAGGCCGCCGGGCTGCTGCGCAGGGGTCTGCTGGTCGCGTTCCCGACCGAGACCGTCTACGGCCTGGGCGCCGATGCCGGCAACGCTGCGGCGGTCGCCCGCATCTTCGCGGCCAAGGGCCGGCCGCCGGGCCACCCGCTGATCGTGCACGTGAGCGGACTCGAGGCCGCGCGCGAATGGACCCGCGGCATGCCCGAGGTCGCCGAGCGCCTGGCCGAGGCGTTCTGGCCCGGGCCGCTGACGCTGGTGTTGCCGAAGGCGGCGCAGGTGCTGCCGGCGGTCACCGGTGGCCAGGACACGGTCGCGCTGCGCGCGCCCGCGCACCCCATCGCGCGCGCGCTGCTCGCCGCGTTCGGCGGCGGCATCGCCGCGCCCTCGGCGAACCGCTACGGCCGCATCAGCCCGACACGGGCCGCCGACGTGCGCGAGGAACTGGGAGATGCGGTCGCGCTGGTGCTGGACGGCGGCGACTGCCAGGTCGGCCTGGAGTCCACCATCGTCGCCTGCCTGGGCGGGCGCGTGACGCTGCTGCGGCCGGGTGCGGTGTCGCGTTCGCAGATTGCGGACGTCGTGGGAGCCGTCGCCGATCCGGACGCCGCGGCGCCGCGCGCGCCGGGGCGTCTGCGCTCGCACTACGCGCCGCGCACGCCGCTCACGCTGCTGCCGCGGCCCGCGCTGCTCGCCGAGGCCGCCCGCGCGCTGGCGGCCGGAGAGAGGATCGCCGTGATGGCCCGCGCCGCGGCGCCGGCGGAGTCGCCGTCGCTCGCGTGGCGGCGGATGCCCGACGGACCCGCCGCCTACGGGCGCACGCTGTATTCGACTTTGCGCGCGCTGGATGCCGCGGGCGCGGCGCGCATCCTGGTGGAAGCGGTGCCGCCCGGCGAGCCCTGGGCGGCGATCGCAGACCGCCTGGCGCGTGCCGCGGCGGCAGGCGGCGGGCCGGCAGCGGAAGGCGACCTGCCCGAGGCGCCCTGATCAGCGGACCCGGACGTTTTCCGTGAGCAGCGCGTTGATTTCCGCCAGTCCCTGCGCGTCCAGTGTGCCGGCCGCGAGCCGCAGCCGCAGCACGTTCAGCAGGTAGTCGTAGCGGCTGCGCGAATAGTTGGTCTCCGCCTCGAACAGCCTGCGGCGCGCGTCCAGCACGTCCACCGAGGTGCGCGTACCCACCTCGTAGCCGGCCTCGGTCGCCTGCAGCGCGGTGCGGGCCGATTCCACCGCCTGCTTGAGGGACTGCACGCGCGCCATCTCGGAATTCACGCCGAGGTAGGCGTCGCGCGTCTCGCGCTCGGTTTCGCGCGCCGTGCGCTCGAGCCGTTCGCGCGCGGCCACGTGGCGGAATCCGGCCTGACGCACGCGCGAGGCGGTCGCACCGCTCGAGAAGATCGGCAGGGTGAACTGCAGCGAGTACGTGGTGTCGTCGGAATCGCTGTCGACGTCGCCGGCGCTGGTGCCGATGATGGTCGCCTCCGACTCGAAGTGCGAGCGCGAGACCACGAAATCGATGCTCGGCAGGTGGCCGCCGCGCTCCGCACTGACGTTGTGGCGCGTGATGTCCGCCGCAAGGCGGCTGGAGATCAGCCGGGCGTTCTGCTCCATCGCCAGGCGCACCCAGTCCTCGGGATTGGCGGGGCTCGGCGCCGTCAGCGGCATGGCCTCGCCCGGCTTCGACAGCTCGTCGAAGGTGTCGCCGGTCAGCTCGCGCAGGCGCTCGCCGGTGGTCGCCAGGTTGCGCTTGGCCTGGATCAAGGTGGCAGTCGCGGAGTCGTAGGCCGCTTTCGCTTCCTGCACGTCGGTGACCGCGATCAGGCCGACCTCGAAGCGCTTTTCCGACTGCTCGAGCTGGCGGCCGATGGCGTCATGCGCCGCCTGCGCGGACTCGAGCGCATCCTGCGCGGCCAGCACGTTGAAGTAGGCGTCCGAGGTGCGCAGGATCAGGTCCTGCTGCGCCGCGCGATAGTCCGCCTCGGCCTGCGCGCTCTCGGCGTCCGCGCGCCGCAGCGCGGCCCAGTTCTGCCAGCGGAACACGCTCTGCCGCAGCGTGACGTCCCAGGCCGAGCTGTTGCCGTCGGAGTCGCGCACCTCGGGCGTCGGCGGCAGGCCCGGCTGCACGAACGCGCCGGTGCTGTCCGTTTCCTCCTCGTCGTAGCGCCCGCTCGCGTTGACCTGCGGCAGCAGCGCGGCCAGCGCCTGCGGCTTCGACTCGCGCGCGGCGCGCCGGTTGGCCTCCGCTTCGCGGATCACCGGGTCGTTGGCGAGTGCGCGCTGGTACACGGCGCCGAGGTCGGCGGCGGACGCGCTGGTCGCGGCCGCGGCGAGCAGGATCGTGTGGATCAGGAATCGGGTTTTCATGCGCGGTCGTTCCTTCACGAGAACAGGGTAGCTGGGAATACTACTGTATTAGTAGTGTATATCACCAACTTACCCGTGACAAGGTCCGCTGAGGATGCCATCAAGGTGGGTTTTGAACATACCAACGGACACAAAAAGAGGCGAGAAGTGGTTCTGGCGCGCCAAAGCGTGGCAGGCTCAAAAGCGGAACCGCGCTGCCGCGGTGGCGTGGACCAAGGGCTCGATGGACGTTTCGAACAAGCTCTCGGAGAGCCAGGAATCCGCGCCGGTGCGCGTGACGCGCCGCGCCTCCATCACCGGTGCGCTGCCGACCACCACGAACAGCCGGCCGCCGATCGCGAGTGCCCGTTCGAAGCGCGGGTCGTACACGGGCAGCGAACCGGTGACGGCAATGACCTGGTAGTGCGGCTCGAAATGGCGCGCGAACGCGTCCGCGGTCTCGACTTTCACGCCGCCGAAGCCTTCCGCCGCGAGCGTGCGCACCGCCCCGGCGGCGAGGTCCGCGTGGATTTCGATGCTCTCGACTTCGCCGGCGAGCCGCGCCAGGCAGGCCGCGAAAAACCCGGTGCCGGTGCCGATTTCCAGGGTGCGCTCGCCGCGCTCGGGCGCCAGCGCCTGCAGGATGCGTCCCTCCAGCGACGGCGGCAGCATGGTCTGGCCATGTCCGATCGGGATCGCGTGGTCCGCGAATGCGACGCCACGGTATCCCTCCGGCACGAACCGCTCGCGCGGCACCGCGGCCAGGGCTTCGAGTGCGCGCGGATCCAGCACGGTCGCGGCGCGGACTTGCTGCTCGATCATCTGCCGCCGGGCGGCTTCGGTTTTTGCGTCCATATCATTATGGTGAATCGCCAAGGGGGCGAGTACAAGCGTGGGATATGCTGCCGGAGGCCGCGGAGCATAGCGAAAAAGACGGTGCCGTGGCGCCCGCGCGGAACCGGAGGGGATGACAGACCGCATGACGGTCCCGGTGATCGCTGGTATCGCGTTCGCGATTCTCGCCGCCGTGCTCGCCGTCGTCGCCTGGGTGCAGCGGCAGCGGCTGCGGCAGCTCGTGGACGAGGCGGAAACCGCGCACCAGGGGGTGCACGGTGGCCACCCCGCGCCCGCCAACGGCACGCGTGCCATGCTCGCCGCCATGCGCGAGCCCGCCTTGCTGCATGGCGAGCGCATCGAGGCGGTCAACGAGGCTTTCGCCGCGCTGATCGGCATTCCGGTCCCGCAGCTGGTCGGCCGCAGCCTGCCCGAGCTGGTCGAAAGGGACTACGCGGAACTGGTGCAGCACGCCATCACGCGTGCCCTCGACGGCGGCGAGGGCCCGGCGCTGACCGAGCTCGAGATTGCCGACAGCCACGGCCAGGTCACCCGCCTCGAGCTCGCGGGCCAGGCGCTGGAATCCGGCGGCCGCAGGCTCGCGCTGTTCACGGCGCTCGAGATGCTGCCGGGCAGCGGCGAGGCGCCGCGCGCGGCGCCCGCGCGCGCCGAGCTGGCGCTCGAGGCGCTGGGGGAGGGGCTCGTCACCACCGACGTCCACGGACTCGTGGACTACGTCAACCGCGCGGCCGAGGCGATGACCGGGCTGCGCCGCGAGGACGCGCTGGGCCAGCCGTTCGGCGGCCTGATCGGCTTCGTGGACGAGAACGACCGCCGCCCGCTGCCCGACCCGGTGCAGCAGTGCCTGGCCGCGGGGGCGCGCATCAACCTCGGCCGGCGCGCGCTGCTGATCGCGCGCGGCACCGGCACCGAGCTCGGCGTCGAGGCCTCCGCGTCGCCGATCCGCGGCCGCGACGGCGAGGTCGCGGGTGTTGCCGTAGTGCTGCACGACGTGAGCGAGCAGCGCGGCCTGACCCAGCAGATGTCCTACCAGGCGAGCCACGACGCGCTCACCGGGCTGGTCAACCGGCGCGAGTTCGAGCGCAGGCTCCAGGAGGCGCTGGATGTCGCGCGCGCGGGCCGGCAGGGCCACGTCATGTGCTATCTCGACCTCGACCGCTTCAAGGCGGTCAACGACACCAGCGGCCATCTCGCGGGCGACAACATGCTGCGCGAGATCGCGGCGCTGATCCGCGAGGCGGTGCGCGACTCGGACACCGTCGCGCGCCTGGGCGGCGACGAGTTCGGCGTGCTGCTGGTCGGCTGTCCGCTGGAGAAGGCGCGCCAGATCGCGGACGATATCTGGCGCGCCATCGGCGAGTACCGCTTCGTCTGGAAGGACCGCATCTTCAGTGTCGGCGTCAGCATCGGCCTGGTCGAGGTGACCCGCGAAAGCAACTCGCTGGAAGAGATCCTGAGCGCGGCCGATTCCGCCTGCTACGTCGCCAAGCGGCAGGGCGACAACCACGTGCACGTGTACTCCTCGCACGACGAAGCCGTGGCGCGCAGCCGCGGCGAGATCCACTGGCTGCAGCGCCTGCAGGCGGCGCTGCGCGACGGCTTCTTCGAGCTGTACGTGCAGCCGATCGAGCCGAC
>CAZYPM010000031.1:0-14592 GCA_964649205.1 uncultured Steroidobacteraceae bacterium
CTTTTTTTTGGCCCGCTATGATGCGGCGATGGCCCGGGCGGCATTCACCGATCACTTCTCGCCGCAGGCCGCCGACTACGAACGATTCCGCCCCGGCTATCCGCCGGCGCTGTTCGAGTGGCTGGCGGGGCAGGCGAGGACGCGCTCGCTGGCGGTGGACGTCGCAACCGGCAACGGCCAGGCGGCGCTGGCGCTCGCCGAGCATTTCGACGCGGTCGTCGCCTGCGAGCCGAGCGCCGCCCAGCTGGCGGCGGCGCGGGCGCACCCACGCATCGAATACCGGCGCGAGACGGCGGAATCGCTGTCGCTGCCGGACGGCTCGGCGGACCTGCTGACCGCCGCGCAGGCCGCGCACTGGTTCGACTGGCCGGCGTTCTGCCGCGAGGCTGCGCGGGTGCTGAAGCCTGCAGGCGTGCTCGCGATCTGGAGCTACGCCTACTGCACGGTCACGCCCGCGGTGGATCGCATCGTCGGGGACTTTGCGCGCGACCTGGTGGGTCCGTACTGGCCGCGCGAGCGCCAGCTGGTGGACGAGGGCTACCGCGAACTCACATTGCCGTTCGCGCCGCTCGCGCCGCCGCCGCTGCAGATGACCGCCGACTGGAGCCAGCGCGCCATGCTGGGCTACATCGGCACCTGGTCAGCCGTTACGCGCTGCCGCGCGCGCACGGGACGCGACCCGATCGCGGTGCTCGCGCCGGTACTCGCGGCGGCCTGGGGCGAGGGCATCCGGACCGTCCGCTGGCCGCTGGCGGTGAAGGCGGCCAGGGCCTGACCCGGCGCGCCGGGCGCATTCGACCCGGCGGGCAAACGTCTCGTCGCGCCCTCGAACCTGCCGCGGCCGCGGCTGACCTATACTGCGCGCCCCCGAGACCCCTGGAGACTGCGGATGAAGCTGCACAAGTTCCTGCCTGCGCTGGCGCTCGCCGCCTGCGCCACCGCCGCCGCCGACGACGCCGCCACGCCGCCCGTTTCCGGCATCGACCTGTCCGCGATGGACAGGAGCGTGCGCCCGCAGGACGACCTGTTCCGCTACGTCAACGGGACCTGGCTGGCGAACACGCCGTTCCCCGCCGAGTACGCCAGCGCCGGCATCGGCATCATGCTGTTCGAGAAGGCGCAGGAGGACGTGCAGAAGATCCTGCTGGAGGCCGCGGTCGCGGGCGATGCCGCGGCACCCGCGATGCAGAGGCTCGGCGACATGTACGCGAGCTTCATGGACGAAGCGCGCGTCGAGACGCTGGGCGTCAGGCCACTGGCGCCGGTCTTCGCCGAGATCGCGGCGATCGACGGGCCCACCGCGCTCGCACGCTTCTTCGGCCGCGCCCAGGGCCTGGGCATCAGCGTGCCGATGGGCGTCTACGTCTATCCGGATGCGCGCAACTCCACCTACAACGTCGCCTACCTGAGCCAGTCCGGCCTCGGCATGCCGAATCGCGACTACTACCTGCGCGAGGAGGCCGAGTACGTCGAGTTCCGCCGCAAGTACGTGCTCTATCTCGCCAAGCTCCTGGAGCTCGCCGGCGAGGCGGACGGCGCGGCGCGGGCTGCGAGGATCCTCGAGCTCGAGACCCGGGTCGCGACCGACCAGTGGACGCCGGTGCAGAACCGCGACCCGATCGCGACCTACAACCGCCACGGCCTCGAGTCGGCCGCGGCGCTCGCCCCTGAGTTCGACTGGCAGGCGTTCCACGCCGCCTCCGGGCTGCCCGCCGGCGACTTCATCGTCCGCCAGCCGACCTATGCGGCCGCGCTCGGCAAGCAGCTCGGCAGCGGCGATCTCGCCGTCTGGAAGGACTACCTGAAAGTGCGCGCGATCGGCGCGTACGCGCGCGTGCTGTCGTCGGCGTTCGTCGAGGCCTCGTTCGACTTCAATTCGCGCACGCTGCGCGGCACCGAGCAGCTGCGCCCGCGCTGGAAGCGCGCGGTGCAGGAGACGGACACCGCGATGGGAGAGGCGATCGGCGCCGAGTACGTCGCCCGGCACTTCCCGCCGGAAGCGAAGCAGCGCATGGACCAGCTGGTGAAGAACCTGCTGGCGGCATTCGACCGCGGCATCGACTCGCTCGAGTGGATGAGCGCGGCGACCAAGACGGAGGCCCACGCCAAGCTCGCCAAGATCAACGTCAAGATCGGTTACCCGGACAAGTGGCGCGACTACACCGGTCTCGAGATCCGGCGCGACGACCTCGCGGGCAACGTGATGCGCGCGAACCAGTTCGAGTGGAACTGGCAGGCCGCGCGCGCGGGCCAGCCGAAGGACCCGAGCGAATGGTTCATGACGCCGCAGACGGTCAATGCCTATTACCTGCCGACCAACAACGAGATCGTGTTCCCGGCCGCGTTCCTGCAGCCGCCGCTGTTCAACATGGCCGCGGACGACGCGGTCAACTACGGCGCCATCGGCTCGGTGATCGGCCACGAGATCAGCCACGGCTTCGACGACCGCGGCCGGCAGTACGACGGCGACGGCAACCTGCGCGACTGGTGGACGGCCGAGGACAACGACAAGTTCCAGCAGAAGGCCGCCGGCCTCGTGAAGCAGTACGGTTCGTTCGAGGCGCTGCCGGGCCTCAACGTCAACGGCGAGCTGACGCTCGGCGAGAACATCGGCGACCTGTCGGGCGCCGCCGTCGCCTATGCCGCCTACATCGCATCCCTGAACGGCGCCGAACCGCCGGTCATCGACGGCTTCACCGGAGTCCAGCGTTTCTTCCTGGGCTACGGCCAGTCCTGGCGCACGAAATGGCGCGAGGGACTGATGCGCGAGGTCGTGCTGACCGATCCCCATTCGCCCTCGGAATTCCGGGCGAACGGCGTGGTGGCCAACATGGACGAGTTCTACGCGGCCTTCGGCGTGCGCGAGGGCGACAAGCTCTGGCGGCCGGCGGCCGAGCGCGTGAAGATCTGGTGAGGCGCCGCGCGGCCGGAAACTGGCCGTGGGAGGCGCTTTGCGTGGATAATGCCGGGCCATGAACCGCCTGGCCCCGCGTCTGTTGCTGCTTCCTGCCGTGCTGGCCTTCGTCGCGGCCTGCACGCCCTTCGAGTCGCTGTGGCGCAAGGCGCCGCGGCCGGGCGGGCAGGAGGAATCGGCCGAACCGGCGCCGCCGCCGCTGCCGCTGGCGCAGGCCACCCATCGCTTCCTGGTGAGCCCCGGCCAGGACGTGGTCGGCAGGCTGCAGGTCACCAACGCGTACCACGAGGACACGTTCGCGGACATCGCGCGGCGCTTCAACGTCGGCTACCAGGAACTGGTGCGCGCCAATCCGGGCGTCGACCCCTGGCTGCCGGGTGCGGGCACGCCGATCGTGCTGCCGACCGAATTCGTGCTGCCGGACGCGCCGCGCGAGGGCCTGGTGCTGAACCTCGCCGCAATGCGCCTTTACTATTTTCCGAAGCGACCGAAGGATGCGCCCAAGGACGCGCCGGTGGAGGTGTTCACGCACCCGATCGGCATCGGCAAGGTCGGTTGGGCGACGCCGGAAGGCACCACCAGGGTCACGTCGCACGTCAAGGACCCGGTGTGGACGCCGCCGCTGTCGGTGCGCAAGGAGCACGAGAAGGAAGGCGACATCCTGCCGGACAAGGTGCCGCCGGGACCCGAGAATCCGCTCGGCCGCCACATGATGCGGCTCGGCTGGCCGAGCTACCTGATCCACGGCACCAACAAGCCGCCGGCCGTCGGCATGCGCGCGAGCGCCGGCTGCATCCGCCTCTATCCCGAGGACATCGCGCGGATCTACGACCTGGTGCCGGATGGCACCAAGGTGACCGTCGTGAACCAGCCGTACCTGCTGGGCTGGCAGGGCGACCGGCTGTTGCTGCAGGCCTACGAGCCGTTGGTCGACGACAAGCGCGACTGGTCCGACGTGCCGAAGGCCCTGCGCCAGAAGACCCGGAAGCCGGCGACGCCGTTGTGGAAGAAAGTCGCGGAGCGCGCGGCGGAGATCGACTGGGAGGGCATCCGCGCGGCGGCCGCCGAGCCACGCGGCATCGCCATCGTGGTCGGTCCGGGACCGGCGCCCGACCTGGCGGCGACGATCGCCCAGGCCCCGCGCGTGCGCAACGCCATCCCGGAGGGTTCGAACTGGAACGGCGTGGAGGACCAGTACGCCGGCGACCCGAGATTCGCCAAGCCGGCGGATGCCGCCGCCGAGACGGCGAGCACCGCCCCCTGAGGCGCGGCTAGCGGCGCGCCGCGAGCGCGGAGACCATCGAGCCGGCGACCACCGCGAGCGCGCCGATCACCGAGAGCGCATTCAGCCCTTCCGGCGGCATCAGGCCGAGACCGGTCCGCTCGATCGCCCACATGGTGCCGAGCGTGACGATCGGCGCGGTCGAGAGCACCGCGCTCACGCGCGACACGTCCCAGTAGTGCAGCGCCTCGCCAAAGGCGCCGTAGGCCACGACCGTGTTGGCGCAGCAGAAGGCGAGCATGCCGAGCTGCAGCCCGTCGAGTTCGCGCACCAGCGCCGGCGCCGAGAATGGCAGCAGCGCGACGGTCGCGCCGAGGTACAGCATCCACAGCACCTGGCGCGAGCTGAAGCGGCCGAGCAGCTGCTTCTGCGCCAGTCCGTAGATCGCCCAGGTCACCGCGGCGATGACCATCAGCAGCACGCCCAGGCCCAGGCCCTCGGTGGGACGCAGCAGTTCGGGCAGGCGGCGGTTGAAGAACAGCAGCAGCCCGGCGATCAGCACCGCGAAGCCGAGCCACTGCGAGGGCGCAAACCGCTCCTTGAACACGAACACGCCGCCCAGCAACAGCAGCAGCGGCGCGAGCTGGATCACGACCTGGGCGACCGAGGGCGTGGTGTGGTCGAGCGCCACCAGGTAAAGGACGTAATTGGCGAGCAGCATGACCAGTGCGAGCGCGAGCAGCAGCCCGCCCGCCCGCCCGGCGCCGGCAACGCGGGGCATCTGTCCGCGCCACAGCAGGTACGCGCCGAGCCCGGCCATCGACACCGCGAAGCGCCACCAGGTGATCGTGACCGCGTCCATGCCGGTCAGCGCGATCTTGAGCGCGATCGGCAGCAGGCCCCACAGCACGGCCGTGGTCAGCGACATCGTGAACCCGAGTTTCCAGTTGCCGGAGCCGGCCTGCATGCGTCAGCGTATGTTAATCTGCTGCAAACCCGCAGGGAGTGACCGGTGGCGGAACGGCTGGCGGGCATACAGGTCCACGAAGAGGCCGGCGCCCAATTACCGATCGCGGAAGCCCCGACCGCGATCACCGCGTTCGTCGGCCGCTGCCTGCGCGGCCCGGTCAACCGTCCCGTCACGCTGACGGGATTCGCGGAGTTCCAGCGCGTCTTCGGCGGGCTCTGGCAGCCGTCCACGCTCTCCTACGCCGTCGAGCAGTACTTCGAGAATGGCGGGCGCACGGCAATCGTGGTGCGCGTCGCGAACGGCGCGAAGAGCTGCACGCTGACGCTGCCCGCCGGGCCGCAGGCGCTCAGGCTCCGCGCGCTGGCGCCGGGTACGCGCGAGTTCCTGCGCGCCGCCGTGGACTACGACGGCATCGGCGACAACGAGGACGACTGCTTCAACCTCGTGCTGCAGCGGGTGCGCACGCCGGGCTCCGAGCACATCGAGGACCAGGAGATCTTCCGCCGCCTGTCGCTGCGCGCGGACAGCGCGCGCAACGTCACCGCGATGCTCGCGGAGTCGCAGCTGGCGCGCGCCGAAGGCGAGCTGCCGGGCTGGCGGCCCGATGCGACGCCGCCTCCCGATTCGCGCGGGCTCGCAGGCTACGTGCTCTCGAACCCGGACGGCGACGACGGCGGCCCGCTCAGCGATTACGACATCATCGGTTCGGCGGCGCAGCGCACCGGGTTGTTCGCGCTCGACGGCGCGGAGGCGTTCAATCTGCTCTGCATCCCGCCGCTGGCGCGCGACGCCGACCTGGGCGCCAGCACGCTGCTGGTGGCGAACCGCTATTGCCGCGAGCGCCGGGCGATGCTGCTGGTGGACCCGCCGCTCGCCTGGGACTCGGCGGCGCGCGCACTCGCCGAGATGCGCGGCTGGCCGCTGCCCTCCGATTCCGCCTGCATGTTCTTTCCGCGCCTGCTGGGCTACGACAAGCTGCGCGGACGCTTCGAGGCCTTCGCGCCCTGCGGGGCGGTCGCCGGCATGATGTCGCGGGCCTCGGAAATGTGGCCGGTGTGGTCGGCGACCGGCGACGAGTACGTGCTGCGTCCGGGGCTGAAGCCCGCCTGCGCGGTGGACGACGAGGCGCGTGCGCGGCTCGCGGCCTGCGGCGTCAATACGGTCCAGACCGTGCGCCGTCCGGGGCGCACGCCGCCGGTGCCCTGCACGCTTGCGGGTCCCGGCGCGGGCAGCGCCGACTGGCGCTCGCTGCCGGCGCGGCGCTTCGCGCTGTTCGTGGTCAACAGCATCGAGCGCGGCACGCGCTGGGTGGTGTTCGAGCCGAGCGAGCCGGCCACCTGGCGGCGCGTGGCGGCGCAGGTCCACGCCTTCCTGGCGGGGCTCGAGGATCGCGGCGCGTTCGCGCACCGCGCGCCCGGCGACCGCTGGTTCGTGCTCTGCAACGAGCGCCTGAACCGCGAGCGGCACCGCGAGCAGGGCGTGGTCAACCTGATGTTCGGCATCCCGGCCGCGCGGCCGGGCGGATTCCACGCCTGGCTGCTGAGCCACCGCGCCGGCGGCAGCCGCGTGCAGGTCGTGAGCCCGAACCTGGCGGGCGTCCCGGACACCGGACTGACGCAGACGCTCGCGGAGCTCGACCTGCCCGAAGCCGAGCAGGCCTAGCCGAAGCCCCCGCCGCCGGGTGTCTCGATCACGAGCTCGTCGCCGGCCTCGACCTCGACGCTCGCGCAGCCGGGAAGCCTGACGGACTCGCCATTCCGGCGCTGCAGCCGATTGACGCCCGGCGCGCCGTCCTCGCCGCCGGCGATGCCGAAGGGCGCCACGCGCCGGCGATTGGCGAGGATCGACACGGTCATCGGCGCGCGGAACTCGATGCGCCGCAGCAGCCCGTCGCCGCCGCGGTTCACGCCGGCGCCGCCGGAGCCGCGGCGGTAGCGGAACTCGCGCAGCAGCACCGGATGGCGCATCTCGAGCACCTCGGGATCGGTGAGGCGCGAGTTGGTCATGTGCGTCTGCACGCCCGAGGCGCCGTCGAAGCCGTCGCCCGCGCCGGCGCCGCCCGCGATCGTCTCGTAGTACTGGTGGGTGGCGTCGCCGAAAGTCAGGTTGTTCATGGTGCCCTGCGAGGCCGCGAGCACGCCGAGTGCGCCGTACAGCGCATCGACGATGCATTGCGAGGTCTCGACGTTGCCGGCGACGACCGCGGCCGGCGCGACCGGGTTCAGCAGCGACCCGGCCGGCACGCGGATGTCGAGCGGGCGCAGGCAGCCCTCGTTCAGGGGGATGTCGGCCTGCACCAGGGTGCGGAACACGTAGAGCACGGCCGCGGTCGTGACCGCGAGCGGCGCGTTGAAATTCCCGGCCTGCTGCGGCGAGGTGCCGGCGAAGTCCACGACCGCGCTGCGCGCGCCGCGATCCACCGTCACGCGCAGCTCGATCGCGCTGCCGTCGTCCAGCTCCACGCGCCGCTGCCCGTCGCGCAGCCGGCCGATGACCTCGCGCACGCAGGCCTCGGCGTTGTCCTGCACGTGTCCCATGTAGTCGCGCACCGCGGCCAGGCCGACGCGCGCGATCAGCGCCTCGAGCTCGGCGATGCCGCGGGCATTGGCGGCGAGCTGTGCCTTGAGATCGGCGACGTTCTGGTCGGGATTGCGGGCGGGCCAGCGGCTCGAGGCCAGCAGTGCCCGCAGTTCGCGCTCGCGCAGGCGCCCGTCGTCCAGCAGCAGGAAGTTCTCCACCAGCACGCCTTCCTCGTCGATCGTGCGGCTGGCGGGCGGCATGGATCCCGGCGTGATGCCGCCGACGTCGGCGTGGTGGGCGCGCGAGGCGACCCAGAAGGCGGGCGCGGCGGACGCGCCGGCGAACACCGGGCTCACCACCGTGATGTCCGGCAGGTGCGTGCCGCCGGCGTAGGGCGCGTTCAGCATCCAGGCGCGCCCGGGACGAAGTTCGCCGGGATTCGCGGCGATCACGGCGCGCACGCTCGCACCCATGGAACCGAGATGCACGGGCATGTGCGGCGCATTGGCGATCAGGGCGCCGGTGGTGTCGAACAGCGCACAGGAGAAGTCGAGGCGCTCGCGGATGTTGACCGACACCGCGGTCGCCTGCAGCACGGCGCCCATCTGCTCGGCGACCTGCATGAAGCGGTGGTTGTACAGCTCGAGCAGCGCCGGGTCGGGCCGGCTGGTGTCAGGGCTGGTCACCGCGCGCGGCGCGTGCCGGCGCAGCACCAGCGTGCCGCCGTCCTCGCGCTCGGCCCGCCAGCCGGGCTCGACCACGGTGACGGAATTGGGCTCGACGATCAGCGCGGGCCCGGCGACCGCGCGGCCCGGCTCGAGCGCGGCGCGCGGCAGCAGCGGCACCTCCAGCCAGCCGTCGAACCAGGCACGCGCGCGCCCCGGGAGGGCGCCGCGGAGTGGGGAGATCTCGCGCGTTTCGCCGGGATCGCCGGCGACCACCGCCTCCGCCCGCAGCGTCGCGACCACGGGGCCTTCTTGCGGGGGCCCGAAGCCAAAGCGGCGCCGGAACTCGTCGCCCCATTCGCGCAGGACCTCGGGCAGCGCCCGGTACGGCACGCCGATCGCCGTTTCGGTGCCCGGGGCCCGCAGCTCGATCACGCGCGCGAGCCGCACCCCGGCGGGCGGCACGCCCTGCGCGACGAATGCCTGCAGCAGGGCGGCTTCGAGCGCCGCAAAATCCGAGTCCAGCCGACCGACCGGCAGCGTCGCCAGCGGCTGCTCGACGCTCACGCGCCGCATCAGGCGCCGGTCGGCGAGGCCGATGCCCCAGGCCGAGAGCACGCCGGCGAGCGGGTGGATCAGGATCTCGCCGATGCCGAGCGCATCCGCGACACGGCAGGCGTGCTGCGGCGCGGCGCCGCCATAGCAGCACAGCGCGAAACCGGCGGGGTCGTGGCCCTGGCGCACCGAGACGTGGCGGATCGCGCGCGCCATGGATTCGATTGCGACGTCGAGGAACCCGGCGGCGAGCCGCTCCGCACTGGTCTCGCGCCCGGTCGCGGCGGCGACCGAGACCGCGAGCTGGTCGAAGCGGCGGCGCACGATCGCGTCGTCCAGCGGCTGCGTGCCCTGCGGGCCGAAGATCGCCGGGAAGCTGTCGGGACGGATCCGCCCCAGCAGCAGCTGCAGGTCGGTGACCGTCAGCGGACCGCCGTTGCGGTAGCAGGCGGGCCCGGGATCGGCGCCGGCCGAGCGCGGGCCGACGCAGAGCCGGCCGCCTTCGAACGCGAGCACGGAGCCGCCGCCGGCCGCCACCGTGTGGATGTTCATCATCGGCGCCTGCAGCCGCACGCCCGCGACCTGCGTCTCGAAGCGCTGCGGCAGCGCGCCGTCGTACACCGCGACGTCGGTGGAGGTCCCGCCCATGTCGAAGGCGACCAGCCGCGGCCGGCCATGGCGCGCGGCGATGCGGGCGGTCGCGACCAGGCCGCCCGCGGGCCCCGACAGCACGGCATTGCAGGCGCGAAACGATTCGGGCGCCACCAGGCCGCCGCTGCTCTGCATGAACTGCAGCGGCACGTCCTGGTGGCGGCGGCCGAGCGAGGCGCGGAACTCGCGCACGTAGCGGGCGAGCAGCGGCGTCAGGTAGGCGTCCACGACCGTCGTGTCGCCACGGCTCACGAAGCGGATCAGCGGCGAGGCCTGGTGCGAGGCGATGACCTCGTCGAAACCCAGGCGGCGCGCGACCGCCGCGGCGCGGGCCTCGTGCGCGGGGTGGCGGAAGCCGTGCAGGAACACGATCGCGACGCTCGCGATGCCCGATTGGCGCAGCCGCAGCAGGTCCGACTCGAGCCGCGCCTCGTCGAGCGCGCGCAGCACTTCGCCGGACGCCGTGACGCGCTCGTCGGCCTCGACGGCTTCGCGGTAGAGCGGGGCGGGCAGCTCGATGCTGAGCCGGAACAGCTCCGGGCGGTTCTGGTAGCCGATCGCGAGCGCGTCGCCGAAGCCCGCCGTCGTCACGAGCGCAGTGGGCACGCCGCGCCGCTCCAGCAGCGCATTGGTCGCAACCGTGGTGCCGATGCGGATCACCTCGATCGCCGCGTCGCCGTCGCCGTGCTGCGCGAGCAGCGCGAGGATGCCCGCGACGCCGGGATCGCCGCCGCCGGCGGCCGGCGCCGACAGCCGCTTGTCGACGATGAGCCGGCCGTCCGGCGCGCGCGCGACGATGTCGGTGAAGGTGCCGCCGCGGTCGATCCAGAACTGCCAGCCGCGCCTCGCGTTCATGCGCGGTTAGACTAGCGCATGGACCAACGCGGCTGGGCGATCGTGACGATCGCGGGCTACGGGATGCTGATGCTGGTGATCGGCGCCTGGGCGACGCGCCGCACCCGGGACGCAGCCGATTTCTTCCTGAGCGGCCGGCGGCTCGGGCCGTGGGTCGCGGCACTGGCGCAGGGCGCGACGCAGTCCTCGGCCTGGACACTGGCGGGGGTGAGCGGCGCCGCATTCCTGTGGGGACGCTCCGCGGCCTGGATCTGGGTCTCGGTCGTCTCCGGCTATGTCGTCAACTGGCTGTGGATCGCGCCGCGGCTGCGGCGGCTGTCGGCGGCGGACGGCAGCCTCTCGCTGGTGCAGCTGCTGTTCGGGGGCGCCGCGCGCAGGCGGCAGCGGCGCACGGCGGCCGTGATCATCCTGCTGTCATTCCTTTTCTACGTCGCCGCCCAGTTCGAGGCGGCGGGCCAGGCCTTCGCCGTCACGCTCGGCCTGCCGGTCGCGGCCTGCATCGCGATCGGCGCGGCGATCACGGTCGCCTATACGCTGGCCGGCGGCTTCTGGGCGGCGAGCGTGACGGATTTCGTGCAGGGCATGCTGATGCTGGTGATCGCCGTCGTGCTGCCGGCGGCCGGCATCGCCGCGGTCGGCGGATTCGACGCGGTGCTGGCGGCGGCGGATGCGCCGTCGCCGTCCGCGCCGGCGGCGGCTGGCGGCGTCGCGTTCATCGCCGGGGTGTTCGGCATCGGCCTGGGCGCCTTCGGGCAGCCGCACGTCGCCAACCACTTCATGGCCGCGCGCGACGAGGCCGCGATCCGCCAGGGCGGCATCATCGCGATCGCCTGGATCGCGCTGATCCTCGCGGGCATGCTGGTCGCGGGCTGGGCCGGCCGCGCGCTCGCGGCGCCGCCGGAGAACGGCGAGACCGTGCTCTACGTCGCGGCGCAGGCCTGGCTGCCGCCGGTATTCGCGGGGATCGTGGCGGTCGCGGTCATGTCGGCGATCATGTCGACGGTCGACAGCCAGCTCATCACGGCGACCTCCAGCATCACGGTGGACGTGGACGGCCGGTCGTCGCTGCCGCGCACGCGCGCCGCGCTGCTCGGGTTCTCGCTGGCGGCCACGGCGCTGGCGATCTTCGCACCCGAGGCGATCTACAGCCGCGTGCTGTTCGCCTGGAATGCGCTGGGCGCGGCCTTCGGGCCGCTGGTCGTGCTCGCGGTGCTGGGCCGGCGGCCCGCGCCGCTGGCGGGGCTCGCGGGCATGCTCACGGGATTCGGGCTCACGATTGCGTTCTACCTGCTGCCGGACGCGCCGGGCGACGTGCTGGAGCGCATCGTGCCGTTCTTCGTCGCGCTCGCGATCGTGCTGCTGCTCGAGCGGCTGCGTCAGCCCGCGCCAGGCGGCTCGTAGGCCGCGCGCAGCCGTTCGAGCGCGCCGCCCGCGAGCTTGTCGCAGGCGTCGCGATAGCCGATCTCGATCGCGCGCTCGAACGACTTCCAGTCGAGCAGGTCGAGCGACTCCAGCGCCGGCGTCAGCAGCAGGTCGCTCTGCGCGCGCCGCTCCTTGGTGGTGGCGGTCGCATTGACCATGCCCGAGCGCCACAGGATCTGCAGGATGTTGGGGCGCCGCCGGCGCCCGCCCCGGAACAGGTTCCAGAACGAGGGCGCCTCGGTCGCCTCGACGTCGGTCGTGAAGGCCCGATCGGTGCCGACGTCCACGCCGATCACCGGGCCGCGCCCCTTGGCGCGCATGACGTCCACGGGCAGGTTGTTCATGGTGCCGCCGTCCACGTAGACCTCGCCGCCGTGAAACACGGGCGGCAGCACGCCGGGGATCGCGACCGAGGCCCGCAGCCACCGCCACAGCGGCCCGCGCTGGTGCACGGCCACGCGGCCGGTCGTGAGATTGGAGGAGACGCAGTAGAAGGGCAGCGGCAGGTCCTCGATGTCGATGTCGCCGAGCTCGTGCCGCAGCAGCCTGCCGACCTTGCGGCCGGACACCAGCGAGACCAGCGGCAGCGTGAAGTCCGCGAGCGGGTTGGTGTCCACGAAGCAGCGCCGGAAGCGCTCCACCAGCTCCGCGTCGCTCCAGTCGGCGGCGACGCCGGCCGCGAGGATGCCGCCCATGCTGGTGCCCCCGACCAGGTCGATCGGCACGCCGTGCTCGCGCAGCGCGCGCACCACGCCGAGATGCGCGAAGCCGCGCGCGCCGCCGCCCGACATCACCAGGCCGACGGCGCGGCCGGTCAGCAGGCGCGCGAGGCGCGGGCAGTCCGGCGGGCCGCGCAGGTGGTGGATCGGCGTCGCGGGCAGCAACTTCCGCCAGCGGCCGGCGGCGCCCGCGGCGAGCGGGCCACGATGGATGAGCAGCAGTTCGGCGCGGCGCACGGCAGCGTCCTGGCCGTCGAAGCCCTGCCAGAGTCCCGGCTGGTCGCCCGCCAGCGCCGCGAGCAGCACGACATCGGCCTGCCGCAGGCACAGCCGGGTCCAGGGGGTGTCGGCAGGATCCGCCACGTAGACGACGAAGTCGTTGCGCGACTCGAGCTCGTGGAACCACTGCGGGCTGTGGCTGCCGGCCCGCTGGCTGCTGACGAAATCCACCCGGCCGAAGGTCGACAGCGCGCGCGCGAAGTCGGCCGATAGCGCCGCGACGTCGATGTCCGCGTGGCGCGGCAGCAGCGCGATAGTGCGGGGCATCGTGTGCCGCTCGCGGCTGCCGGCCGCATCCTCGAGCCGCTCGACGGTGAGGCGCGCGAGCCGCAGGATCGCCTCGGGGTGGCCGAGCAGCACGCGTTCGAAGGTGCCGGCGGAGAGCATGGCGAGCTCGGAGTCCCTGAGCGCCCGCACCGTGGCGGCGCGCGGCCGCGAGACGATCAGGCCCATCTCGCCGACGCTCTCGCCCGCGGTGATGCGCCCGACCAGTTCGCCGTCGGCAGCGAAGGCGCCGAGGCAGCCGCTGATGACGAAGTAGACGGCATCCGAGGTCGAGCCCGCCTCGAACAGCACGCCCCCGCCCGGCAGCGACATCCACTCGAGTTCCGCGACGGCTTCGTCCACCACGCTCTTCGGCAGGCCCGCGAAGAGCGGGAGCGCGGAGAGCATCGCCCAGGGGTTGGCCCGCGGGTCGATCTGGGTCCGCTCGTCCGGTGCGTCCACGGCAGCCGGACGATAACACTTCCGCCGCCGGCCGCTAGAATCGAAGGCCATGTCTGTGACGGACCGCAAGCTGCTCGAGCGCATCTGGAAGGAGGTCGCCGCGATTCCGCGCGGCCAGGTCGCGAGCTACGGCGGCATCGCGCGCCGCGCCGGGGCGCCCCGGCGCGCGCGCCTGGTGGGCCACGCGCTCAAGGTCGCGCCCGCGGACATGAAGCTGCCCTGGCACCGCGTGCTGAACGCGCAGGGACGCATCAGCCTGCCGGCGGGTTCGAAGGCGCACCGCGAACAACGCCGGCTGCTGGAGGAGGAGGGCGTGCGCTTCAGCAACGGCCGCGTGGCCCGCGTCGCGCCCGGCGACGGGCCCGATCTGGACGCGCTCCTGTGGCGGCCCCGGGGCTGATAACATCGCGGTCGTCGCAACCGGGGGCGATTCATGGCGATCCGTCACGTGGTGTTCTCGCACGGACTCGAGAGCGGGCCGTGGGGCACCAAGATCTCGGCGATGGCCGAGGTCGCGAAGAGCGAGGGCTGGAACGTCGACTCGGTGGACTACCGCGGCGTCAGCGACCCGCGCGACCGCGTCACGCGCCTGCTCAGCTTCTGCCGCGACATCCGCGGCGACCTGGTGCTGGTGGGTTCGAGCATGGGCGGCTACGTGGCGACCTCGGCATCGGCGCTGCTGCATGCGCGCGGTCTGTTCCTGATGGCGCCGGCGTTCTACATGCCGGGCATGGAACAGCTCACCGCGAAGCCGGCACCCTGCCCAAAGACGATCGTGCACGGCTGGAACGACGACGTGGTGCCGATCGAGAACAGTATCCGCTTCGCGCGCGAGCACCAGGCGACGCTGCACATCCTCAACTCCGACCACCGGCTGCACAGCGAGCTGTCGCTGGTGAACTACCTGTTCGAGTACTTCCTGGTCTCGCTCGACCTGCCGAAGCGCCGCTGATTCCGCGGCCCGCGGGCCCCGCAGCGACGCGCGCCCACGCCACGGGCCGGACGGGGCTCCCTCGTTCGCTCAGGCCGGCGACCGGATTCGCTCACTCGGGACCCCGTCCGGCCCGCGCGCGGCGCGCTTCGCGGACGCGCCA
>CAZYPM010000032.1:0-14569 GCA_964649205.1 uncultured Steroidobacteraceae bacterium
GCTTGCCGACCTGAAGCAGCTCGCGGCGCCCGCCGCGCCGGCAAAGGGCACGTGAGGGGAAAGGAAACGGGGACGAAGGAAATGGGGACAGACACCTTTTCCGCAGGAACGGAAAAGGAGTCTGTCCCCCGTTTCGCCGGCTCCGAGCGCTATGTCGCGACCGGCGAGCTGATGCTCGCCGTCAACGCCGCGGTCACGCTCGGCCGGCCGCTGCTCATCAAGGGCGAGCCCGGCACCGGCAAGACCCAGCTCGCGCAGGAAGTCGCCCAGGCGCTCGACCGGCCGCTATACGAGTGGCACGTCAAGTCCACCAGCAAGGCGCAGCAGGGCCTGTACGAGTACGACGCGGTCTCGCGCCTGCGCGATTCGCAGCTCGGCGACGCGCGCGTCGCCGATATCGCCAACTACATCGTGCCCGGCATGCTGTGGCGCGCGTTCGAGAGCGATACGCAGGCCGTGCTGCTGATCGACGAGATCGACAAGGCCGACATCGAGTTCCCGAACGACCTGCTGCGCGAGCTCGACCGCATGGAGTTCTACGTCTACGAGACGCGCCAGCTGGTGAAGGCGCGGCATCGCCCGATCGTGTTCATCACCAGCAACAACGAGAAGGAGCTGCCCGACGCCTTCCTGCGCCGCTGCTTCTTCCACTACATCCGTTTCCCGGACGCGGCGACGATGGAGCGGATCGTCGAGGTGCACTACCCGGGCCTCAAGAAGGCGCTGCTGTCCGAGGCGCTCAACGCCTTCTACCGGGTGCGCGAGGTGCCCGGCCTCAAGAAGAAGCCATCGACTTCGGAACTCCTCGACTGGATCAAGCTGCTGCTGGCCGAGGACATCCCCGCCGAGGCGCTGCGCGCGGACGACGCCAAGGCCTCCATCCCCCCGCTGTACGGCGCGCTGCTCAAGAACGAGCAGGACGTGCACCTGTTCGAGCAGCTCGTGTTCCTGAACCGGCGGGCCGGCCGGCCGGGCTGATTCGGCGCCGCGGCGCGTCATGCTGATCCGCTTCTTCCAGATGCTGCGCGCGGCCGGCGTGCCGGTCTCGCTCACCGAGTTCCTGGCGCTGCTCGAGGCGCTGTCCGCGCGCCTGGTCGGCCCCTCCGCCGACGAGTTCTACTGGCTGGCGCGCGCGACGCTGGTCAAGGACGAACGCCACTACGACCGCTTCGACCGCGTGTTCGCCGCGCACTTCAAGGGCGCCGCGCTGGCCTTCGAAGCGCTGCTGGCGCCGCAGGTCCCGGCGGAATGGCTGCGCGACGCGCTGCGCCTGCAGCTTTCCGATGAGGACAAGGCCCGGGTCGAAGCACTGGGCGGCTGGGAGGCGTTGATGGAGACGCTCAGGAAGCGCCTCGCCGAACAGAAGGCGCGCCACCAGGGCGGCAGCAAATGGATCGGCACCGGCGGCACCTCGCCCTTCGGCGCGCACGGCTACAACCCCGAGGGCATCCGCATCGGCCAGGAAGGCGCCGGCCAGCGGCGCGCGGTCAAGGTCTGGGACCGGCGCGAGTTCGCGAACCTCGACGACTCCGTCGAGCTCGGCACCCGCAACGTCAAGCTCGCGCTGCGGCGCCTGCGCCGCTTCGCGCGCCAGGGCGCGGCGGAGCAGCTCGACCTCGACGCCACCATCGATTCGACCGCGCGCAAGGCGGGGCTGCTCGACATCCGCATGGTCCCGGAGCGGCACAATGCGGTGAAGGTGCTGCTGTTCCTCGACATCGGCGGCTCGATGGACGAGCACGTGCGCATCTGCGAGGAACTGTTCTCCGCCGCGCGTGGCGAGTTCAAACACCTGGAGCACTTCTACTTCCACAACTTTGTCTACGAATCGGTCTGGAAGGACAACCGCCGTCGCCACACCGAGCGCACGCCGCTCGCCGAGGTCATGCGCACCTACGGCCACGATTACAAGCTGATCGTGGTCGGCGACGCGACCATGAGTCCCTACGAGATCGTCCAGCCCGGCGGCAGCATCGAGCACTGGAACGAGGAGCCGGGCGCCGCGTGGATGCAACGGCTGCTGGCGAGCTATCCGCACCACGCCTGGCTCAACCCCGAGCCGCGTGAGCGCTGGGACTACACGCCCTCGATCCGCATCACGCGCGAGCTGTTCGAGGAGCGGATGTTCCCGCTGACGCTCGAAGGGCTGGACCGGGCGATGCGGTCGCTGCAGTAATCATTCCGGCCGCTTGTAGACCACGCCGCCCTTCATCACGAAGCGCACGTCCTCGAGCAGGCGGATGTCCTCGAGCGGATTGCCCGCGACCGCGATGAGGTCCGCCAGCAGGCCGGCCTCGATGCGCCCGCGATCCGGCGTGCCGAACAGCTCCGCGTTGACGATTGTGGCGGAGCGGATCGCGTGCAGCGGGGTGTCGCCGAGCGCCGCGCGCGCGCTGAACTCGCGGGCATTCTGCCCGTGCGGGAACACGCCGGCGTCGGTGCCGAAGGAGATCTTCAGGCCGGTTTCCAGCGCACGGCGGAAGCTCTCCGTCACCCGCGGGATCAGCTGGGTCTGCTTCGCCGCCAGCGCCGGCGGCAGCGTGGATACGTCGATCGCTTCGACCAGGTGCAGGTTCGGCACGACGAAGGTCCCGTTCTTCTTCAGCACCCGGGCCGCTTCCTCGGTCATGATCGAGTTGTGCTCGATGCTGTCGATTCCCGCCTCGCTGGACGCGATGATTCCTTCCGTGCCGTGGGCGTGGGCGGCGATCTTCAGGCCCTGACGGTGCGCCTCCTCCGCCGCGGCCCGCAGCTCCGGCATCGAATACTGTTGCCCGCCGATCGGGCCACCGAAGGAAAGCACGCCGGTGGTCGCGCAAATCTTGATCACCTTCGCGCCGTGCTTCGCCTGGTAGCGCACGGCCTTCAGCACCTCGTCGACACCGTCCGCGACGCCCGAGACGTAGTTCGGCGGCTCGATGCCCGGCGCGAACCCGGTGATGTCGCAGTGTCCGCCGGTGATCGAGATGGCGTGGCCCGCGGGAATCACGCGCGGGCCGGCCACCCAGCCCTGGTCGATCGCATGCGTCAGCGCGACATCCGAGAAGCCGTAGCCGGTGCCGAGGTCGCGCACCGTCGTGAAGCCGGCCATCAGCGTCGCCATCGCGTTCGGCACGCCGCGCAGCGCGAAGTCGCCGGCCGTCAGGCGCACCGGCTCCGTCTCCCAGCCCTCGATGAGCTCGTAGTTCAGGTGCACGTGCGCATCCATCAGCCCCGGCAGCAGCGTGTGCCCGGACAGCTCGATGACGCGCGCGCCGGCCGGCACCACGGCCGGATTGACGGCGGCGATCCGCTCGCCCTCGACCACGATGACGGCCGGCGACACGTGCCGGCCGGCCACCACGTCGAGGTAGCGGTCCGCCTTGACCACGAGGGTCTCGGCCGCGGCGCCGGCAGCCAGCAGCTGGACCAGGATCAGGGCCGATGCGAGCTTGAACATGCGCAGCCTCCGGGGACGCGGCAGTGCGGCCGACTTCATGGCCCTGCCTGGGTGAGGACAGCATACAGGCTGTCGGAGAGCGGATGCCGGTCGCGGAACGCCATGCGCACGACCTGCAAGCGCGCCCGCGTGGCCATCACGCGGAGCGTCGCGGGAGTGAAGTAGTTGACGTGGTCGGGCCAGCGGAAACCGCACCAGCGCGCGCCGCGCAGTCGCCGGTTCCAGCAGGCGTAGTTCGGCACCTTGACGACGACCATCCCGTCGCCGCGCAGCAGCTCGCGGCAGCGGCGCAGCACCGGCAGCGGCTGGATCTCGTGCTCGAGGAAGGACGCGAGCAGGATCAGGCGGAACTGGCCCTCGGGCAGGCGCGCGAGCCCGTCCGGTGCGCTCGCCTGCACGCAGGATCCTCCCATGGCGGCCAGTCTTTCCGCGGCCGCGCGCGCGAGCGCGCGTGACAGCTCGATGCCGTGGGGCACCGTGCGGCGCGCGACGCCGGGATCCAGGCCGGCGACCACGCGCTCCAGCAACTGGCCGTCGCCGCAGCCGACATCGAGCAGCTGGATCGGGCCGGCGGCGGAATCGGCAAGCAGCCTGCGGCACAGGTCCGCAATCTTGTTGCGCCGTAGCACGCGGCGGCGGAACGTGCCATAGGCCGCGCTCGCGGCATGCAGGCATGGTTCCGCGTCGCGGCGCGCGCTCATCTGCTGCGCGGAGGTCCGCTCCCAGGCGTACTGCTGCTCGAGCGCCTGGTAGCCGGGAGGATTGCCGAGATACACGAAGCCCGACTCGAGGCATTCGCGCAGTTCCCACGGTGGCGGTGCGTACGGCAGGCGCCGCGTTGCGGTCGGACGCTCGAGCAGCGGGCAGATTCTGGCAACGCCCGAAGTCGCCACGTTCAGCTTCCGGGCTTCAGCACCAGCACGTGCTGCGGCTCGCCCGGCAGGAACGGCGTCGCCTCCCCTCGCACCCAGGCCTGGTGGCCGGCGCGGTAGAACGGCGACAGCGGATGGCCGCTCTGTCCGCCGGGCATGTGGAAATAGCCCTCGGCTTCGCGCCCGGGCGACACCGCGAATCGCTCTGAGGCACCGAAGCGCGAGGACTGCACGCGCGGCGTGGACCAGTCGCCTGGCAGCGCATCCGCGGGCATGTCGAGAAAACGGGCGAGGAATGGCGCTGCTTCGCTGATGGGATGGCGGATGCTGGCGCGATTGACCTCGCCCCAGCGGCAGCCTTCGAGGTCCGCGCACTGCTGCGGAAGGTCCGCGGCGATCTCGTTCGCGACATCCGCCAGCCACGCATCCCAGTCCGCAAAACGCGGATCCAGCAGGTGCGCGGGCCGCGCCTGCAGCAGGCGCCACGCGACTTCCGTGAAACGCTGCGGCGTGCGCCAGCGGAAGTCCGGCCAGCGGGCCCGCGGCTCCACGGTCAGCATGGCGAAGGCGCGGTCGGCGACGCGCCGCTCGAACTGGCGCACCAGGCGGTAGCCGGCGTCGTCCACGGCCGCGCGGCCGCTCCAGGCCGACACCAGCGCCGCCGCCTGTCCGAGGCCGGCGCGCTGCAGCGCGGCGAGCGCGAGTGGCTGCCAGTTCGCCAGGTAATCCGCGCGATCGTCGGTCTGGATCGCCAGCAGGTCCGCCGGCGTCGCCGCCTCGATTGCCGCCAGCCGGTCGCGGATCTGGCGCGCTCGCGACGCGGGCGCGTAGTCGCCGTCGCCGATTGCGCGGAAGGCCTCGCCGCCCATGACTCTCGCGTTCGCGCTCCAGGCATAGCCCTGGGGCGGGTCGAGCAGCCGCGGCGACTCCGCGGCGGGGACCCAGCCGTCCCAGGCGGCGCCTTGCTCGTGCCACGCCAGCGGACGCGTGGCCTCGAAGCCGTTGCGCCGCGGCAGCCTGCCCGAGAGCACCCAGCCGATGCGTCCGGTGCGGTCCGCGATCATCACGTTCTGCGCGGGCATGCCGGCGCCGCCGATGATCGCGGCGGCTTGGTCGAGGTCGCGCGCGGTCTCGAGCGCAAGCAGCTTCAGGTCGTTGGCGCCATCGCGGTGCGCGGTCCAGGCCAGCGCGAGTTCATGGCCTTCGCCATCGTCGCCGACGATCGGACCCCAGATGGTGCTGCGCACGATCAGTTCCTGCGGTTCTCCGCCCGCGACCTCGATCGTCTCGACTTCGCGGTCGACCGCGCGCAGTCCGTCGGCGGTCAGATAACTGTCCTTGCCCTGCGGCCCCGGCACCAGCACGACCAGGTCCTGGAAGTCGCCATAGCTGTTGGTGAAACCCCAGGCGACGCTGCCATTGCTGCCGGCGACGATCGCCGGGCCGCCCGGCAGGCTGACGCCGGTGACGTCGATGCCCGCCGGTTCGACGACCAGGCGCGCGCGATACCAGATGTTCGGCACGTTGAGCCCGAGGTGCATGTCGTTCGCGAGCAGCGCGGCGCCGCCGGCTCCGCGCGCTGCTGCGACCGCCCAGTTGTTGCTGCCGAGCGCGATGTCCGGCTCGTCGCGCGTGAGCGCTGCGGTGCGGCGGCTCTCCCGCGCCATGTCGTCCGCCTGTTCGAACAGTGCGCGGTCGAGCCGGCGCAGGTCGTAATCCTCCGCTGTCGGCAGCGGCATCTCGGGCAGGCGCGTGCCGTCGAGTGGCGCTTCCCACGACGGATCGGGCTCGGTCAGGAAACGGTAGAGCGAAGGCGGCAACGCGGCGGCCAGGCGTCCGCGGCGCTGCTCATGGCGCGCGTCCAGGCCCTGCAGGTCGATCCACATCGCGTAGATGACGAGCAGCGAGTCCTCGACGCGCCACGGCTGCGGCTGTTGCCGCAACAGGAAATACTCGAAAGGCCGGGCATCGAGGCCCGCGAGCCCGGCGTTGGCGCCGGCCGCGTAGGCCTCGAACAGCGCGCGTTCCTCGCTCGTGAGCGCGCCCATGGCCGCCGCCGCGCGCTTGCGGAACTGGTGCACGCGGATGCGCCGGTCGGTGTCGACCAGCGCGGGACCGAGCAGCGCCGCCAGCTCGCCCGCGCCCGTGCGGCGCAGCAGGTCCATCTGGAAATAGCGCTCCTGCGCGTGCAGGAAGCCGGTCGCGCGCGCGACGTCCTCGCGCGTGGCGCCCCGGATCTCGGGCACCCCCAGCAGGTCGCGGCCGATCGTGACGGGCGCCGTGAGGCCGGCGAGCGCGGCTGCGCCCTCGAGCTGCGGCAGGCTGGCGCGCAGCGCCAGCCAGGCGGCCATGAGGCCTGCCAGCAGCAGGGCCAGCAGCACGATGACCGCCCCCAGCGCGGATCGCCACAGCAGGCGCAGGCCGTTCCGCGGGACCGCCCGGGCGCTCATCGGGAAAAGGTGTCTGACACCATTGTCACGGGCGGCGCTGCACCTGGATGATCTTCATCGTGTTGGTGCCGCCGGTGACGCCCGAGAACTCGCCCTTGGTGATGATGATGAGATCGCCCTCTTCGGCGAGGCCGTCCTTCAGCATGCGGTCGAAGATCGCGGGATACATCTCGTCCGCGCGCGTGCTGGTCACGTCGATGTCGACGGGGTAGACGCCGCGGTAGAGCGTGACGCGCCGCTGCGTCGCCGGGTGGCGCGTGAAGGCGTAGATCGGGATGTCCGAGCGCATGCGCGACATCCACAGCGCGGTCGAGCCGGACTCGGTCAGCGCCACGATCGCGCGCACGTCGAGGTGGTTCGCCGTGTACATCACCGCCGCGGCGATGGCCTCGTCGGTGCGGTTGAAATGGCCGTCCTGGCGGATCTCCGGCCGGTTCGAGGTCTGCCATTTCTCGGCGCCCTCGATCACCTCCGCCATCGCGCGCACCACGCGGCCGGGATGCCTGCCGACCGCGGTCTCGGCCGACAGCATCACCGCATCGGTATCGTCCATGACCGCGTTGGCCACGTCCGAGACCTCGGCGCGCGTCGGCACCGGCGCCACGATCATGGACTCCATCATCTGCGTCGCGGTGATCACCAGGCGGTTCTTGGCGCGGGCCAGCGAGATGATGCGCTTCTGCAGCCCGGTGAGCTCGGCATAGCCGACCTCGACGCCGAGATCGCCGCGCGCGACCATCACCGCGGCGGAAGTCTCGATGATGGACTCGAGGTTGTCGATCGCCTCGCGCCGCTCGATCTTGGCGACGATGCGGCCCTCGCCGCCCGCGTCGCGCATCAGGTCCCAGGCCTCGACGATGTCGTTGCGGTCGCGCACGAAGGACACCGCCAGGTAGTCCACGCCGAGCTTCGCCGCCATCGCGATGTCCTCGCGGTCCTTGGCGGTGAGCGCGCCGGCGGACAGCCCGCCGCCCAGCTTGTTGAGTCCCTTCATGTCCGTGAGTTCGCCACCCGTCAGCACGCGCGTGTGCACGCGCGTGCCCTCGACGCGCTCGACCTCGAGCGAGATCAGGCCGTCGTTCAGCAGCAGCGTGTCGCCCTTGCGCACGTCCTTTGGCAGCCGCTCGTAGGCGACGCCGACGACGCGCACCGTGCCGGAGTAGGGATCGAGCTTGGGGTCGAGCGCGAAGCTCTCGCCCTCGGCGAGCGTGACGCTGCCGGTCGCAAAGCGCTCGATCCGGACCTTGGGACCGCGCAGGTCGCCGAGGATGCCGACCACGCGCCCGGCCTGCGCCGCCGCAGCGCGCGCGCGATCGATGCGCCGCTCGTGGTCGTCGAAGCCGCCGTGCGAGAAGTTGACGCGGACCAGGTCCACGCCCGCGGCCATCAGGTCGGCGAGCGCCGCGTCGTTGTCGGTGGCCGGCCCCAGGGTCGCGACGATCTTGGTTCTTCTCGGCATAAGGCCTCGCTGGGGACGGGAATCCTCCCGTCTACCCCGCCGCGCGGCGCTCGAGCGCCGCCACCGCAGGCAGCGTCCTGCCCTCGACGAACTCGAGGAAGGCGCCGCCACCGGTCGAAATGTAGGAAATCTCCGACTGCACGCCGTACTTGTCGATCGCGGCCAGTGTATCCCCGCCGCCTGCGATCGAGAATGCCTTGCTCTGCGCGATCGCCAGCGTGAGGGCCTTCGTGCCCTCGCCGAACTGGTCGTACTCGAACACGCCGACCGGCCCATTCCAGATCACGGTGCCCGCCTGCGCCACGATCCCCGCAATCGCCGCGGCCGAATCCGGCCCGATGTCGAGGATCATCTCGTCCGCCGCCACCGCCGACGCGGGCTTCGCAGCCGCAGTGGCCGCCGCCGACAGCTCCTTCGCGACCACGACGTCGGTCGGCAGCGGCAGCGCCACGCCGCGCTCCCGCGCGCGAGCAAGCAGGCGCTTCGCCGTGTCCAGCATGTCGGGCTCGTGCAGCGACCTGCCGACGGGCCGGCCCGCTGCCGCCAGGAAGGTATTGGCGATGCCGCCGCCCACGACCAGCGCATCCACCTTCTCCAGCAGGTGCTCGAGCACCGCGAGCTTGGTCGAGACCTTGGAGCCGCCGACCACGGCGACCAGCGGGCGCTTCGGGGCGTGCAACGCGCGGCCGAGCGCCTCGAGCTCGGCCACCAGCAGCGGCCCGGCGCAGGCGACGGGTGCCGCGAGCGCCACGCCGTGCGTGCTCGCCTCAGCGCGGTGCGCGGTGCCGAAGGCGTCCATCACGAACACGTCGCAGAGCGCCGCCATCCGGCGCGCGAGCGCCTCGTCGTCCTTCTTTTCGCCCTTGTTGAAGCGCACGTTCTCGAGCAACACGACTTCGCCGGGCGCCGCTTCCACGCCGTCCAGCCAGTCCTCGACCAGGCGCACGGGCCTCTGCAGCGACGCCGACAGCGCCTTCGCAACCGGCGCCAGCGACAGCGTGGGATCGCGCGCTCCCTCCTTCGGCCGGCCGAGGTGCGACATGACGAGCACGCGGGCGCCCTGGTCGAGCGCCAGGCGGATCGTCGGCAGCGCTGCGCGGATGCGCGCATCGCTCGTGATGCGGCCGTCCTCGAGCGGGACGTTCAGGTCCTCGCGGATCAGCACGCGCTTGCCCGCGAGATCGAGGTCGGCCATCCGCTTCACGAGGCGCGGGCCCAGGCGAGCGTCGTGTCGATCATGCGGTTGGAGAAGCCCCACTCGTTGTCGTACCAGGCGCAGACCTTGACCAGCGTGCCTTCCAGCACCTTGGTGAGCTGCGCGTCCACCGTGCCCGAGGCCGGGTTGTGGTTGAAGTCGACGGACACCAGCGGCTCCTCGGAGTAGTCGAGGATGCCCTTGAGGCCGCCTTCGGACGCCGCCTTCAGGATCGCGTTCACTTCCTGCGCGGTGGTCGCGCGCCTGGCAGTGAACGTGAGGTCCACGAACGAGACGTTGATGGTCGGCACCCGCACCGAGAAACCGTCGAGCTTGCCCTTCAGCTCGGGCAACACCAGGCCCACCGATGCCGCGGCACCGGTCTTGGTGGGGATCATGGACATGGTCGCCGAGCGCGCGCGGCGCAGGTCCGAGTGATAGACGTCGGTCAGCACCTGGTCGTTGGTGTAGGCGTGGATCGTCGTCATGATGCCGGCGACGACGCCGAGCGAATCATGCAGCGGCTTGACGAGCGGCGCGAGGCAGTTGGTGGTGCAGGAGGCGTTCGAGATGACGGTCATGTCCTTGCGCAGCGTCTGGTGGTTCACGCCATAGACGATCGTCGCATCCACGCCCTCCCCCGGCGCTGAGATCACGACCTTCTTCGCACCGCCGGCCAGGTGTTTCGAGGCCTTTTCCTTGCTCGCGAACAGCCCGGTGCTCTCGATCACGATGTCGACGCCGAGCTGCCCCCAGGGCAGCTTTGCGGGATCGCGCTCCGCGAGCACGCGGATGCGGTCGCCGTTCACGACCATGGAGTCGCCGTCCACCGTCACGCTGCCGTGGAACGGCCCGTGCGCCGTGTCGCGCCGCGTCAGGTGCGCATTGGTCTTCGCGTCGCCGAGGTCGTTGACGGCGACGATGCGCATTTCGCCATTGCGCTTGCCCTCGTAGAGCGCGCGCAGGATGTTGCGGCCGATGCGGCCATACCCGTTGATACCGACGTTGATCGCCATGTCATGAATCTCCATTTGCCAGCAAGGCCTGCGCCGCCTCGACGACGGCCGCGGCCGTGAATCCAAAATGCCTGAACAGGTCCGGACCCTTGCCCGACGCGCCGAAGCGCGTCATGCCGATCACGCGCCCGCGCGAGCCGGCGTAGCGCCACCAGCCGTCCGGCGTGCCGGCCTCGATGGCGATCCGCCGGGTCACGGACGGCGGCAACACCGCGTCGCGCCAGGCGGCATCCTGCGCGTCGAACACGCTGGTTGCCGGCATCGAGACGACGCGCACGCGCCGGCCGCGGCTGGCGAGCTCGCGCGCCGCGTCCATGGCGATGCCGACCTCGCTGCCGGTCGCGATCAGGATGCACTCGGGGACGCCTGCGCAGTCGGCGAGCACGTAGCCGCCGCGGCGGATGGCGGCGAGCTGCGAGGCGTCGCGGGGCTGCGGCGGCAGGGCCTGGCGCGTCAGCGCCAGCGCGGTGGGCTGGTGACGGCGGCGGATCGCCGCGCCCCAGGCGACCCAGGTCTCGGCCGTGTCGCAGGGCCGCCAGAGCTCGAGGCGCGGGATCATGCGCAGCGAGCCGAGATGCTCGATCGGCTGGTGCGTCGGGCCGTCCTCGCCGAGGCCGATCGAGTCGTGCGTCAGCACGAAGATGCTGCCGGCCTCGACCACCGCAGCCATGCGCAGCGAACTGCGCATGTAGTCGGAGAACACCAGGAAGGTGCCGCCGAAGGGGATGAATCCGCCGTGCAGCGCGATGCCGTTCATGATCGCGCCCATGCCGAACTCGCGCACGCCGTAGTGGAGGTAGCGCCCGTCGGGCTGCTCGCGGGTAATGGGATGCGTCCCCTTTATCTTGGTGTTGTTGGAGCCGGTCAGGTCGGCGGAGCCGCCGAGCAGCTCCGGCATCCGCGGGCCGACCGCGTTCAGCACGGCCTGCGAACTCTGGCGCGTCGCGAGCGGTTGCGCCGCAGCCTGCGCGGCGGCGGCGCCTTCGGCGATCATCGTCTCGAAGCCGGCGGGCAGCTCGCCCGCCATGCGCCGCAGGTACTCGGCCGCGAGCTCCGGGTGCGCCTGCTGGTATGCCTTGAAGCGGCGGCGCCAGCGGGATTCGGCACGCTTGCCGGCGGCGCGCGCATCCCAGGCGGCGCGGATTTCTTCCGGCACCACGAAGGCCTCGTGCGGCCAGTTCAGGGTCTTGCGCGCGAGCGCGACCTCGTCCGCTCCCAGCGCGGCGCCGTGGCACTCCTCCTTGCCCTGCTTGTTGGGCGCGCCGTAGCCGATGACGGTCTTGCAGCAGATCAGCGTGGGCTTCGACCTCTGGCGCCGCGCCTTGCGGATCGCGCGCTGCACTGCCTCCGGGTCGTGGCCATCCACGTTCCGGATCACCTGCCAGCCATAGGCCTCGAAGCGCTTCGGGGTGTCGTCGGTGAACCAGCCCGCCACCTCGCCGTCGATCGAGATGCCGTTGTCGTCGTAGAACACGACCAGCTTGCCGAGTCCCCAGGTGCCGGCGAGCGAGCAGGCTTCGTGCGAAATGCCTTCCATCAGGCAGCCGTCGCCTGCGAACACCCAGGTCATGTGGTCCACGACCGCGTGGCCCGGGCGGTTGAATTCGGCGGCCAGCAGCTTCTCCGCGAGCGCCATGCCGACGGCGTTCGCGAGTCCCTGCCCCAGCGGACCGGTGGTGGTCTCGACGCCGATGGCGATCTCGTGCTCGGGGTGGCCCGCGGTGCGGGCGCCCAGCTGGCGGAAGTTCCTGAGCTCGTCCAGGGCGAGCGGGTAGCCGGTCAGGTGCAGCACCGAGTACAGCAGCATCGAGCCGTGGCCGTTCGAGAGCACGAAACGGTCGCGGTCCGGCCAGCGCGGGTTGCCCGGGTTATGTTTCAGGAACCCGCGCCAGAGCACTTCGGCGATGTCCGCCATGCCCATCGGCATGCCCGGGTGCCCCGAATTGGCGCGCTGGACCGCATCCATGCTGAGGGCCCGGATGGCATTGGCGAGCTCGCGGCGGCTGGGCATCCGGTTCCTCCGGGGATAAACCGCTATTGTATAATTTCGCGATGTCCGCCTCCTACCTGTTCACCTCCGAGTCCGTCTCGGAAGGCCATCCCGACAAGGTCGCCGACCAGATCTCGGACGCGGTGCTGGACGCGCTGATCGCCCGCGACCCGCGCTCGCGCGTGGCCTGCGAGACGCTGGTCAAGACCGGCATCGCCGTGGTGGCAGGCGAGATCACGACCCGCGCGTGGATCGACCTCGAGGAGCTGGTGCGCAGGGTCATCTGCGACATTGGCTACACCTCGTCCACGGTCGGCTTCGACGGGCACACCTGCGGGGTCATGAACGTCATCGGCAAGCAGTCCTCGGACATCGCGCAGGGCGTGGACCGCAGCAACCCCGAGGACCAGGGCGCCGGCGACCAGGGCCTGATGTTCGGCTATGCGGCCGACGAGACGCCCGCGCTGATGCCCGCGCCGATCCACTACGCGCACAAGCTGGTCGAGCGCCAGGCGAAAGTGCGCAAGGGCCGCCAGGCGAAGCTGCCGTGGCTGCGGCCCGACGCCAAGAGCCAGCTGACGTTCGCGTACCAGAACGACCGTCCGGTCGGCATCGAGGCCGTCGTGCTCTCGACCCAGCACTCCCCCGACGTGAAGCAAAAGGACCTGCGCGAGGGCGTGATGGAGGAGATCATCAAGCCGGTGCTGCCGGCGCGCTGGCTCAGCAAGCGCACCCGGTACCACATCAACCCGACCGGCCGCTTCGTGATCGGCGGACCGGTCGGCGACTGCGGCCTCACCGGGCGCAAGATCATCGTCGACAGCTACGGCGGCATGGCGCGCCACGGCGGCGGCGCGTTCTCGGGCAAGGATCCGTCGAAGGTCGACCGCTCGGCTGCGTACGCGGCCCGTTACGTCGCCAAGAACCTGGTCGCGGCGGGCCTCGCGCGACGCTGCGAGGTGCAGGTTTCCTATGCCATCGGCGTGGCACGGCCGACGTCCATCTCGGTGCAGACCTTCGGCACCAGCCGGATCAGCGACGCGCGTCTCGAAAAGCTGGTCCGGGACCACTTCGACCTGCGCCCCTGGGGCATCATGAAGATGCTCGACCTGATCCACCCCATGTACCAGGCAACCGCCGCCTACGGCCACTTCGGGCGCGAACCGGTCGAGATGCACTACGATTGGATGGAAGAAGCCAACGGCGCGAAGGTCCGGCGCCGTTCGACCTTCACGGCCTTCAGCTGGGAACGGACCGACCGGGCGGAGGTCTTGAGGAAAGCAGCAGGACTATGAAGAGGGGACAGTCCGCCATTTTCGCAAGGCGAAAATGGGGACAGTCCCCGTGGTTTCCGAGGAGCGTTGCAAGAGGCGTCCGCCTCCCAGGCTCGGGAACCGCAAATGACAACGGCGCTCTCGCTCGCAAAGGAGAGAACTGACATGAATGCCGTAATCAACCCGAAGTTCAAGGATTTCCACGTTGCCGACATCTCGCAGGCCGACTGGGGCCGGCGCGAGATCGCGATCGCCGAGACCGAGATGCCCGGCCTGATGGCCGTGCGCAAGGAATTCGGCGCCACGCGCCCGCTCGCCGGAGCGCGCATCGCGGGCTCGCTGCACATGACGATCCAGACGGCGGTGCTGATCGAGACGCTCGCCGACCTCGGCGCGGAAGTGCGCTGGGCGTCCTGCAACATCTTCTCGACCCAGGACCACGCGGCCGCCGCGATCGCGGCGCGCGGCATCCCGGTGTTCGCGGTGAAGGGCGAGACGCTGGAGGAATACTGGGAATACGCCCACCGGATCTTCGAGTGGCCGGGCGGGCGCCACGCCAACATGATCCTGGACGACGGCGGCGACGCCACGCTGCTGCTGATGCTGGGCGCGCTCGCCGAGCACGACGCCTCGGTGATCGCCAGGCCGCAGAACGAGGAAGAGCAGGCGCTCTACGCCTCGATCCGCAAGCGCCTGGAGACCCAGCCGGGCTGGTACTCGGCGCGCCTCGCCGAGATCAAGGGCGTCACCGAGGAGACCACCACCGGCGTGAAGCGGCTGTACCGGATGGCCGGCGAGGGGCGCCTCCCCTTCCCGGCGATCAACGTCAACGACTCGGTCACCAAGTCGAAGTTCGACAATCTCTACGGCTGCC
>CAZYPM010000033.1:0-1489 GCA_964649205.1 uncultured Steroidobacteraceae bacterium
CGGCAATCCGGGCGTCGAGCTGCCAGCGGGAACCGGCGAGCTTCAGGTCCACCTTCGCGCGGCCACCCGCCAGCGAAAAGGCCTCGAGCACCATGCGCAGGGAGCCGTCGGCGCCGGCGCGCGCGGTGAACGCCGTGTCCTGCGCGCCCAGCGAGCCGAGTGTCCCGCGCAGGCGGCCGCGCGGGCAGTGGATCGCGTCGCCCTCGACGCGCAGCGCGGGGCAGTCGATCGAGAAGCCGGACAGCGGGCCGGTGGTGGCGAGGCCATGGATGCGCGCCGCGCGAACCGTGGCCGCACCGGCGCCTTCGGTGCCCTGCGCCAGGCCGACCGCGAGGCCGTCGATTCGCAGGCCCGCGAACTCGGCGCGGCCGACGGTCAGGCTCACCCTGGCTTCGGCTGCCGCGGGATCCGCCAGGGCGCATGTGCAGGCGGCAGCCAGCAACACGGATGGCAGCAAGCCCGGGCGCCGGGGAAGCGGGGCAATTGCGGTTCCGCGGGTCGTCACGGAGCCGTACCGTTCACGAGTACGACGGCGCCTTGGATTTCGCCGCGGCGCAGCCGCGCGAGCGCCTCGTTCGCGCTTGCGAGCGGCATGCGCACGACCGTGGCGCGCAGCGCCACCTGGTCCGCGAGGCGCATGAATTCCTCGCCGTCCCTGCGGGTCAGGTTCGCGACCGAGACGATCGAGCGTTCTTCCCAGAGCAGCCGATAGGGGAAGGACGGAATGTCGCTCATGTGTATGCCTGCGCAGACGACGCGCCCGGCCTTGCGCGTGGCCGCCAGCGCGGCCGGGACCAGGGCGCCGACCGGCGCGAACAGGATGGCGGCATCGAGCGGTTCCGGCGGTGTTTCGTCCGAGCCGCCGGCCCAGGCCGCGCCCAGGCTGATCGCAAATTGTTGCGCTTCGGCATCGCCCGGTCGCGTGAAGGCGAAGACGCGGCGGCCCTGCGCCGTCGCCAGCTGCACGAGCAGGTGTGCTGCCGCACCGAATCCATAGAGGCCGAGCGTTCCTGCCTCCCCGACCGCGCGCCAGGCACGGTAGCCGATGAGGCCCGCGCACAGCAGTGGCGCGGCCTCGGCATCGCCGTAGCGTGCGGGGATCGCGAAGCAATAGTCGGCATTCGCGACCGTGTATTCAGCATATCCGCCGTCGCGCGTGTAGCCGGTGAACCGGGCCTGGTCGCACAGGTTTTCCCGGCCTTCGCGGCACCAGCGGCACTGGCCGCAAGTGGCGCCCAGCCAGGGCACGCCGACGCGCTCGCCGACGGCATGGCGCGCGCCCGTCCCGGCCGCGACGACGCGGCCGACGATCTCGTGACCCGGCGTGAGGGGGCATCGGACACCGGGCAGCTCGCCATCCACGACATGGAGGTCGGTACGGCAGACGCCGCAGGCAGATACCTGAAGCAGCAGCTCTCCGGGTCCGGGCATCGGCATCGGCAACTCATCCGGCACGAGTGGCCGGCCCGGCGCGTGCAGGCGCATCGCC
>CAZYPM010000033.1:1589-14535 GCA_964649205.1 uncultured Steroidobacteraceae bacterium
CATCGGCAACTCATCCGGCACGAGTGGCCGGCCCGGCGCGTGCAGGCGCATCGCCAACATGCGTCCATCTTAGCGTCAGCCGGCGCGGCGGGTTCCCGCGGCGGGCACTTGCGCGGGCTGCTCCAGGTCGCGCTTCAGCCGCGCGAGCAGGCCCACGGCATTGGCGGCGTAACGGCCGATCCAGCGGTCATGGATCTCCTTGATCGGCATGACGTTCAGTACGTTCCAGCGCTGGCGGCCCTCGGTCTTCGCCACCACGAGCTCCGCACGCTGCAGCACGCCCAGGTGCTGCATCACCGTGCAGCGGTCGAGCCGCGGGAAGGCCAGGCAGACCTCGCCGGTCGTGCGCGGACCGCGGCGCAGCAAGTCGAGGATCTCGCGTCGCGTGGCGTGGCCGAGAGCCCGGAATACGCGGTCCTGCTTGTCGAGGCGGCGAATCATGTTATATATTTATAACATATCAAGATGATTTGGAGAATGCCGATGGAACTCGAGTTCGGCGTGCACGCGAAGATCGCCCGCCCGGTTGCGGACGTGTTCGAGGCGGTCGTGAACCCGAAGCAGCTGTCCTCCTACTTCACAACCGGCGGCGCGAGCGGGCCGCTCGCGGAGGGCGTGACGGTGATGTGGAAGTTCGGCGACCATCCGGGGGAGTTCCCGGTCCGCGTCACGAAGCTCGTGCTAAACGAGCGGATCGAGTTCAGCTGGGACGCCGAGGAAGGCGACTACCAGACGCAGGTCGTCATGACGTTCGAACCGCTGCCGGGCGACGCAACGCTGGTCCGCGTCGCCGAGGCCGGCTGGCGCGAGGACGCGACCGGCCTCAGGAGTTCCTACCTCAACTGCCACGGCTGGACCCAGATGCTCTGCTGCCTCAAGGCCTGGGTCGAGCACGGCATCAACCTGCGGCGCGGATTCTACTAGCGTATTCAACGACTTCCGCGCGTCCACCGGGGCTGTCGATTCCGGCCGCGGTCATTCGACTATTGGGTGTCATGAATCCCGCGTATATGGTCGCAGCCGTGCTGGCGGCTGCGAGGCGCCCGCCGCAAGGCCCGAAAAAGGAGGTGACCGTGCAGTATCTTTGCCTGATCTACAGCGAGGAGAGCCAGTGGCTCAAGCTCCCGAAGCCGGAGTACGAGCGCGTGTTCGGCGAGTACCACGCCTATACCGACGATGTCCGCAGGAGCGGCCACCTGCGCGGCGGCAATCCGCTCGAGCCGACGACCGCCGCGACCACGGTCCGGGTTCGCAACGGCAGGATCTCCACGACCGACGGCCCGTTCGCGGAAACCAAGGAGCAACTCGGCGGCTACTACCTGCTGGAGGCCAGAGATCTCAACGAGGCCATCCAGCTCGCCGCCAGGATCCCGGGCGCAAAGTACGGCTGCATCGAAGTGCGGCCCGTCATGGAGATGAAACCATGAAGTTCGTCTGCTTAGGCTATCTCGACGAGGCCGTCTGGGGCACGCTGGGCGCGTCCACGCAGCAGGAGATGATCGACGCCTGCACCGACTACGACCGCGAGCTGCAGCGCCATGGCCACTTCGCCTCCGGCTTCGCGCTGCAGGGCGCGGCGACCGCGACCACCGTGCGCTGGAAGGACGGCAGGCCGACCGCGACGGACGGGCCGTTTGCGGAAACCAAGGAACTGCTGGGCGGAATCCTGGTCCTCGAAGCGAAGGACAGGGAGGAGGCGGTCCGGCTGATCATGCGCCACCCGGGCATCCGCATGGGCGGCTTCGAGGTGCGGCCGGCGGACGAGGAATTCATGGCGCAGCACCCGGTCATGAAGGAACTCTAGGAGCAAAGTCATGCATTACGTGGATGGTTTCGTGCTGCCGGTACCGCGCCGGAAGCTGGCGGCGTATCGCCGCATGGCCAGGTTCGCTGGCAAGGTGTGGATGGAACTCGGCGCGCTGCAGTACGTCGAGTGCGTGGCCGACGACGTGAAGCCCGGCAAGTGGACGTCGTTCCCGCAGAGCGTCAAGCTGAAAAAGGGCGAGGTCGTCGTGTTCTCCTACATCGTCTACAGGTCGCGCCGGCAGCGGGACCGGATCATGAAGAAGATCATGGTCGAGCCGCGCTTCAAGAAGTACATGGACCCGAAGAACATGCCGTTCGACGGCAAGCGCATGTTCTGGGGCGGCTTCAAGGCGATGGTGGAGTACTGATGCAGTTCATGCTGATGTGCTGCATCGAGGAGCGTCGCTGGCTGGCGCTGCCGGAGGCCGAGCGCGATGCCGTGATGCAGGATTACTATGCCTGGATCGCCGGTCTCCGCGAGTCCGGCCAGCACCGCGCCACGGAAAAGCTCGCCGCGAGCCCGGCGGCGAAGACGCTGCGACTGCGCGATGGAAAGCCGGTCGTGACCGACGGGCCCTACGCCGAGACCAAGGAGCAGTTCGGCGGCTTCCACATCGTGGAATGCCGCGACGCCGACGAGGCGCTTGCCATCGCCGCGCGCATCCCGACGCTGCGCGTCGGCGGCACCATCGAGGTGCGCCCCGTGGAGCCGCGCCGCTGAGCGACGGCGATCCGGATCGCGCCGCGCGGGCGCAGGTCGAGGCAGTCTATCGCGCCGAATCACGCCGTGTGCTCGCGACGCTGATCCGGCTGTTGCGGGACTTTGACCTCGCGGAGGAGGCGCTCTCCGAGGCATTTGCAGCCGCGCTGGAACAATGGCCGCGCGACGGCGTCCCGGCGAACGCGCGCGCCTGGCTCGTGTCCGCGGGGCGGTTCAAGGCGATCGACGTCATGCGCCGCCGCGCGCGCTTCGACACGGACCTCGCCGGGCTCGCGGACGAGCTGGCAGCCGAGGGCGCCGATCCGGCCGAGGCCGCGGGCGAGTCGCTGCCGGACGACCGCCTGCGGCTGATATTCACCTGCTGCCACCCGGCACTCGCGCCCGACGCGCAGGTGGCGATGACGTTGCGCGAGGTTTGCGGGCTGACCACCGAGGAGATCGCGAGCGCCTTCCTGGTGCCGTCGTCCACGCTCGCGCAGCGCATCGTGCGCGCGAAGTCGAAGATCCGCGACGCGCGCATCCCCTACCAGGTGCCGGGGCCTGCGGAATTTCCGGAGCGGCTGGATGCCGTGCTGCGCGTCGTCTATCTCGTGTTCAACGAGGGTTATGCGGCGACCCGCGGGGACTCGCTCACCCGCGCCGACCTGACGGGGGAGGCGATCCGCCTCGGGCGGCTGCTCGCGGAGCTGCTGCCCGAACCCGAGGTGCAGGGCCTGCTGGCCATGATGCTGCTGCAGGATTCCCGACGCCGCGCCCGCGCGACGGCGGCGGGCGAGCTGGTGCTGCTCGAGGACCAGGACCGCTCGCTCTGGGACCGTGCGCAGATCGGCGAGGGACTCGCGCTGGTCCGCCGCGCCTTCGAGTCGCGCCGCCTGGGACCCTACCTGCTGCAGGCCGCGATCGCCGCCGTGCACGCCGAGTCCCCCGAGGCGGGCGCGACCGACTGGGCGCGGATCGTCGCGCTCTACGACCTGCTGCTGGCGACCGGCCCGTCGCCGGTCGTCGAGCTGAACCGCGCGGCGGCAGTCGCGATGCGCGACGGGCCGGCGGCGGGGCTCGCCCTGATCGACGGCATATTCGCCCGCGGCGAGCTCGCGGACTACCAGCCCGCGCACGCCGCCCGTGCGGAGCTGTGCCGGCGGCTCGGCCGCACGGCGGAGGCGCGGCGATCGTACCAGCGCGCGCTCACGCTCTCGCAGCAGGAGTCGGTGCGGCGGCACCTGCAGCAGCGCCTGAGTGAATTGCCGTGAAGCGCGCGGGTAAGATATGCGCATGCCCGCCGTCATCTCGATCTCCGGCCTGACCAAGACCTACGCAGGCGGCCACCACGCGCTCGACGACATCTCGCTCGACATCGAGCGCGGCGAGATCTTCGCGCTGCTCGGCCCGAATGGCGCCGGCAAGACCACGTTGATCAGCATCGTCTGCGGCATCGTCCGGCCGACCGCGGGCACCGTATTGGTGGACGGCAACGACATCATCCGCGACTACCGCGCCGCGCGCGCCCGGATCGGGCTGGTGCCACAGGAGCTGATGACCGAGGCCTTCGAGACGGTGCGCGCGGCGGCGCGCTTCAGCCGCGGGCTGTTCGGCCGCCCGCCCGACGATGCGCACATCGAGCGCGTGCTGCGCGACCTGTCGCTCTGGGACCGGCGCAACGACATCATGATGACCCTGTCGGGCGGCATGAAGCGGCGCGTGATGATCGCCAAGGCGCTGTCGCACGAGCCGCGCATCCTGTTCCTGGACGAGCCGACCGCCGGCGTGGACGTCGAGCTGCGCCGCGACATGTGGGCGCTGGTGCGGCGGCTGCGCGACTCCGGCGTCACCATCATCCTGACCACGCACTACATCGACGAGGCCGAGGAGATGGCCGACCGCATCGGCGTGATCAACCACGGGCGCCTGATCGTGGTCGAGGAGAAGCTGCGGCTCATGAAGAAGCTCGGCAAGCGGCAGCTCACGCTGACGCTGCAGGATCCGCTCCCGGCGCTGCCGCCGGAGCTCGCGGACTGGCCGCTGGCGCTCAAGGCGAACGGCCACGAGCTGGAGCTGACCTTCGACGCGGCGCTGGAGCAGACCGGCATTCCCGCGCTGTTGCGCCGGCTCGAGCAGCTCGGGATCAACTACCGCGACCTCAACACCCGCGAGAGCTCGCTCGAGGAGATCTTCGTGAGCCTGGTCAGCGAGCGCGGGCAGGGGCGGTCGTGAGCAGCGTGGCCTTCAACCGGCACGGAGTGTGGGCGATCTACCGCTTCGAGATGGCGCGCTTCCTGCGCACGGTCCTGCAGAGCGTACTGACACCCGTGATCACGACCGCGCTCTTCGTCGTGGTGTTCGGCGCGGCGATCGGCTCGCGCATGACCGAAGTGGACGGGGTCAGCTACGGCGCCTTCATCGTGCCGGGCCTGATCATGCTCTCGCTGTTCACCGAGAGCATCTCGAACGCCTCATTCGGCATCCACTTCCCGAAGTTCACCGGCACGATCTACGAGGTGCTGTCGGCGCCGGTGTCGCCATTCGAGATCGTGGCGGGTTACGTCGGCGCGGCGGCGACCAAGTCGGTGCTGCTCGGGCTCGTGATCCTGGCAACCGCATCCTGCTTCGTGCCGGTCACGATCCTGCACCCATTCTGGATGGTTGCCTTCATGCTGTTGACGGCCGTCACCTTCAGCCTGTTCGGCTTCATCGTCGGCATCTGGGCGAAGAACTGGGAGCAGATGCAGCTGATCCCGATGCTGATCGTGACGCCGCTGACCTTCCTGGGCGGCGCGTTCTACTCGATCGACATGCTGCCGCCGGCCTGGCGCACGGTGACGCTGTTCAATCCGGTGGTCTACCTGATCAGCGGCTTCCGCTGGAGCTTCTATGGCAAGTCGGACGTGGGCGTGGAACTGAGCCTGGCGATGACGCTCGCGTTCCTGCTGCTGTGCCTGGCCGCGGTCGCCTGGATTTTCCGGACCGGCTGGCGGCTCAAGCACTAGCCGTGTCGAACTGGTCGAGTCCCTCGGCCAGGTAGTCGGCGGCGAGCGGCGTGCCGATCAGGTATTCGGCGGTGCGTCCGTTCCACTGGTCGCGCGCCTCGGCGACCGCCTCGTCCCATTCGTCGAGCGAGTAGTCCCCACGGCCGACCCACATGAGCGCCACCAGCAGCGCCTGCTGGTCCGGTTCGAGCGCGTCGATCGTGCTCGTGAGTTCCTCGACGACCGGGTCGCTCGCGTGGTCGGCCAGCACCTGGTTGGCCCATTCCTCGGTGGGATTCAGCGGATCCTCCGGGAAGGTCACCTCTTCCTTGGCCTGGAACTGGCGCGCCTTGTCGATGACGATCTGGACGATGTCGCGGTTCAGTTCGAGTTCGGCCATGGCCCCGATAATACGCGCGCGTCGTGACCGGGGTCGGTAGCGGTTTTCCACAGTACCGCGGCCGGCACGTAAGGAGTATCCACGAAGTGCCATGCGAAGGAATCCGCAGGAGAAGCCCATGACGAACACCTTGCGGCACGACATGCCGCGCAGGCACGCACATCCGGTGGCATGGATGACGGTGGCGCTGGTGGCGGCCGCCATCGCGGCGCTGGCCGGTTGCGCGACGGTCGGCCCGAAGATCCGCGTGGACCATGACCGTGCCGCCGACTTCAACGCGTACCAGACCTACGGCTATCCGGCCGAACTGGGTACCGACCGCGGCGGCTACTCGACGTTGATCACCAGTTACTTCAGACAGGCGGTCGACCGCGAGATGCGCCTGCGCGGCTACCAGTTCGCCGCGAGCAATCCGGACCTGCTGGTGAACTTCTTCGCGCGGGCGCGCGACGTCACCGACGTGCGCTCGGTGCCGGGCGCCTGGGCCGGCTACGGCTACTATGGCTACCGCTACGGCCTGTACAGCGCCTGGCCGCTGTACGCGAGCGACGTCTCGACCGTGCACTACAAGGTCGGTACGGCCAACCTCGACATCGTCGACGCCGCGCGCAAGCAGCTGATCTGGGAAGGCGTCGCAGAAGGCAGGCTGACCCAGCAGGCGATGGAGGATCCACAGGCCGCCATCTCCGGGGTCGTCACGGAGCTCTTCCGGCTCTATCCCGGACACGCGCGCGCCGGCGTGCCGGGCGAGGGCGGGGGCCAATAGTCCAGCTGCTCAACCTTAGAATCGGCCGCAGGCAAAACGGAGGGCACGCCATGTCCATCAGCCAGATCTGCAGGCGTCAGGTCGTCACCGTCGGCCGCGAAGTCGACGTGGCGGCGGCGGCGCGCGTGATGCGAGACGAACACGTCGGCTACCTGGTGGTGACCGCGGACTCGAGCGGCCGCCCGATCGGCGTCCTCACGGACCGTGACATCGTCCTGAAGGTCACGGCCCGGGGCCGCGACCCGGCGGACGTGAAGGTCAGCGAGGTCATGACCGCCGATCCGCTGGTCGCCGACTCGGGCGCCGACATCGGCGACACGCTCAAGCGGATGCGCGAGATCGGGGTCCGTCGGGTGCCGGTCGTCGACAGCCAGGGCCGGCTCGCCGGGATCGTCGCGCTCGATGACGTCATCGACCACCTGTTCGCGCAACTGGCGGCCGTCGCCGGCGCCATCCGCACCGAGCAGCAGGCCGAGCGCGCGCTTCGCAATTGAGAACCCGCCGCTTCGACGCCCGGAAACCGGCGCAACGATTATCGCTGCGCGCGGGCCGGCCGGGGCCCGCGCGCAGCGTGGCCATCGGTCTCAGTTGACCTTGATCTCGATGGCCTTTGGTTTGACGACCTTGGACTTCGGGATGTGCACGTTCAGCACGCCATCCTTGCTCTCGGCGCGGATGCCGGTGGCATCCGCATCGTCGGGCAGCGTGAAGGTGCGGCAGAAGGTGCCGTAGAACCGCTCGATGCGGTGCAGCCTGCGGCCTTTCTCTTCCTTCTCCTGCTTGCGTTCGCCCTCGATCGTCAGCATGCCCTCTTCCAGGGACACCTTGACGTCCTCGCGACGGATGCCCGGCAGCTCCGCCTTCACGAGGTACTCGTCGTCCGTCTCGCTGATGTCGGCGACCGGCGACCACTCATAGGCCTCGCCTTCCTCGCCCATCATGCGCGGCCAGCGCCCGAACAGCGACGGCATCGTGCCGCGGAAAAACTCATCCGTGCCCCGGAAGGGTTCCCAACGCGTAAGTCTCATGTTCCCCTCCTTTGCAAAGGATCACTACGCCATTACGCGAGCAGGGTAGTCCCGTCGCCGCGCCGTTCAATCCGTACATGTACTCATCGTCGGGGCCGGCCGAGCGTGCTGCAATTTCTGCGAGGCAAGGCGCGACGTCGAAGACCGTGCCGCGCCGGGAGATTCCGCCATGGACCGCAAGCAAGGTGCCGGAGCGCCGGAACCGGAACGGGAAGCGGAGCTGCGCGAGGATTTCGCCTACGTCGACGAGGACGGAGACGGCCTGCTGCAGGTGGACGAGTTCATCCGCTTCATGGACGAGCTCGGCGCCGAGATGTCCGACGAGGAGTGCCGCATCGGTTTCGCGGAGATCGACTCGGACCGTGACGGCGCGATCCAGTTCAGGGAGTTCCTGGACTGGTGGACCGCGCCCTGATGCCGGCTGGACGGAGACGAGCATGCGCTTGCCCCTGCGGGTGACTTTCCGCAACGTGGATCCGTCGCCGGCGCTCACGGCGCGGGCGCGGGAACTGGCCGGCCGGCTCGACCGGTTCTCGAGCCAGATCATGCGCTGCCAGGTCACCATCGAGGCCCCGCACCGGCACAGCCGCCAGGGCGCGCTGTACCAGGTCCGGATCGACGTCACCGTGCCACGGCGCGAGATCGCCGTGCGGCGGACCCATCCCATCGACCGTTCCCACGAGGATCCCTACGTCGCGCTGCGTGATGCTTTCCGCGCCCTCAGGCGCCGGCTGCAGGACCACGAGCGCCGGCGCCAGTGGAAAGTCAAAGCGCACTCCAAGTGAAGCTGACGTTCTGCGGCGCCGCAGGGCAGGTGACCGGGTCGTGCTTCCGGTTCGAGACCGGCGCCAGCCACTTCCTCGTCGACTGCGGCCTGTTCCAGGGCGGCCGCGACGCCTGGGCGCAGAACGTGGCGCCGTTCATGTTCGAGCCGAAGTCCCTGGACTTCGTGATCCTCACGCACGCCCACATTGACCACAGCGGTCTGCTGCCGCGCCTGTACGCCGAGGGCTTCCGCGGGCCGATCTACGCGACGCCCGCGACGCGCGACCTCGTCGGCGTGATGCTGCCCGACAGCGCCTGGGTCATGAACGGCGAAGCGGAGAGCGCGGCGCGCCGCGGCCGGCCCTATGCGATCCCGTACCGCATGGAAGATGCGCGCGCCGTGCTGGCGCAGGTCCGGACCGTGGACTATGCCAGCGCCTTCGAGCCGGGGCGCGGCGTGCGAGCCCGCCTGCAGGACGCGGGCCACATCCTCGGTTCCGCATTCGTCGAGCTGTGGCTCACCGGCGCTGGCAGCACGACCAGGGTCGTGGTGTCGGGTGACCTGGGCCAGCCCGGACGGCCGATCGTCCGCGATCCCGTGCCGCCCATGGAGGCGGACGTGCTGTTGCTCGAGTCCACGTACGGCGACCGCAATCACCAGCCCATGCCGGTGACGCTGGAGCGCCTGGCGGACAGCCTCAGGCTCGCACTCGAGGAACGCCAGGGTGTGGTCCTCGTGCCCGCTTTTGCGGTCGGGCGGACGCAGGAGTTCCTGTACCACCTCAACCAGTTGAGCCGTGCCCGCAGGATCCGGGGGCCGAGGGTCTACGTCGATTCGCCGATGGCCACGGAGGTCACGCAGATCACGGCCCGCCACTTCGAGCTGTTCGACGAGGAGACGCGCCGCATCGCCGGCGAACCCGCCGGCGGCGACGGCTCGATGCGCGTGAGCTACACGGCGAGCGTCGAGGAATCCATGGCCTTGAACGGCATTTCCGGCGGCGCGGTCATCGTCGCCGCCAGCGGCATGTGCGACGGCGGAAGGATCCGCCACCACCTGAAGCACCACCTGCCGGACCCGCGCACCACGGTCCTGTTCATCGGCTACCAGGTCGCGGGAACGCTGGGGCGCCGCCTGGTGGACGGCGCGGCCACGGTGCGCATGTTCGGCGAGGAGATCCCGGTGCGCGCGCAGGTCGTGATGCTCGAGGGATTCTCCGCGCATGCCGACCAGTCGGCACTGATGGACTGGATTCGCCACCTGCCCCGGCCGCCCGGGGAGCTGTTCCTCGTGCACGGGGAGCCCGATGCGTCCGCCGTGCTTGGTGACAGGATCGGCGCCGAACTGGGGTGGCGCTGCCGCATTCCGGCGCACGGCGAGAGCGTCACGCTGGCGGGATGAGGGAAGGGGCCGTGCGCCGTCCCGGGCGCACGGCGGTTCAGGCGCCGGCGATCAGCCGCATGCGCACCAGCTGCGCGAGCGACGAGGCGCCCATCTTCTTCATGACGTGGGCACGGTGGATCTCCACCGTGCGCTGGCTGACGCCCAGTTCGGCCGCCATCACCTTGTTCGGCTTGCCGGCCGCGACGAGCTCGAGGACCTGCCGCTCGCGCGGCGTGAGCCGCGCAAGGCGTGCCTGGACCTGGCTCTTCTCGCCGATCGCGACCCGCAGTTCGCGGTCGCGCGCGAGCGCGCGCCGGATGCGCTCCGCCAGGTCGTCGTCGCGGAACGGCTTCTGCAGGAAGTCGAAAGCGCCGCGCTGCATCGCCTCGACGGCCATCGGCACGTCGCCATGGCCGGTGATGAAGATGACGGGCAGCACGACGCCGCGGCGGTTGAGCTCGTCCTGCAGCTCGAGGCCGCTCATGCCCGGCATGCGCACGTCGAGCAGCGCGCAGCCCGGCCGGTCCGGGTCGTAGTCCGCGAGGAAGTCCGCGGCCGATGCGTAGGTCGCGGCCGGCTGGCCCATCGATTTCAGGAGCAACGCGAGCGCGCTGCGCACGCCCTCGTCGTCATCCACCACGAAGACGGTGGGAAGCGGCCCTGCCCGGGTCACGGCGACACGCTGCCGGGATCGCCGCCCGCCGCGGTTTCGGGCCTGACGCCCTTGCGGACCAGCTCGCGCATGTTGCGGATGCTGTCGCCGGCGCGCAGCGCCTGCTCGGCGATCTGCCGCAGCGCCCGGCGCACCTCGGGGATGTCGGCGTTTGGCAGGCCGAGCAAGCGCTCGCAGGCGAGCGCATACGTGCTGATCGCGGCCAGCGGCTGGTTGACCTCGTGCGCGATGGAGGCCGCCATGCTCGCCATCGCGCCCAGCCGCGCGACCTCAGCCAGGCGCTCTGCGGCACGGCGCTCGTACTCCTCGGCACGCTGGCGCGCCGAGACATCGTGCAGGAAACCCACGAATCGCGGCGGGTCCTCGCCCTCGACCCGGCCGACCGAGAGCCAGGCGCGAAAGATGGTGCCGTCCTTGCGCTGCGCGTCGACTTCCCGGCCGATGCCGACGATGTGCGCCTCACCCGTCTCGAGGTAACGCTGCATGTGTGCGTCGTGCGCGCTGCGATGTGGTTCCGGCATCAGGATCGACACGTTCGCTCCCACCGCCTCCGAAGCCGGGTAGCCGAACAGTCCTTCGGCGGCGCGATTGAAAGTCAGGATCACGCCACGATGGTCGATGATCACGATCGCGTCCACCGCGGCCGTGAGCAGTGCCCGGAACTCCTGCTCGGTCTGCCCGTTCTTCATGGCGATGGCTCGGATTATAGGCACCGGTCCGGCGGCCCCGGGCTACGTACTTGCCGATAGCCTCAGGACAGCGACCCGGCGATGGCGCTGGACAGGCGCTCGACGTCCACCGGCTTGTTGAGAACCTGGCAGGCCGGCAGGTCTGCGAGGCGGCGCATGGCGGTCGACGTGTCCCCCGAGAGCAGCAGCGCCGGCAATTCGCGGCCCAGCTGCTTCCTGACCGCAATGATGGCATCGACGCCGGTTTCGCCGTTGCCGAGGTGATAGTCGCTGATGATCAGGTCGGGCATGCGCTCGCCGGCCGCGAGCGCGGATTGCGCCTCGGCCCGGCTGGCCGCCGCGATCGGCTTGTGGCCGATCGCGCGCAGGTACAACTCGGTCGCGCCGCGCACGGCGTCGTCGTCCTCCACCAGCAGGATGACCGCGCTGGCGGCCGCGGTCATGGTCGCCGCGGCCGCGGCCGGTTCCGGACTCGCGTCCTGCGTGACCAGCGCGGCGGGAATGCCGACCCTGAACTGCGTGCCGCGGCCGGGCTCGGATTTCACCTCGATGCCGAGGTCGAGGAGGGCGGCGATCCGCTTGACGATCGCAAGGCCGAGTCCGACGCCGTAATGGCCGCTCTGGCCGATCTGGTAGTACTCGTCGAAGATGCGGTCGAGCCTTGCGGCCGGAATGCCGATGCCGGTGTCCGTCACAGTGATGACGAGGCCGTCGCCCTCGGCCCGGCAGGCGAGCTGCACCGAGCCGGTCTCGGTGTACTTGATCGCGTTGCCGACGAGATTCTCGAGCAGCTGGCGCAACAGCGTGCGATCAGTCCTGAGGCCGCGCGCCACCGGGGTCACCGAAAACTTGAGATTGCGCGCCGCTGCGATCGCCTCGAACTCGTTGCGCAGCGCGTCGAACAGTCCCGCGACGCCGAATTCCTCGATCCGCGGCTGGATGCTCGCGGCTTCCAGCCGGCTGACGTCCAGCAGCGAGTTCAGCAAGCCCGTCATCGCGTCCACGGCCTCGCGCTCGCGCGCCAGCAGCTCGCGCGCCTCCGCATCGGAGACGCGCCGCCGCAGCGCGGCATTCAGGAGCTGCAGCGTCTGCAACGGCTGGCGCAGGTCGTGGCTGGCGGTCGCGAGGAAGCGGGTCTTGGCCACGTTGGCGCGCTCCGCTTCCGCCTGCGCGGCGTGCAGCACGCGCACCATGTGCCGGCGGTCGGTGACGTCGCGCACGGCGGCGGCGACCAGCCGCCGGCCGCCGCTTCCCACCGGCGAGAGGCGGATCTCCACCGGGAATTCGGCTCCGTCCCTGCGGACGGCGACCAGGTCGATGGCCGTCGCGCCCATCTCGCGCATGCGCGGCTGCGCCATGAATCGCGTCCGGTGCTCGACGTGCAGGCTGCGGATGCGCTCCGGGATGAGCCGCTCGATCGGGAAACCGCACAGCTCGCTGGAGGCGTAGCCGAACAACTCTTCCGCCATCCGGTTCGCGAACACGATCGTGCCGCTGGTGTCGACCACCAGCAGGGCGTCCGGCGCGAACTCGACGAGGCTCGCGAGCAGCGTCTCGGAAAGGGGGTTCGTCGGATCGGTCGTCATCGGGCGGGTCCGTGGATTCCGTTCCGGTGGGCGCATGATATGCGCCCATCGGCCGTCTCGCCATGCAGCCCGCCGCGGTGCGGCGTCAGTCCGTGGGACGGCGGGCAGGACGCATGAAATCCTGCCACGCACGGATGCCGAGCTGGCCGGGGCGTCTGCGCCACA
>CAZYPM010000034.1:0-14338 GCA_964649205.1 uncultured Steroidobacteraceae bacterium
CCCTGGCCCGTCAAAGCGGAGCAGTGAAAGCGGAGCGCGACTACTTCCTCGGGACCCACGACGAGGAGCTGCTGCGCCTCGGGTTGCAGCACCGCGTCTGGGATCCGGCGGTGCGCGATTGCTGGCGACGCGCGGGCATCACGGCCGGGGCTCGCGTGCTCGACGTCGGGGCCGGGCCCGGCTATGCGGCCGCCGATCTTGCGCAGATCGTCGGTTCCGGCGGCGAAGTGGTGGCGGTGGAGCGCTCCGGGCGTTACGTCGAGGCCGGCCGCGGGATGCTCGCGCAGCATGGCTTCACCAACGTCGGATACCACGAACTCGACCTCATGACCGACCCGCTGCCGGCCGGTGGTTTCGACTTCGCCTGGTGCCGCTGGGTCGCCTGTTTCGTGTCCTCGCCCGCGACGCTGGTCGACAAGATTGCGGGCGCCCTGCGCGGCGGCGGGCGCGCGATCTTTCACGAATACCTCGTATACGAGACCTTCTGCTTCGCGCCGCCGCATCCGCGCCAGCGCGAGTTCGCGCAACAGGTCATGAAGGGCTGGCGCGCCGCCGGCGGTGAGCCGAACATCGCCCAGCCCGTGCTGCGGCTGCTCGAGGAGCGCGGCTTCGCGATCCGCGAGACGATCCCGCGGATCTACTGCCTGCGGCCGGCGGACGAGATGTGGCAGTGGCCGGCGTCGTTCATCCGCATCCACCTCGAGCAGCAGGCGGCGCTGGGCGCCATCGAGCCGTCCTGGGCCGAGGCCGTGTGGCGGGAATTCAAGGCGGCGGAGGCGGAGCCCGCCACGCTGCTGGTCACGCCGCTGGTTCTGCAGATCATCGCCGAGAAACCCTAAAGGGGACGGGTCCCTTTACAGCGAGGTAAAGGGACGCGTCCCCTTTAGATGGGGAAACATCCCCAATTAGTGGCGCGGCGCGCTGAGCGCGGCCGCATCGTGCCGGTACTTGAACAGGAACGGGAACAGCAAGCCGAGCACCAGCGCGTAGCCGGCGAAGCTGAACCAGATGCTCGGCCAGTCCTTCACGCCGTCCACGGTGAAGTAATCCACGACCATCCCGGCGCCGATGCTGCCGAAGAAGGCGCCCAGCCCGTTCGTCATCACCATGAACAGACCCTGCGCGCTGGCGCGGATGTTCGATTCCGCCTCGCGGTCCACGAACAGCGAACCCGAGATGTTGAAGAAGTCGAAGGCCATGCCGTAGATGATCATGGACAGCACCAGCATCCACAGGCCCGCGCCGGGGTCGCCGGTCGCGAACAGCCCGAAGCGGAACACCCAGGCGAAGATGCTGATCAGCATCACGATCTTGATGCCGAAGCGCTGCAGGAAGAACGGGATGGTCAGGATGAACAGCGTCTCCGAGATCTGCGAGATCGAGATCAGGATGTTCGGGTGCTTCACGCCGAACGAGTCCGGGTACGTGGTCGCGAAGTCCGCCAGGAACGCGCCGCCGAAGGCGTTGGTGATCTGCAGCGCCGCGCCCAGCATCATCGCGAAGATGAAGAACACCAGCATCTGCGTGCGCCGGAACAGCACGAAGGCGTCCAGGCCGAGCGCCGAGACGATGCTCTGCTTCGCCACCTCGCGCGCCGGCGGGCAGGCCGGCAGCGTGAATCCGTACAGGCCGAGCAGCGCCGCCGCGCCCGAGCTGATGTAGAGCTGCAGCTCGCTCTTGGTCCAGCCGGCGAGGTCCACCATCCACATCGCGACGATGAAGCCGACCGTGCCCCAGACGCGGATCGGCGGGAACTTCTGGATGACGTTCAGCCCGCCCTGCTCGAGCACCCGGTACGACAGGGCGTTGTTGAGCGCGATCGTCGGCATGTAGACCATCGCGTTCAGCAGCATGATCACGTACAGCGTGTCGTAGTCCCGCACGGTCGAGGCCCACAACAGCAGCCCCGCGCCCGTCAGGTGCAGGATGCCGAACAGCTTCTCCGCGTTGACCCAGCGGTCGGCGACGATGCCCATCAGGCCCGGCATGAAGAGCGCGGCGACGCCCATGGTCGCGTAGACGCTCCCGACCTGCCCGCCGGTGAAGCCGAGCGTCACGATCATGTAGGCGCCGAAGGAAATGAGCCAGGCGCCCCAGACGAAAAACTGCAGGAAGTTCATCACCGTCAGGCGCAGCGGGATCCCCATGGTGGCGCGGTCCTTGTTGTCAGTCTTGGTCGCGCAATGCCCGGCCGGGCTTGAACATCGCGTTGCCGATCCAGCTCACGACGCTGACGATGAGCGCGGCCCAGAGCGCCGGCCAGAAGCCCGTGATCCCGAAGCCCGGCAGCAGCGCCGCGACCAGGCCGAGCATCGCGGCGTTGACCACCAGCAGGAACAGGCCGAGCGTCACCAGCGTGAGCGGCAGGGTGAGGAGCACCGCGACCGGCTTGACGATCGCGTTGACGATGCCGAGCAGGACGGCCGCCAGGATGAGCGTCGTCGCGGTCGCGACGTGGATGCCGTCGACCCACTCGGTCGCCAGCCACAGGCCCAGGGCGGCGATCAGTGCGCGCACGATGAAGGCGGTCATCTCGTCATCCCCCGGCCCGGTTGCGGGCGCCTCAGCGTACGCGACGGCCGCGCTTGATGACAACGTCCACGTTCTGCAGCAGGCCGGGGTTCCTGAGCGCGTCGCCGCGCACGGCGATCACGTCGGCGATCTTGCCGGGGGCGAGCGTGCCGGTCTCGTGGCCGACACCCATGGCGGTCGCGGCGTCGTGGGTCGCGGCGCGGATCGCGCGCTCCGCCGGAATGCCGCAGTCGCGCACCCAGAAGTCGATCTCCTGCCAGGTGGCGCGCGAATGCAGGTGCCCCGGGACGCCCGCGTCGGAGCCGACCAGCAGCGTCACTTTCGCCTCGTCGAGCTGGCGCAGCTTGTCGCACAGCGAGTGGGCCTTCGAGGCCGGCATCTCGAACCAGGTGACGCGGTCCGGGTTCGACAGCGACCCGAGGATGTCGGCCGCGACCAGCGGCGGCAGCTGCGCCGTCGTGCGCGGATCGTCGAGCGGCTCCGCATTCTGGCGCAGCGACTCGAAATTGAGCAGCGCCGAGATCGCCGGCGACCAGGCGAGCGGGCGCGGCGAGGCCTGCAGCAGCCGCTGGTGCAGCGCGAGGACCACGTTGTCCGGGAAAGGGCCCACGCCCATGGATGTCCCCAGGAAGCCGTCGAACTGCAACTCGACACCGCGCTCGACGTCCGCCGGGCGTTCCGCGAAGGCGTGCACCGGCAGGCTGCGGGCGCGCGCCTCGGAGACCGCGGCGCCGAGCTCCTCCGTGCTCCAGAGGTCCACTTCCGCGAGCAGCAGGTAGTCCACGCCGGCATCCGCGAGCTGTGCGACCCTGGCCCTCGCATCGGCGGCCCCGTTCACGGCCCATTGCCAGGCCTCGGTGCCGGGCGGCACGAGCTTGCGCAGCGCGGGGCCGGAGACGTAGAGGGTCGGGCCCTCGATCAGGTGCTCGCGGGTGCGGCGGCGCACGTTGGTCGCGGCCTCGAGCGGCGCCATCACGTCGCGCGCGCTGGTGACGCCGGCCTGCAGCAGCTGCCGGGCGGCGATCGGCATCACGACGCGTTCCGCGAGCGGGCCGTAGGTCTCGTTCCAGCGCCCGGTGTCGCCGTGGCCGAGCCGCATGGTGCGCACCTGCAGGTCCCACAGCCCGGGCAGCACCGTCATGCCCTCGGTGGAGATGATCTGCGCGCCTTCCGGCACCAGCACCTGGCCGCGGCCACCCACGGCGAGGATGCGCTCGCCCTCGATGACGACCACGCCGTTCGCGATCGGCGGGCCGCCGTAGCCGTCGACGACCGTGCCGCCGCTGAGGACGATGCTCTCGGCCGAGGCCGCCGCGGCCAGCACGGCGGATGCGAGCAGCAAGAGGGTCCGCTTCACTCCGCGGCCTCCCGGATTCCGCCGTCGCGCAGGCGCATCTGCAGCTGCGCGAACGCCAGCGCCCAGCCGGTGCGCAGGCGGACCAGCGTGCGCTCCCACTCCTCGCCGGCCGGGATGCCGGAGCCCATCACCCGCAGCATGCGCTGCCCCTTGCGCTCGTCGATCAGGAAGTCCTCCACCAGCACGTTCTCCGGCATCGGCGGCCAGTCCGGGCTCGGGTCGAACAGCAGTTGCAGGCGCTTGCCCGGCTCGAACTGCTCGATGGTGGCGTAACGCCTGCCGAACAGCCGCGAGCTCACGGCGTAGCGCCCGCCCACGCGCGGCTCGACCACGGCCTCGGTCGCATACCAGAGGCGCAGCGACGCGGGATCGGTCAGCGCGCGCCACAGCGTGGCCGCGCTCGCGGCGCTCTCGAATCCCTGCATGTAGCCGCGCTCCTGCCGCCGCATGCCGTCAGGATCGCGCGCCGGGATCGGCCGCCGGCTCGCGGCGCAGCTCGCGGTCGCGATGCCGGCGCAGCTCGGCGGCGGAGACGACGTCGTCGTACTGCGCGCCGTCGCGCGGGTAGCTGGCGGCGCCCACGCTCACCGTCATGCGCTGCAGCCGCTCGCCGACCGGGAACAGGCTGCGGTACACGTTGTTGCGGATGCGCTGCGCGACCGCCTCCGCGACCTCGGCGGTCGCCTCCGGCAGGAACACGATGAACTCGTCGCCGCCGTAGCGCGCCGCCATGTCGGTGGTGCGGATCGCGCGCTGGATGGCGCCTGCGACCGAGGTGAGCGCGCGGTTGCCGGCCTGGTGCCCGTGCTCGTCGTTGAGCTGCTTGAGGTCGTCCATGTCCACCAGCAGGATGCCGTAGCCGCCGCGGCCGGCGCGCGCGCGCAGCTCGTGCTCGCGGTTCAGCACGGCGCGGAAGGTGCGCAGGTTCAGCATGCCGGTGAGCCCGTCGCGCTCGGCCAGTTCCTCGATGCGGCGCCGCGCGCTCGTGATCGTGCCCGCCAGCGCCTGCGTCAGGTAGGCGACCAGCGCGTAGGGCCCGAGCTCGCCGAACAGCTGCGCGAACAGCGCGGGCGGCGGCGGCAGCGGGCCCTCGCCGGCGATCACCGAGAGCCAGGCGAGCGCCACGCCGGCGAAGACGATGATCGCGCCGCGCCCGCCGAGCGTCATCGCCACCAGCACGATCGGCAGCAGGTAGAGGTTCACCATCGGGCTCGCCGTGCCGCCGGTCTGCATCGCGACGATCGTGATGAACGCGACCATCGCGGCGGCGCCGAGCGCGACGCGCGCGCCGGTTCCGCGCACCGGGAACCCGCGCCAGCGGAAAGCGACGACGAAGAGCCCGTAGGCCGCGATCGCCGCGTACAGGCCGCGCGGGGACGCCGGCGGATCCGGCAGGACCAGTGCATACAGGCCGGCCACCAGCAGCACCAGCCAGTCCACGCGCGTGAGGCTCCTCTGCATGCTCGCGTGCCCGTCGCGCGCGGCCGCGGCGCGGCGCGTGCCGGGCAGCGCTTCGGGCGCCTCGCGTTCCTGGGCCGCGTTCATCGGCGCGACGCCGCCTCGCGCTGCAGCGTGGATTCGACCTGGCCGCTCGCCGCGGGGCCGGCAAGCTCCGCGACCAGGGCCAGCGCGAAGTCGAGCGCCGTGCCGGGGCCGCGCGAGGTGATGACGCCGGCGTCGGCAACCACCGCCTCGCCCGTGACCGTGATGCGCCCGGCAGGCTGCAGGAATCCGGGATAGCTGGTGGCGCGGCGCCCATCGAGGACGCCGGCGGCCTCGAGCACCATCGGCGCCGCGCAGATCGCCGCCACCGGCCGGTTCTTCGCGCGATGCGAGCGGATCAGTTGCGCGATGCGGGGATCGCCCTTCAGGTGCTCCGCGCCGGGCATCCCGCCCGGCAGCGCGATCATGTCGAAGTCCTGCTCGGCGAGCGCCGCCAGCGGCGTGTCGGCGGCGATCCGGATGCCATGGGATCCGGTGACCGGGCTGCCGGCGAGCGAGGCGATGACGACCTCGATGCCGGCGCGGCGCAGGATGTCGATGATGGTGACGGCCTCGAGTTCCTCGAAGCCCTCTGCCAGCGGCACCAGGACCCGTTTCATGGGGAAGCGCCGGCCGCGCGCATGCGGCGCGTTACCTGCGGTCCGGCGCCGTCTGGGCCGCGACCAGCGCCGCCTTGCCGTGCTTGAGCCAGGCGACCGCTGCGCGCACGTCGGCGTCGCGCTCGAGCAGCGCGGCCTCGCCGGTGAGCGCCGCGGCCTCCTGCGCCGGCAGCGCGATGTCGGGTTCGAGCCCGCGCTCGTGGATCGAGGCGCCGGACGGCGTGTAATAGCGCGAGGTCGTGAGCTTGAGCGCCTGGCCGTCGCCGATCGGCATGACGGTCTGCACCGAGCCCTTGCCGAAGGTGCGCTGGCCGAGCAGCTTCGCGCGGCCGTTGTCGCGCAGCGCGCCCGCGACGATCTCCGCCGCCGAGGCCGAGCCCTCGTTGACGAGCACCGCGATCTGCGCGCCGCGCGCCAGGTCGCCGGCCCCGGCCTCCATGCGGAAACGGGACTCCTTCGAGCGTCCCTCCGCCGAGACGATCAGGCCGCTTTCGAGGAAGGCGTCGGAAACCTCGACCGCCGCGTCCAGCACGCCGCCCGGGTTGTTGCGCAGGTCGAGCACGATGCCGGAGAGCTCGCCGCCCGCCTCCTGGCGCAGCGCGCGCAGCGCGGCGCCGACGTCCGGGCCGGTCGTGTCGCTGAACTGGGAGATGCGCAGGTAACCGACGCCCGGCTCGAGCATCTGGTGGCGCACCGAGTGCACGGCCACGATCGCGCGTTCGACCGCGATGTCGATCGGCTCCGGCAGCGCCTTGCGCCCGATCCTGAGATTGACCACGGTGCCGGGCTCGCCGCGGATGCGCGCGATCGTGTCGGCGAGCTTGCTGTCCTCGACCGCGCTGCCGTCCACCGCAAGGATCGTGTCGCCGGCGCGGATGCCGGCGCGCGCGGCCGGGGAACCGTCGATCGGCGCGATCACGACGATCGCGTCCGACTCGGCCGTGACCTCGACGCCGATGCCGGAATAGTTGCCCTCGGTCGCGATGCGCAGGTCCTCGAACTCGCTGGCGTCCATGAATGCGGAGTGCGGGTCGAGCTCGCCGACCATGCCGCGGATGGCGTCCTTGAGGAGCTCGTGGTCGTCGGTGCGGTCCACGTAGTCCGCGTGGATCCGGTCGATCACCTCCGACAGCAGGCGCGCATCCTGCGGGCGCAGCTCGGAGGCGCCCCGGCCCCGACCGGCGACCCAGGCGGTGGTCCAGGCGAGCGACACCCCGAGCAGGCAGCCCAGCAGGATGGCCAGCAGCGTCCGTCTCGGTTGCATGTTCCGCTATGGTAACCGCGCCGCCGCCGCTGCGGCAGCTTCGCGCAAAATCAGGCCGGCGGGGGCTCCTGCGAGGCCATCGCCTCGCACAGGGCGAGGTCGCCGAACACGTCCGCCAGCGGCACCGGCCGGCCGATCGCGAAACCCTGGCCGAAGTCCACGCCCAGCGAGGCCATGCGCGTGCGCAGCGCGTCGGTCTCGACGAACTCCGCGACCGTCTCCATGCCCATGGTGTGGGCGAGCTGGGCGATCGCGCGCACCATGGACTCGGTGCGCTCGTTGCCGCCGGAGTCGCGCACGAAGGCGCCGTCGATCTTGAGGATCGAGACCGGCAGCGCCTTCAGGTACGCGAGCGACGACAGCCCGGTGCCGAAGTCGTCGAGCGCGAACGAGCAGCCGAGCGCGCGCAGCTTGTGCATCAGCCGCTCGGCGCGCGCCAGGTTCGACACCGCCGAGGTCTCGGTCAGCTCGAAGCACAGGCTCGCCGGCGGGACGCCGGAGTCACGGATGCTGCGCTCGAGGAACTCCAGGAACTCCTCCGAGGCGATCGACGGCCCCGAGATGTTGATGGAGAACTGCATGCCGCGGCCCTCGAGCACGCCGGCACAGGAGCCGAGCGCCTCCAGCGAGTTCTTCACCACCCAGCGGTCGATCTCCGGCAACAGCTGGTAGCGGTCCGCCGCCGACAGGAACTTCTCCGGCGGCAGCACCTCGCCGTCCTCGGCGATCATGCGCAGCAGCATCTCGAAGCGCGGCTCGGCGCGGTCGCCGGCGAGCGGCAGGATCGGCTGCGCGAACAGCGCGAAGCGGTTCTCCGCGAGCGCGCTGTGCAGGCGCTGCACCACCAGCACGTCGCTGTGCCGGCGCATGATGCTCTGGTCGGCATCCTGGAATATCTCGGTGCGGTTGCGGCCGCGGTCCTTGGCGGCCTTGCAGGCGATCTCCGCATTGGCCAGGCCATGCGCCAGCGCGTTCTGCGAATCGGGCAGCTCGGCGACGCCGATGCTCACCGACACCTGGACGGTGCCCTCGCCGCGCACGTAGGTCTGCTCCGCGCACTGGCGCCGCAGCATGTCGCCGATCTGGCGGGCGAAATCCAGCGTGCAGTCCGGCAGGAACACCGCGAAGCGGTCGCCGGCGATGCGCGCCGCCAGCGCCCCCGGGCGCGGCTTCCTGCGCAGCACCTCCGCGACCTTGCCGATCACCTCGTCGCCGATGTGCATGCCGTAGTTGTCGTTGGTGACGTGCAGGCGGTCGACGTCCAGGTACAGCACGCAGTCCGGCTTGCGCTCGCCGCGCACGGCAAGCAGCGACCGCACCTGCATCTCGAATGCGGAGCGGGTCAGCAGCGAGGTCAGCGCGTCGAAGTTGGCCTGCAGTGTCGAGGTCGTCTTGCGCGACAGCAGTTCGACCAGCCGCTCGGTGCGCGGGTCGAAATTGGGCGCGTTCTCCTCGCGGAACATCACCAGGAACCCGACCACGCGGCCGGACGAATGCCGCACGGGCGTGCACAGGATCTTGTACGGAGGCAGCTCGATCGGGCGCACCTTGATCTTGTTGATGACGAGGTTGCGCCGCTGCAGCTGCGCCCAGTTGAGCAGGTGCCGGTGGATCTTGGTCAGGATCTCGACCGGCGGCTTCTGCCCGAGCGGCGCCTTGCAGATCGCGATGTTGCGCTCCGGCACGACCAGCGCGCCCAGCAGGCAGCCGAGGTGGTCCACGCAAGTCTGCACCAGCGTGCCCAGTTCGTCGCCGTGCTGCGGGTTCTGCGGGTCGTCGGGCGCGATGCGCAGCAGGAGGTCGAGGTCCTCGTCGCGCGAGCGCAGGTCGCGCGCCAGGTCGCCGACGCTGGCGCGCGCTTCCAGCTCGCGCTGCAGGCACTCGAGCGCCGGCTGCACCAGGGACTGCACGAAGGAGTAGGGCCGGTTCTCGCCGTCGCGCGTCAGCAGCGTGGCGATCGCGATGATCTCGCCGTCGCTGTTGCGCAGGCGGAACACGTAGGCGGGCGCGCCATGGTGATCGTGCCCGAAGCCGTCAATGCGCGCCGTGGTCGCCGGCGGCGCCTTCGCCAGCGCGGCCTGCACCAGCGGCAGCGGATCCGGGCCGTCGTAGCCGGGCGCGACCCAGAGCGGGGCGCCCCTGGCGTCATAGAACCCGATACCGAGCGCGCGCGGCATCAGCATCCGCAGCAGGTGGCCGTACGGGTCGAGATTCGGCTTGGCGCTCGACAGATGCAGCGGCAGGTCGATGTTGGCGGGCGTGGCCACGATGCAGAGCAACCCCTGGCCGGCAGACTACCGGCCTCATAGCGCAGGTTCGCCGATCGGGGGCCGGGCCGTCTTTGACGTAATCGGCAGTTTCCCGGGTGCCGGCAGCGGCGTTTGCCGCCTGAAATCAGCGATCTAGGGGTTCGGACGACGGAACCAGGGCACGGGGTCCAGCGGCTGGGCGCCGCGGCGGATCTCGAGGTAGAGGCCGGGCTGGCTGCGGCCGCCGCTGTCCCCCACGGTCGCGACCACCTCCCCGCCCTCGACGCGGTCGCCTGCCGACTTGAAGAGCTGTTCGTTGTGGGCGTAGAGGCTCATGTAGCCGCCGTGATCGATGATCAGCAGCAGCCCCATTCCGGGCAGCCAGTCCGCGTACGCGACGCGGCCGTCGTACAGCGCGCGCACCTCGCTGCCACGGCCCGCTTCGATCATCACGCCATTCCACTTGAGGCCGCCGCCGCGCGGCTGGCCGAAGCGCGCGGTGATCCTGCCGGGCACCGGCCACGACAGCCGCCCGCGGACTTTCTCGAAGGCCTGGCCCCCGGCGGGCGGCAGGTCGCGCAGCGCCTTGCGCAGGTCGGCGAGCAGCTTCTCGAGCGCCGCGGCCTCCCGCTTGAGCTTGGCGATCGAGTCGCTCTGGTTCCTGATCTGCGCGTTCACCGCGCGCAACGCGCGCGTGCGTTCCGCCCGCGCGGCGTCTACGGCCGAGAGTTCACGCCGGCTGTCGGCCTCCAGCGAAGCGAGCCGTTCGCGCTCCGCCTTCTCCTCGGCGAGCGCGGCCTCCAGCTTTGCGACCAGCGACTGGATCTCCTGGATCTTCCCGGCGCGTGCGCGCCCGAGGTAGGAGTAATAAACCATCATGCGGCCGAACGCAGCCGGGTCCTCCTGCGAGAGCAGCAGCTTCAGCTGCTCTTCGCGTCCCCCCATGTAGGCCGCGCGCAGTTGCGAGGCGAGCGCCGAACGCTGCTCCGTGAGCGCGCGCTCGTGGCGTTCGCGCTCGGTCGTGAGTGCCTCGAGGCGCGCGTCGCTGTCGGCGAGCCGCTTGCGCACCTCGCGCAGGCGCGCGCGCGCGCCGCGCACGTTCTCTTCCGCATCGCGCAGCTGGCCCGTCAGCGCGTCGCGCCGGTCGGTGTCGCGGCGCACCGCGCGCTGCAGATCCTCGATCCGTTCCCGGACCTGGCGCAGCTCCTTCTCCGGGTCGCGGTCCGCCGCACCGGGGGCCGCCGCCAGCAGCGCGGCGAGCACGCCCGCGGCCGCGGCAAGCAGCGGTCGGTAGCTGGTAGTGCCTTGTTTTATCAGGGAATATTCCTCTGTTCGCGCGGCGGCCGGTGGTCCGGGACCGCGCTGATATAATGCGCGGCCATTTTTTTGAGACCCGGTCGCGCAAGCCACGGCGACCCGCCCCATGGACCGACTGCTCGATTATTTCACCAATCATCCGCTGCTGGCGGGCGCCGCGGTCGTCATGACCGCCCTCGTCCTCGGCTATGAATTGCGCCGGCGCGGCGAAGGCGCGACGGCAGTCGCCCCGAACACGGCCATCCGGATGATGAACGGCGGTGCCGTGCTCGTGGACCTGCGCGCAGCCAACCAGTTCAAGGATGGCCATATTGCGGGCGCGCGCAATGTCCCCGGCGACCAGCTGGCGACCGACGCCAGGGCCCTCGAGAAATTCGCCGGCAAGACGCTGATCCTCTATTGCGACAGCGGAGCGACGACCGCCGCGGCGCTGCGCACGCTGGCGGGCGCCGGCGTCAAGGACGTGTTCAGCCTGCGTGGCGGGCTCGCGGCCTGGCGGCAGGAGAACCTGCCGGTCGTGAAGGGCTGAGCGATGGCCGGGCCGCCGGTGACCGTGTACACCGCGGGGTTCTGCGGCTACTGCATCCGGGTGACTTCCCTGCTCGAGCGGCGCGGCATTGCCTTCACCGAGGTGAGCGTCGAGGACCACCCGGGTTTGCGGGAGGAGTTGCTGGCAAAGAGCGGGCGGCGCACGCTGCCGCAGGTCTATGTCGGGGGGCGTTTCGTCGGCGGCGCCGACGAGATCGCGGCCCTGGATCGGGGCGGCGGATTAACAGGATTACTGCAAAGTGAGGCATAACGATGGCTGACGAAAAAACCACCCCGGCCGGCGCGAGCGAGCCGGCGGGCAACGGACAGGGCCCTGCGGTCGCGCTGCAGACTGTCTACATCAAGGACCTGTCCTTCGAGTCGCCCAAGGGACCGTTCCTGCCGGCGCAGCCGCAGGACCCGAAGATGTCCATGAACCTGAGCACGATGTCGAGCCAGGTCGGGCAGGACGCGCACGAAGTCGTGCTGTCCGTGACGCTCGAGGCAAAGAGCGGCGACGCCGCCGTGTACCTCGCGGAAGTCAAGCAGGCGGGCGTATTCGTGGTCCGCGGATTCTCGCCAGAGGAGACCAAGCGCATCCTCGGCTCGTTCGCGCCGAATCTGCTGTTCCCGTACATCCGGCAAACCGTGTCAGACGTCGTCATCAAGGGCGGCTTCCCGCCGTTCCTGCTGCCGCACGTCAACTTCGACGCCCTGTTCGAGCGCTCGATGCAGGAGCAGGCCGCGCGCCAGGCGCAGCAGTCGCCCGCCGCCGGCCCCGCGAACTGAGCGGGATCTTGCGGCCGATCGTCGTCCTCGGCGCCGGCTCCTGGGGCACGGCACTCGCGATCCAGTTCGCGCGCGGCGGCGAACCCACGGTGCTGTGGGGTCGCGCCGAAGACGAGCCGGAACTCCTCGCGCGCACGCGGCGCAATGAGCGCTACCTGCCAGGCGCGGAGTTCCCGCCGTCGCTCGCGATCGAGCCGGATCTCGCGAAGGCCATGGCGAGCGGCGAAGACGTCGTGCTCGCCGTACCCTCGGGCGTGCTGCGGCTCATGCTGCAGCAGGTCCGGCCGATGCTCGGCCCGCGTGCGCGCATCGCCTGGGCCAGCAAGGGATTCGAGCTGGCGACCGGCAAGCTCCCGCACCAGGTCGCGCAGGAGGTGCTGGGGCCCGCAGTGCCGATCGCGGTGCTTTCCGGGCCGACCTTCGCGCGCGAGGTGGGCGAGGGCCTGCCGACGGCGATCGCGGTCGCCTCACCCGATGATGCGTTTGCGCTGGCGCTGGCAGAGCGCATTTCTTCCGGCGCTTTCCGGGCGTATACGCAGACGGACATCGTCGGCGTCGAGATCGGCGGCGCGGTCAAGAACGTCATTGCGATCGCGACCGGGGTTTCGGACGGCCTCGGTTACGGCTCGAACAGCCGCGTGTTCCTGATCACGCGCGGGCTTGCAGAACTGATGCGGCTCGGCGTCGCCCTCGGTGCGAAGCGCGAGACGCTCATGGGGCTTGCCGGGCTCGGCGACCTCGTGCTCACCTGCACCGACGACCAGTCGCGCAACCGCCGCTTCGGCCGCGCGCTCGCGGCCGGCAAGCCGATGGACCAGGCGATCGCGGAGATCGGGCAGGTGGTCGAGGGCTATCACGCAGCCAAGGCGGTGCGTGCGGTTGCCCAAAAGCACGGCGTCGACATGCCGATCTGCGAGCACGTGTACCGCGTGCTGCACGAGGGCGCGCCGATCCGCGAAGTCATCGAATCCCTCCTCCAGCGCCGCGTCACCCCCGAAAACTAAAGGGGACGCGTCCATTTAGCGTTCTAAATGGACGCGTCCCCTTTAGTTCAGGCGCCGCCTGCGAAGCCGAGCTGGCGCCAGGCCTCGAAGATCACGACCGCGGCGGCGTTGGAGAGGTTGAGGCTGCGGTTGCCGGCGATCATCGGCAGGCGGATCAGGCGATCGGGAGGCCACGCTGCAACCAGATCCTTGGGCAGACCGACGCTTTCGCGGCCGAAGATGAAGGCATCGCCCGCGCCATAGCTGGCGTCGGTGTGGCGCCGTCCGCCCGAGGTCTCGACGGCAAACACCCGCGCTCCGCTCAGTTCCCGCAGGCAGGCTTGTAGATTCTGGTGCTCTTGCACGCGCGCGAGGTCGCGGTAGTCGAGACCTGCGCGGCGCAAGGCGGCGGCGTCAGTGGCAAAGCCCAGCGGATGCACCAGGTGCAGCGTCGTACCGGTATTGGCGCATAGCCGGATGATGTTGCCGGCGTTTTGCGGGATTTCCGGCTCGAGCAGGATCAAGTGGAACATCGCGGCACCTGGCGGCACGATCATCGGGATGCGTCCCCACTTATAATGATGCCGTGACCGAGCCAGCCCGGGGACCGGATCCTTCCCTCGCCGTCGACTTCTGCGGGCTGTCGCTGGCATCGCCGATCGTGTTGCTGTCCGGATGCGTCGGCTTCGGCGAGGAATACACGCGCGTCGAGGGCTTTTCGAACCGGGACGCGGGCGCCATCGTCCTCAAGGGCACGACGGCGAAGCCCCGGCTCGGCAATCCCCCGCCCCGTGTCACCGAGACGCCCTGGGGCATGGTCAACGCGATCGGGCTGCAAAACCCGGGCGTTGAGCACGTCGTTCGCAGCATCCTGCCGTCGCTCGACTTCGGCGAGACCCGCTTCATCGCCAACGTCTGCGGCTCCACCATCGACGAGTACGTCGAGGTCACCCGCCGCTTCGACGACTCGCCCATCGACGCCATGGAAATCAACATCTCCTGCCCGAACGTCAAGGAGGGCGGCGTGCAGTTCGGCAACTTCCCCGAAATGAGCGCGCGCGTGGTCGCCGCCTGCCGCAAGGCCACGAAGAAACCGCTGATCACCAAGCTCTCGCCGAACCAGACCGACATCCGCGAGAACGCGCGGCTGTGCATCGAGGCCGGCAGCGACGGGCTTTCCGTCATCAACACGATCTCCGGCATGGTCATCGATCCGA
>CAZYPM010000035.1:0-11494 GCA_964649205.1 uncultured Steroidobacteraceae bacterium
ATTCAGCATGTACTCGAAGGGCAGTTCGCGGGCCGGCACCTGGCGCCGCTGCCCCGCGCGGCCGCCGCTCTCGAGGTAGGTGCGCGGCGAGCGTGCCTTCTCGCTGCGGACGACGGCGCCGCCCACCATGGCCTTGCCGTGCGCGCCGGCGCCGATGCCAAGGTAATCGCCGAAACGCCAGTAGTTCAGGTTGTGCCGGCATTGCCGGCCGGGCAAGGCATACGCCGAGACTTCGTACTGCGCATAGCCTGCCGCGGCGAGTTCGCGCTGGCAGGCGAGCTGCATCTCGTAGACACGCTCCTCGTCAGGCAGCTGCGGTGGCCGGTGGTAGAAGGCCGTGCCGGGCTCCAGCGTGAGCTGATAGTGCGACAGGTGCGCAGGGCCGAGCGCGATCGCAGCGCGCAGGTCGGCGAGCGCGCCGTCGGGCGTCTGCCCGGGCAGGCCGTACATCAGGTCGAGATTGAAGTTGGCGATGCCGGCGGAGCGCAGTTCGGCCACCGCCGCGGGGATCTCCTGCGGCCCATGGATGCGGCCGAGCGCCGCCAGCGCCGCCGCATCGAAGGATTGCGCGCCCAGCGACACCCGGTTGACGCCCGCGGCGGCATAACCCGCGAAGCGCCCGTGTTCCACCGTGCCGGGATTGGCCTCCATCGAGATCTCGACGTCCGCCGCCAGCGGCAGGCGCGCGGCGATGCCCGAAATCAGTGCATGGATCGCCCCGGGAGCGAACAGCGAGGGCGTGCCGCCGCCGAGGAAAATGCTGGAAACGACGCGCCCGGCGGCAAGGTCGAGGTCGGCCTCGAGATCCGCGAGCAGCGCCGCCACATAGGCACTTTCCGGAATGGTGCCGGGCGCCGCATGTGAGTTGAAATCGCAATAAGGACACTTGCGCACGCACCAGGGCAAGTGGACATAAACGGCGATGGGCGCGCTCATCGGCTCATTCTATGGGATCATTTATGAATGCAAACATGCGGCCGGAGAACGTGGTGTCCATGAGCGGCGACAAGTACCAGCTGAAGAACCTCACATCGGGCAAGACCAGCGAACTGCCGTCGCGGCCGGGTTCGGTGGGCCCGGACGTGGTCGACATCGGCAGCCTGCTGAAGGAGCAGGGCGTCTTCACCTACGACCCCGGCTTCATGGCGACGGCCTCGACCGCGAGCGCCATCACCTACATCGACGGCGACGCGGGCGTGCTGCTGTACCGCGGTTACCCGATCGAGCAGCTGGCGAAGCACAGCACCTTCCTCGAGGTCTCCTACCTGTTGCAGCACGGCGAGCTGCCGAACGCCGCCGAGCTCGCGGCGTTCACGCGCTCCATCACGCGCCACACGATGCTGAACGAGTGGCTGCTGCGCTTCTACCGCAGCTTCCACCACAACGCGCATCCGATGGCGATGGTCGCCACCATCGTCGCATCGCTGGCCGCGTTCTATCACGACACCACCAACATCAACGACGACCGCCACCGGGAGATCTTCTCCCATCGCATGATCGCAAAGATCCCGACCATCGCGGCCGCCTCGTACAAGCACGCGCTGGGCCAGCCTTTCATCTACCCGCGCAACGACCTCGACTACACGGCGAACGTGCTGAACATGTTCTTCTCCGTGCCCTGCGAGCCCTACGAGGTGGACCCGCTGCACGCGAAGGCCCTCGACCTGCTGTTCATCCTGCACGCGGACCACGAGCAGAATGCGAGCACCTCGACGGTGCGCCTGGCCGGCAGCACCGGCTGTAACCCGTACACGGCGATGTCGGCGGGCGTCTCCGCGCTCTGGGGCCCGGCGCACGGCGGCGCGAACGAGGCGGTCGTGGACATGCTCGAGAAGATCGGCGACGTCAGCCGGGTGCAGGACTTCCTCGCGCGCGTGAAGGACAAGTCCGGCGGCGTGCGCCTGATGGGCTTCGGCCACCGCGTGTACAAGAACTTCGACCCGCGCGCGACGATCATCCGCGAGATGTGCCACAAGGTGCTCGGCAAGCTCGGCCAGAGCAACAATCCGCTGTTCGAGCTGGCGCTGCGCCTCGAGGAGATCGCGCTCAAGGACGACTACTTCATCAGCCGCAAGCTCTACCCGAACGTGGACTTCTACTCGGGCATCATCTACCGCGCGCTCGGCATCCCGCGCGAGATGTTCACCGTCATGTTCGCGATCGCGCGCACCGCGGGCTGGGTCGCGCACTGGTCGGAGATGATCGCCGATCCGACGCTCAAGATCGCGCGGCCGCGGCAGCTCTACACCGGCCCGGCGCAGCGCGACTACGTGCCGGTTTCGAAGCGCTAGCCGCGCCCGGGCAGCATGCTCCTCAGCACGCTGTCCCGATCCCAGAAGTGGTGCTTCAGCGCCGCCAGTGCGTGCAGCAGCGCGAGCGCGAACAGCACGTTGAAGAGGATCTCGTGCAGCTCCTCCAGGGTGTCCTCGCTCGCGCCCACGGACAGGCCCGGCAGCTCGACGAGGCCGAACCAGCTGACAGGGTCGCCCTCCGCGGTGGAGATCATCCAGCCGGTCAGGGGCAACGCGAACAGCAGCAGGTAGAAAGCGGCGTGCACCGCGCGCGCGATCGCGCGTTCATGCGCGGCCATGCCTGCGGGCCAGGGCGGCGCCCGGTCCGCGAAGCGCCACAGCAGGCGCAGCGCCGCGAGCGCGAGGATCGTGATGCCGACCGAACGATGCAGCCCCAGCAGGCCGCCGGCTTCCTCGTCCTCGGCGGCCTCCGCGATGAAGTAGCTGGCGATGATCCCCAGCACGACCAGCCAGTGCAGCGCCTGGCCGATGATGCCGTACCGTGCCGGTGTGTTGCGCCATTGCATGATGCGGGCCTCATGCAAATATGGGAGCCAGGCGGCGCGCGCGGAATACGCGCAACTACCTATGCGGCCGTCATTCGCGATCGCCGGCGATCAGCTCCTCGACCTCCGCGAGCGCCGCGCGGCGCATCGGCTTGCCGTCCACCGGGCCGGGCGGCGCCTGGCGGATGCCGTCCTTCGGGAAGATCGTCGCCTCGACCTCGTGCATGCCGGCGCTGAAGCGGATCTCCGGATAGGACTCCACGGCGTCGCGCTGCACGCGGAAGCGCCGCTCGCCGAATTCGTAGGGAATGCCGCGGTCCATCAGGCTGAGCGCGACGGCCTCGGGGGTGTCGGCGAACAGGTGCAGCGCGATGCCGGCATGCGCGGTCGCGGTGCCGGACAGCAGCGGCCCGACCAGGCGCGGGTCGAATGCCGCCAGCAGCCGCATCGCCTCGGCCGCGGCCGTGCGCATCTCGGCGAGTTCGCTGGCATGGGCCTCGGCCACGAACAGGCGCTGGTGGCCGGCGATCGCCTCCTCGATCTCGGCATTCTTCGGCAGCACGGCCTGGTCGGTCACGCCCATGCGCTCGGCAGCCTTGCGCTTGGCGATGCCGTAGTCCTCGTGCCCGTGCTCGATCATCAGCCGCGCGGCCTCCTGCGCGATGGCCTGGCGCAGGTTGTCGGCGCGCGGGGAGCGTCCGCGACCCATCAGAAAATGGGCTCTTCGTATTTCTGCGGCGGCGGCACGTTCTGCACGCCCGCGCCGCTCGCGCCCTCGACGCCCGGCGGCAGGTGATCCGCCAGGAAATACTCGAACTCGCTCGTCGGCGCGCTGGCATCGGCGAGCGGGCCGGTGTCCACGGTCACGCGCGCGGTGACCACGCCGTCCGGCATCGGCAGGTACCGCTCGGGACGCCCGCCGAGCGCCTCGCGCATGAAGTAGATCCACATCGGCAGCGCGGTGCGCGCGCCTTCCTCGTCGGCGCCCAGCGGGCGCTCCTGGTCGAAGCCGATCCACGCGGTGGCGGCGAGATCGGGATTGAAGCCGGAGAACCAGGCGTCGCGGCCGTCGTTGGTGGTGCCGGTCTTGCCCGCGATGTCGCCGCGGCCGAGCGCGCGGGCGCGCTGCCCGGTGCCGCGCCGGATCACGTCGCGCAGCAGGTCGGTGATGATCCAGGCGTTGGCCTCGGAGATGGCGCGCGGCGCGCGCTCCTCGTCCGGCGGCGGCGGCAGGCCCCCGCCGACATCCGAGGCGCGCAGCACGCCGCCACCGCCGCCCGCGACCGAAACGGGCGGGCTGCCCGCGAGCACGGAGGCGCCGCCGCCGCAGTAGCCGCAGGCCAGCTTCGGCGAGGCCTCCTCGAGCACCGAGCCGTCGGCGCCGAACACGCGCTCGACCAGGTAGGGCGTGACCCGCAAGCCGCCATTCGCGAACACGGAGAAGCCGTTCGCCATCTCGAGCGGCGTGAGCTGGGCGGTGCCGAGCGCCGCCGTCAGGTCGGCCGGGATGTGGTCCTTCGGCAGGCCGAAGCGCGTCACGTAGTCGCGCGCGTAGGCGACCCCGATCTGGCGCATGACGCGGATCGTGACCAGGTTGCGCGAGCGCGCCAGCGCGTCGCGCAGCCGTGTCGGGCCGTAGAAGCGCCGCGAGTCGTTGACCGGCCGCCAGTCCTCCTCTTCCTGCGCCTCGCCCTCGATCGCGTCGGGGCGCACGCCGATGCCGTCCTCCGGCGCCGGCGCCTCGTAGACCACCGGCGCGTCGAGGACGATCGAGGCCGGGGTGTAGCCGGCCTCCAGCGCCGCGGAATAGATGAAGGGCTTGAACGAGGAGCCCGGCTGCCGGCGCGCCTGCGTCACGCGGTTGAACTTCGAGGCCTGGTAGTCGAAGCCGCCGGCCAGCGCGACGATCGCCCCGTCGTGCGGATCGAGCGCGACGAAGGCGCCCTGCACCTCCGGCAACTGCGCGAGCAGGGCGTCGCCCGCGGAGGAGGGCAGGATGTAGACGACGTCGCCGGCGGCGACCACGTCGCGCGGCGCATTCGGCGCCGGCCGGTTCTCGCCCACTGCCCAGCGCATGCCGTCGAACGGCAGGCGGTAACGCTTGCCGCTGCGCGCGACCGCGGTCGCATCGAGGCGCCCGACCGCGACCACCGCCGCCGGCAGCAGGCCGCCCACGACGGGATACTCCTCGAGCGACAGCGCGATGGAGGCGTCGTCGCGGCCCTCGAGCTCCATCCGCCCGGCGCGGCCGCGGAAGCCGTGGCGCCGGTCGTACTCGAGCACCGCGCTCCTGAGCGCGACGTCGGCCGCGCGCTGCAGCCGGCTGTCCACGGTCGTCACGACCTGGAAGCCGTCGGTGTAGATGCGCTCGCCGTGCTTTTCGAGCAGCGCCAGGCGCACCATCTCGCCGACCCAGGGCGCATCCACCTGGACCCGCGGCCCGAACAGGTCGCGCGACACCGGCTTCGCCATCGCCTCGCGCCAGGCCCCGTCGTCGAGGTAGCCGAGCTCGCGCATGCGCCGCAACACGTAGGCACGCCGCTCCGCCGCGCGCTCGGGGCTCGCGGCCGGGTTCAGCCGCGACGGCGCCTGCAGGATGCCGGCGAGCAGCGCCGCCTCGGCGGCGTCGATCCCGGACAGCGGCTTGCCGAAGTAGGTCTCGGAGGCGGCGGCGAAGCCGTAGGAACGCTGGCCGAGGAACTGGGTGTTCACGAACAGCGTGAAGATCTCCTGCTTGGTCAGCTCGTTCTCGAGCGACAACGCCAGGAAGATCTCGCGCAGCTTGCGCCGCAGCTGCCGCTCCTTGGTGATCAGCGTGGTGCGCACCAGCTGCTGCGTCAGCGTGCTGCCGCCCTGCGAGACCTCCATGGTCGCGGCCGTGACCACGAGCGCGCGCAGCACGCCCTGCCAGTCCACGCCCGGATGCTCGAAGAAGCGGTCGTCCTCGGCGGCCAGCACCGCGTGCACCACGACGGTCGGGATCTCGTCCCAGGCCACCGGCACGCGCCGCTGCTCGCCGATCTGCGCCAGCAGCCGCCCGTCGCGGCTGTACACGCGCAGCGGCACCTGCAGGCGCACGTCCCGCAGCACCGCCACGTCCGGCAGCGTCGGCTTCAGGTAGTAGTAGGTGGAGAGGAAGGCGAGGCTGACGACGCCTGCGAGCGACACGATGACGGTCGCCGCGATGAGCAGCCTGCGGTTCAGTCGCGTGGTCACCGGCGACGATTATGCATAGTAATGTCGGGCACTGCCGGGACCCCGGGGTCGCCGGCTTGCGACGCGCGGACCGTGACGGGAAACACGGTCGCTCCCTCCCATCGGGTGCAGCATCGGCGGCGGATCAGGTCCGGGGAGGCCCCGCGGGGGCGCGAACCGTGCCGGAACCAGGGTGGTCTGGCCGGGGGGTGAAAACCCCCCGACAGGCCCCGGTCGAGCCTGCTGGTCAGGCCTGTAAGCGCCCGAACTGCGAGTCTGGTCACGTTCAATTTAACAATTGCTTGCTATATAGTTGGCCGGCAAAGTTGACCCAGCGCAGCGATTGGCGTCGCAATAGCCTGACCTGAAAAGGAAATTTCCGTGCTCAAGCTGCCGAAAATCTCGCTGGGACCGCGGTACGTGCCGCTCGTCGGCCTCGACATCACGACGTCCTCGATCAAGCTGATCGAGCTCGCCAAGTCCGGCGACGGCTACCGGGTCGAGGCCTACGCGGCCGAGCCGACCCCGCACAACGCCATCAACGAGAAGGCGATCGTCGACGCGGCGGCAGTCGGCGACGCGATCCGGCGCGCGGTCAAGCGCTCCGGCGTGCGCTCGAAGGAGTGCGCGGTGGCGATCTCCGGCGACGCGGCGATCACCAAGGCGATCCAGATGCCGCGCAACCTGTCGGATGCCGACCTCGAGCAGCAGATCGAGATGCAGGCCGACCAGTACATCCCGTTCCCGATGGAGGAAGTCAGCTACGACTTCGAGGTGCTCGGCCCCTCCGAGAAGGACCCGGACATGCGCGACGTGCTGCTGGTCGCCTCGCGCTCCGAGAACGTCGAGCAGCGGGTCGCCGCGGTGACCGCCGCGGGGCTGGTCGCCAAGCTGGTGGACGTCGAGGCCTTCGCGCTCGAGAACGCCTGCCGGCTGATGACGCACCAGATGCCGGACGGCGGCATGGACCGCACCATCGCGGTCGTCGATTTCGGCGCCAGCACCACGACCTTCTCGGTGCTGCGCGACCTCAAGGTCACCTACACGCGCGACTTCGCCTTCGGCGGCCAGCAGCTGACCGAGGAGATCATGCGCACCTACGGGCTCTCGATGGAGGAGGCCGGCCGCGCCAAGAAGGAAGGCGGCCTGCCCTCGAACTACCAGCCCGAGGTGCTCGACCCGTTCATCGACGACATGACCCAGCAGGTGAGCCGCTCGCTGCAGTTCTACCTGGCCTCGGGCAGCGGCCGCAGCCAGCCGGAGCAGATCCTGATCTGCGGCGGCTGCGCCAACATCCCCGGGGTCGCGGACGTGATCGCGAGCCGCGTGGGCATCCCGGCCGAGCGCGGCGACCCGCTCGGGCAGATGAAGATTTCCTCGAAGGCGAAGGCGCTCGGCGTGACGCGGGACGCGACCGCGCTGCTGCTCGCCTGCGGCCTGGCACTGCGGAGTTTCGACGAACATGCCAAGTATTAACCTCCTTCCGTGGCGGCAGGCGCTCCGCCAGCGGCGCCGCAAGGAATTCCTGATCGGCATCGGCGCGGCGGCCGCGCTCGCGGTCGTCGTCACGCTGCTCGCGCACCTGACGGTCAGCTCGATGATCGACGCGCAGAAGCGCCGCAACGAGCTGCTCAAGGCCGAGATCAGCGAGCTCGACAAGGCGATCGAGCAGATCCTGGCGCTCGAGGAGCAGAAGGCGCGCATGATCGCGCGCATGCAGGTGATCGACACGCTGCAGTCGAGCCGCCCCGAGGTGGTCAAGCTGTTCGACCAGATCGTCGGCACGCTGCCCGAGGGCGTGTACCTGACGTCGGTCAAGCAGAGCGGCAAGAAGATCGAGTTCAACGGCGTTGCGCAGTCGAGCACGCGCGTGTCCGCGTTCATGCGCAACATCGACGCCTCCGAGTCGCTGTCCGCGCCCGAGCTGAAGGTGATCCAGACCGGCCGCGACGCGGGCCCCGGCGCGCAGTTCACGCTGTTCGCGCAGCAGCGCCTGCCGGCGGCCGAGGAGGAGGCGAAAGCCCCCGCGAAACGCAACGCGCGCGTTTCGGAGGCACGCCCATGAATTTCCTCGAACAGCTCCAGGCGCTGGACTTCAAGGACATCGGCCGCTGGCCGTTCCTGTTCCGCGCGCTCGCCGTCGGCATCGTGTTCCTGGTCGTGAGCGTGCTGCTGGTGTGGTACTTCGTGACCGGCGCCAACGGCATCCTCCCCGACCTGCGCAAGGCGGAAGCCGAGCAGAAGTCGCTGTGGAACACCTTCGACGAGAAGCAGCGCAAGGCCGCCAACCTCGAGGCCTACCGCCAGCAGCTCGCCGAGATCGAGCGCACCTTCGGCGCCATGCTGCGGCAGCTGCCGGGCAAGACCGAGGTGCCCTCGCTGCTGGTGGACATCTCGCAGACCGGCCTGGCGGCGGGCCTGCAGGAGCGCCTGTTCCAGCCGGGTGGCGAGAACAAGAAGGACTTCTACGCGGAACTGCCGATCAAGATCACCCTGACCGGCGGCTACCACGAGTTCGGCCTGTTCGTCTCCGGCATCGCCGCGCTGCCGCGCATCGTCACGCTGCACGACATCGAGATCACGCGCGGCGCCTCGCGCAACCAGTCGCGCAACCGGGCGCCGGCGCCGAGTGACGAGCTGACCATGAACCTGACGGCGAAGACCTACCGCTACCTCGAGGAAGGCGAGCTCGCGCCAGCCGCCGATGACAAGCCCAAGGGCAAGCGCCCGGCGCCGACCAAGCGGGACACGACATGAGCCAGGAACGCATGCGCAAGACGCTGACCGCCGCCGGGCTCGCCGGCGCGCTGCTGCTTTCCGGCTGCTCCGACGGCACCGAGGACCTGCGCGCCGAGATCGAGAAGGCGAAGCAGCGCCCGGGCGGCCGCATCCAGCCGCTGCCCGAGGTGAAGCCCTACGTCAGCCACGAGTACCAGATGATGGACCGGCGCTCGCCGTTCCTGCAGAGCCTGGCGGGCGAGAACCCGAGCGGGCCGCGTCCCGACGTGCAGCGCCCGCGCGAGTACCTCGAGCAGTTCCCGCTGGACACGCTCAAGATGGTCGGCACGCTGAAGCTCGGCGGCGGCAACTACGGCCTGGTGCAGACCCGCGACGGCCTGATCCACCGGGTGCTGCCGGGCAACCACCTCGGCCAGAACGACGGCCGGGTGATGTCGATTTCCGACGCGAAGATCACGCTGGTCGAGATCATTCCTGATGGCCTTGGCGGCTACCTCGAGCGCCCCGCGGCGCTGGCGCTCGCCGACTGATTTCTGGGAGACGTCTGATGGCTCGTAAAAACCGTACCACGGGGTGGAACATGGACGCGACGCGCAGCCTGGCCCGCGCGTTCTGCGGCGCGCTGGCCCTCGCGGCGCTCGCGATCTCGCAGGCGGCGGCGGCGCAGGGCACCGTGCGCCTCACGGCCGTCGAGGTCCAGCCGATGCAGGGCTCGACCCTGCAGGTCCGGTTGCGCACCGATGGCGTCGCGCCGCAGCCCCTCACGTTCACGATCGACCGCCCGGCGCGGCTGTCGGTGGACCTGCCGGACGTCGCGCTCGCGCTCGACAACCGGCGCGTCGACGTCGGCGCCGGCGGCGTGGACACGATCGTCGCGGCCGAGGCCTCGGGCCGCACGCGCGTGGTGTTCAACCTCGACGCCCTGGTGCCCTATTCCGCGGCGGCCGAGGGCGACAGCGTGGTCGTCACGATCGGCAGCGCCGCGGCAACCGCCGCGGGTGCGGTGGCCACCGCGTCCGCCGCGGCCGCGCCCATGGGCGGCGCGCGCAGCATCACCGGCGTCGACTTCCGCCGCTCGCCGGACGGCGCCGGCCGCGTGGTGATCAACCTGTCCGACCCGGCCACGCCCGCGAGCCTGCGCCAGGAAGGCAACCGCGTGATCGTGGACTTCACCGGCACCGCGCTCGGCGAGCAGTGGATGAAGCGCTACGACGTCACCGACTTCGCCACGCCCGTGACTTCGTTCGACGCCACCCGCATGGGCGACAACGCGCGCATCGTGGTCAGCGCCACCGGCGACTTCGAGCAGATGGCCTACCAGACCGACAACATGTACGTGGTCGAGGTCAAGCAGCGTCCGCGCGTGACCGCGGCGGTCGCGGCGGCCGAGAAGCAGTACACCGGCGAGCGCCTGACCCTGAACTTCCAGGACATCGACGTGCGCCCGCTGCTGCAGCTGCTGGCCGACACCAGCGGCCAGAACATCGTGGTGTCAGACTCGGTCAAGGGCCGGGTGACGCTGCGCCTGCAGAACGTGCCCTGGGACCAGGCGCTCGACATCGTGCTGCGCACCAAGGGCCTGGACATGCGCCGCAAGGACAACGTGATCCTGGTGGCGCCGCAGGCCGAGCTGGCCGCGCAGGAGAAGGCGGAGCTCGAGGCGCGCAAGGACATCCAGGAGCTGGCGCCGCTGCGCACCGAGTTCCTGACGGTCAACTATGCGAAGGCCGCGGAGATCGCGCGCCTGGTGAAGTCGGCCGGCGGCGGCTCGCTGCTGTCCTCGCGCGGCAACGTGACCGTGGACGAGCGCACCAACACGCTGCTGGTGCAGGACACGGCCGACAACCTGACCGCCGTGCGCGCCATGGTCGCGACGCTCGACATCCCGGTGCGCCAGGTGCTGATCGAGTCGCGCATCGTGATCGTGGCCGACGACTTCAGCCGCGAGCTCGGCGTGCGCGCGGGCTTCACGCGCGTGTCCGACGACGTCAGCGACCTGTTCGCGGTCAGCGGCAGCGCGCAGTCCACCGACACGATCATGGGCTCGGCGCTCGACAACCTGGCGACCACCGGCCAGCCGTTCCCGGTGGAGGTGCCGTTCGGCAACTTCGACCGCTACAACGTCAACATGCCGGTCGCGAACCCGGCGGGCCGCATCGCGCTGTCGATCCTCGACTTCGACGACTTCCTGATCGACCTCGAGCTGTCGGCCGCCCAGAACGAGGGCCGCGGCGAGATCAAGTCGACCCCGCGCGTCATCACCGCCAACCAGCGCGAGGCGATCATCGAGCAGGGCGTCGAGATCCCGTACCAGGAGTCGGCATCCAGCGGCGCGACCACGACGCAGTTCAAGAAGGCCGTGCTGTCGCTCAAGGTCACGCCGCAGATCACGCCGGACGACCGCGTCATCCTCGACCTGACCGTCACCAAGGACAGCGTGGGCCAGCTGGTGCCCTCGGCGACCGGCGGCTTCGTGCCCTCGATCGACACGCGCAACATCCAGACCCAGGTGCTGGTGCGCGACGGCCAGACCGTGGTGCTCGGCGGCATCATGGAGACCGAGCGCCGCGACTCGGTCAAGAAAGTGCCGCTGCTCGGCGACGTGCCGGTGGTGGGCAACCTGTTCAAGTCCAAGAGCAAGATCAACAACCGGGACGAGTTGCTGATATTCGTCACGCCCAAGATCCTGCGCGAGGGCTCCACGATCGAGTGACCGGGCGGCTACCGGGTCACGCGAAACGGCCGCCTCCGGGCGGCCGTTTC
>CAZYPM010000035.1:11594-14201 GCA_964649205.1 uncultured Steroidobacteraceae bacterium
CCCTTTAAACCCGCGCCGTACGATAATGCGCGCGTGGGCAGGAACGTCTTCCTGGTGGGACCGATGGGCGCCGGCAAGACGGCGGTTGGCCGGCAGCTGGCCCGGCGGCTCAGCCTGCGGTTCCTGGACAGCGACGCCGAAGTCGAGTCGCGCACCGGCGTGGACATCGCCTACATCTTCGAACGCGAGGGGGAGGAGGGCTTCCGGGCCCGCGAGCGCGACGTGATCGACGCGCTCACGCAGGAACGGGGGGTGGTCCTAGCCACCGGCGGCGGCGCGATCCTGCTGCCGGAGAACCGCGAGCGTCTCGCGGCGCGCGGCACGGTCGTGTTCCTGGACACGACCATCGAGCAGCAGCTCGCGCGCACGCAGCGCGGCCAGCACCGGCCGCTGCTCGAGACTCCCGACCGGCGCGCGAAGCTCGAAGAGCTCATGCGGCTGCGCGACCCGCTGTACCGTTCCATCGCCGCCATCACCATCCGCACCGACGGCCGCGCACCCGCGGCGGTGGCCGCGGACATCGAGCGGGCGCTCCAGGGGGCCGCGCATGCAGCGCCTTGAGGTGACGCTGGCCGAGCGCAGCTACCCGATCCTGATCGGGCCGGGGCTGCTGAAATCGCGCGAACTGCTGGCGCAGCACAGCGCGCAGGCGAAGCTGCTGGTCGTCACCGACCAGACGGTCGCGCGGCTGTGGCTGCCGCGGCTCGCGGAGGGGCTCGCGGGGCGCGAGTTCGCGCGCTGCGTGATCCCGGACGGCGAGGAACAGAAGACGCTCGAGACGGCGATGAGCGTGATCGACGCGCTGGTCGCCGCGCACATCCATCGCGATGGCATGGTGCTGGCGCTCGGCGGCGGGGTGGTCGGTGACGTCGCGGGCTTCGCGGCCGCCTCCTACCAGCGCGGCATCGACTTCATCCAGCTGCCGACCACGTTGCTCGCGCAGGTGGACTCCTCGGTCGGCGGCAAGACCGGGGTCAATCACCCGGGCGGCAAGAACCTGATCGGCGCGTTCCACCAGCCGCGCGCGGTGATCGCCGACACCGACACGCTCTCGACCCTGCCCGAGCGCGAGCTGCGCGCGGGCTTCGCGGAAATCGCCAAGGCGGCGCTGGTCGCGGACGCAGACTTCTTCGCCTGGCTCGAGCACCACGTCGGCGCGGTGCTGGCGCGCGAGCCGGATGCGCTGGCGCATGCCATCCGCCGCGCCTGCGAGATCAAGGCGGCGATCGTCGCGCGTGACGAGCGCGAGCAGGGGCCGCGGGCGCTGCTGAACCTCGGGCACAGCTTCGGCCACGCGATCGAGGCGGGCGCCGGCTACGGGCGCGTGCTGCACGGCGAGGCGGTCGCGACCGGCCTGGTGCTGGCAGCGGAGTTCTCCGCGCGCAGCGGCCGTCTGCCGGCCGCCGACGCCGCGCGCGTGCGCGCGCTGGTGCTGCGCGCCGGCCTGCCCGCCGACCCGCCGCGGATCGGGCGCGCGCGCATGCTGGAGCTCATGGGAATGGACAAGAAGGTCGCGGGCGGGAAGCTGCGCCTGGTGCTGCTGGATGCGATCGGCGCCGCCACTGCGACTGCCGATTACCCTGAGGACGCCCTCGGCAAGCTGCTCGTGGAGCGCATGGGCGCATGAGGAAGGGCCGGGATCCCGACGCAGGGCTCGCGCCCTATGCGGCCCGCGAGGCGACCTCGCGGGGCCGCCGGATCCCGGAGCCGCCCGCGGATTACCGCGGCGAGTTCCAGCGCGACCGCGACCGCATCCTGCACTCGAACGCCTTCCGCCGGCTGGTCTACAAGACCCAGGTGTTCATCAACCACGAAGGCGACATGTACCGGACGCGGCTCACGCATTCGCTGGAGGTCGCGCAGGTGGGCCGCTCCGTGGCCCTCGCGCTCGCGCTTTCGGAGCCGCTGACCGAGGCGATCTGCCTGGCGCACGACCTCGGCCACACGCCCTTCGGCCACGCCGGCCAGGACGTGCTGAACGACTGCATGCGCGAATTCGGCGGCTTCGAGCACAACCTGCAGTCGCTGCGGGTGGTGGACGAGCTCGAGGAGCGTTACGCGGATCATCGCGGCCTCAACCTGACGTTCGAGACCCGCGAGGGCATCCTCAAGCACTGCTCGCTCGCGAACGCACGCCAGCTCGGGGACCTCGGCAGGCGCTTCATCGACCGCACCCAGCCCGGCCTCGAGGCGCAGATCGCGGACCTGGCGGACGCGATCGCCTACAACAACCACGACGTGGACGACGGCCTGCGCTCGGGCCTGGTGACGATGGAGGAACTGCGCACGGTGACGGCGTTTGCGCGCCAGTACGATGCGGTGCGCGCGCGCTACCCGGAGCTTCCCGAACGGCGCATGGTGCACGAGATCATCCGGCGCATGATCCACGACGTCGCCAGCGACCTGATCGAGGAGACCGCGCGCCGGCTCGCGGAGCTGGCGCCGGCCGACATCGACGCCGTGCGCGCGCAGCCGAAGCCGATCGTCGGTTTCTCGCGGGCGAAGGACGCCGAGCACCATGAGCTCAAGAAGTTCCTGCGCAACCGGCTGTACCGGCACGAGCGCATGCAGGCGACGCGCCTGGGCGCGGGGCAGGTGCTGAAGGAG
>CAZYPM010000036.1:0-14182 GCA_964649205.1 uncultured Steroidobacteraceae bacterium
GAGCTTCAGCAGCTGCAGGATGGTCGCGACCGTGCCGACCGTGTACAGGTCGCGCGGCTTGGGGTCGTCCACGTCGGCTGCCTTCTGCGCCACCAGCAGGATCTGCTTGTCGCGGCGCATGGCCTCGTCGAGCGCCAGGATGGACTTGTCCCGGCCCACGAACAGCGGGATGACCATGTGGGGGTAGACGACCACGTCCCGCAGCGGCAGCACCGGCACGCGGGTGGTGGCGGGTTCAGTGGCGGGCTTCTGGGTCTCTTCGGTCACCGGGATTTCCTCTGGCGCGTTGCAGGTAAGGATACGTCATGGGGGCGTCAGGGGTGCGCCACAAGTCGCAGAAGGAAAAGGGGACTGTCCCCTTTTTCGCGAACCGGTACTCAACCCGGACGCGGCGTCGGACCGAAAAAGGGGACTGTCCCCTCTGGCGCCGTCAGTGGGCGTCAGAACCCGCGGCGCGGCGGATTTCGGGGGCGGCGACCGGCGCTTCTTCGCTGCGGTAGACCAGGTAGGGCTTGCTGTCGCCCACGATCACGGACTCGTCGACCACGACCTTGGAGACGTTCTTGAGCGACGGCAGGTCGTACATGATGTCGAGCAGCACGTTCTCGAGGATGGTGCGCAGGCCGCGGGCGCCGGTCTTGCGCTCCATGGCCTTGCGGGCCACCGCCCGCAGGCCGTCGTCGCGCAGTTCGAGCTCCACGCCCTCCATCTCGAACAGGCGCGCGTACTGCTTGGACAGGGCGTTGCGCGGCTGGGTCAGGATGGTGACCAGGGCATCCTCGTCCAGTTCCTCCAGGGTCGCGACCACCGGCAGGCGGCCGACGAACTCCGGGATCAGGCCGAACTTGATCAGGTCCTCGGGCTCGACGTCCTTGAACAGGTCGGCCCCCTGCGGGCGCTCGGAGGGCGCCTTGACCTCGGCGGCGAAGCCGATGCCGCCGCGCGAGCTGCGCTTCTCGATGATCTTCTCGAGGCCGGCAAAGGCGCCGCCGCAGATGAACAGGATGTTGCTGGTGTCCACCTGCAGGAACTCCTGCTGCGGATGCTTGCGGCCGCCCTGCGGCGGCACCGAGGCGATGGTGCCCTCGATCAGCTTCAGCAGCGCCTGCTGCACGCCCTCGCCCGACACGTCGCGGGTGATCGACGGGTTGTCCGACTTGCGCGAGATCTTGTCGATCTCGTCGATGTAGACGATGCCGGTCTGCGCCTTCTCGACGTCGTAGTCGCACTTCTGCAGCAGCTTCTGGATGATGTTCTCGACGTCCTCGCCGACATAGCCCGCCTCGGTCAGCGTGGTCGCATCCGCGATCGTGAACGGCACGTTCAGCAGGCGCGCCAGCGTCTCGGCCAGCAGCGTCTTGCCGCAGCCGGTCGGCCCGATCAGCAGGATGTTGCTCTTGGCGAGCTCGACCTCGTCCTTCTCGGCGCGGTGGCGCTTGTCGCCGGGCCGGGACTGCAGCCGCTTGTAGTGGTTGTAGACCGCGACCGCGAGGATCTTCTTGGCGCGGTCCTGGCCGATCACGTATTCGTCGAGGACCTTGCGGATCTCGTGCGGCTTCGGCAGCCGGTCGCGCGAGCGCTCCTGCTTCTCCTCGAGCTCCTCGCGGATGATGTCGTTGCAGAGCTCGACGCATTCGTCGCAGACGAAGACCGAGGGCCCCGCAATCAGCTTGCGGACCTCGTGCTGGCTCTTGCCGCAGAACGAGCAGTACAGCAGCTTGCCGTCGTCGTGCTTGCCCCGCGTGTCGTCCACCATGCCGTGGTCCTCGTTGGCCGCTCAGCCGGCAGCCGTCTTATAGCACGCCGGTTTGGGCCGGTAAATTCCTTTCTGGCTCAACCGCTTGCCCGATCTAGCTGGAGCAGAATCTCACTCAGCCCTTGGCAAGGTGCGGCAACTCGCCGCGCTTCGCAAGGACGCCGTCCACGATTCCGTAGTCGCGGGCCTGCTCGCCGCTCATGAAATTGTCGCGGTCCGTGTCCTTGCGGATGGTCTCGATCGGCTGGCCGGTGTGCCGCGACAGGATCTGGTTGAGCCGGTCGCGGGCATCGAGGATCTCGCGCGCGTGGATCTCGACGTCGGTGGCCTGGCCGTGGAAGCCGCCCAGCGGCTGGTGGACCATGATGCGGGAATGCGGCAGCGCGAAGCGCTTGCCCTGGCTGCCGGCCGCCAGCAGCACCGCGCCCATGGACGCCGCCTGCCCGACGCAGATGGTGCTGATGTCGGGCTTGATGAACTGCATGGTGTCGTAGATCGCGAGCCCCGCGGTCACCGCGCCGCCCGGCGAATTGATGTAGAGGTGGATGTCCTTGTCCGGGTTCTCCGACTCCAGGAACAGCAGCTGGGCGACCACCAGGTTCGCCATCTGGTCCTCGACCTCGCCGACGATGAACACCACCCGCTCCTTGAGCAGCCGCGAGTAGATGTCGTAGGCACGCTCGCCGCGGGCGGTCTGCTCGACCACCATCGGCACCAGGTTCAACGCCCGCGTCTCGTGCTTGCCGCTCACCGCATCACCTCATTCCTCGGACGCCGCCTCGGCGCCGAAGTTCATGATCGCCTTGAAGGTCGAGGGATCTTCCGTGACCTGGGCACGGCCGGTGACCCAGGCGACCGCCTGGTCCTCCAGCACGGACATCTGCAGCTGCCGTGTCGCCGCCTCGTTCTGCAGGTACTGGCGCCGGGCCTCGTCGGGATCCGCAAAGCCTTCCACCACCTCGTCGAGCCGCGCCTGCAGCTGCGCCGCGTCCGGCTGGATGCCGGCCTGGCGGATCACCTCGTTGAGGATCAGCCCGAGCGCGACGCGCCGGCGCGCCGCCTGCTCGAAGGGCTCGCGCGGCGGCAGCTGGCGTGCGTCGCGCGCGCCCATGCGCCGCAGCATGTCCATCTGCATGTCGCGGATCTCGGCCTCGACCAGGGCGTTGGGCACCGCGATCGGGTTGGCGGCCAGCAGCGCCTCCATGACCTGGCCCTTGACCCGCGCCTGGATGGCCTGCGCCAGTTCGCGCTCCATGTTGGCGCGCACCTCGGCGCGCAGCGCCGCGACACCGCCCTCGCTGACGCCGAAGGCCTCGCAGAATTTGTCGTCCACCGGCGGCAGCTGCCCCTCCTCCACCTTGCGGATCGCCGCGGAGAAGCGCGCGGTCTTGCCCGCGAGCGCCTTGGCCTGGTACTCGTCGGGGAAGCGCAGGTCGAACTCGCGCGTCTCGCCCGCCGCGGCGCCCTTGATGCCCGCCTCGAAGTCCGGCAGCAGCCGGCCCGCGCCCAGCACCACCGTCAGGTTCTCGCTCTTGCCGCCGTCGAAGCCCTCGCCGCCGATGCGGCCCTCGAAATCGAGCGTGACACGGTCGCGGTCCTGGCAGCCGCGCGTGACCTCGGTCCAGTCCGGCCGCTGCGCGCGCAGGCTCTCGATCATCGCGTCCACGTCCGACTCGGTGACCGTCGCCGCCGGCCGGCTCACGCGGATCGCGGCGACGTCCTTGAGCGCGAACTGCGGGTAGACCTCGAAGGTGGCGACGTAGCGCAGGTCGTCGGGCTCGGCGGACTTCTGCGGCTCGATGCGCGGCCCGCCGGCCGGCATGAGCTTCTCCTGGCGCAGCGCCTCGGCGAAGGTCTCGCGGATCAGGTCGGAAACGACCTCGTCGCGGACCTGCGGGCCATAGTGCTTGCGCACCACGTGGATCGGCGCCTTGCCGGGGCGGAAGCCCTTGATGCGCACGGTGCGGCTGACCTTCAGCAGCCGCGCGTCGACCTGCTGCTTCACGCGGGTCGCCGGCACGGACACCTGCATGCGCCGCTCCAGGCCCGATAGCGTCTCGACTGAAACCATCATCTGTCCGGACACCTCATGGTGCGAAAGGAGAGACTCGAACTCTCACGGGTTGCCCCACCGGAACCTAAATCCGGCGCGTCTGCCAGTTCCGCCACTTTCGCATCCGGGGAAGCGCAGCGCCCGCGTTGTTTCCAGCCGGCAAGTATAGCTTAAGGGTTGGCGCTTCCCGGGCCGCGGGCTGCGCGCCGCCGGCGGGCCCAGCGGGTGCGCAGGAACGCGAGCAGGCTCGGCAGGACGAAGGCCGCGAGCACGGTGGAGGTCATCGCCAGGCGCCCGGTCACGATGCCGCGGTACACGGCCAGGTAGTAATAAAGGATCGTGGCCGCGGCCGCCGCGATCGCGCCGAACTTGAGCGCGGCGAGCGCCGACTCGAGCGGCGTCGGGTCGTCTTCGGCGGTCGGCCCGCCGGGCCAGTGGTAGGTCGGCTCGGGTATGTCGCGCCTGGGTTCCATCTGCGTCGCTGGCGAAGGCCCCGCAGCACCGGCTGCGGGGCGTGGGATGGTGGGCCATGTAGGACTCGAACCTACAACCTACGGATTAAGAGTCCGGAGCTCTACCAATTGAGCTAATGGCCCGAAAATCTGGGGCGAGCGACGGGATTCGAACCCGCGACGGCCGGAATCACAATCCGGGGCTCTACCAGCTGAGCTACGCCCGCCATCGAAAACCTTGCGCCGCCGCGTCCCCGGCTCCTGGTGCGCCCGGCAGGACTCGAACCTGCAACCGCCGGCTTAGAAGGCCGGTGCTCTATCCGGTTGAGCTACGGGCGCTCTGTCCTGCCCGAGGCGCCGCCCCTCCGAAATGGTCGGGGCAGAGGGATTTGAACCCCCGACCCTCTGCTCCCAAAGCAGATGCGCTACCAGACTGCGCCATGCCCCGCCAGAAATCCTGCCGGTTGCGGCCGCGCCGGCCCACCGGCCTGCGCGCGGGCCCGCATCTTACGTAGGCACCCCGGAACCGTCAATTTGAGTGGAACGGCCCCACGGCCTTCCCGCCGGCCCCAAAGACGAGCGTTCTTTTCACACCACAGTAGGCATTCGGGGAGCGAAAGGTGTAGATTCTCAGCCGTAACAGCCGCGCAGCGGTTGTTGTTTCTAAACCAATAGGGGATTCATCCATGACCAAGCGAACACCGCTCGCACGTGCCATCAGGCTCGCGATCGGAGGAGCAGCCGGATTGTCGGCGGCGCTGGCGGCTCCGGCCGTGCTGGCCCAGGGCGACGACGAGATCGTCGTCATCGGATCGCGCATTGCCCGCAGCGCGGACTTCGAGGGTCCGTCGCCGGTCCTGACTGTCGACCGCGAGGCGATCGAGAATTCCGGTTACCAGAACCTGCAGCAGCTGCTCGAGAAGATCCCGGTCAACGGCAACGGCGCGTTCTCGACGCGCGGCAACAACCAGGACTCGACCGCGAACGGCGCGGCGTCCATCAGCCTGCGCGGCCTCGGCGCCGACGCCACTCTCGTGCTGGTGAATGGCCGGCGCGTCGCGATCAGCTCCTTCGCCGAGAGCGTGACCACCAACTTCGTGGACATCAACACCATCCCGGTCGCGGCCATCGAGCGCGTCGAGGTGCTGAAGGACGGCGCCTCCGCCGTGTACGGCTCGGACGCGGTCGCGGGCGTGATCAACATCGTGCTGCGCAAGGATTTCGACGGCTTCGAGGTCTCTGCGGGCTACGGCGACGTGACCAGCGGCAGCGCGTCGGAGACGACCGCCTCGGCGATCTGGGGCACGAGCGGCGACGACTCGAACGTCACGATGATCTTCGACTATTTCAAGAACAGTACGCTGTTCAACTCCGAGCGCGGCCGGATCGGCTCGGCAGACAACTCGGCCTTTGGCGGCGCGGATTACCGCTCGTCGCGAGGCTATCCTGGCCGGTTCTTTGTGCCCGACGGCGTGGCTCCGGATCCGGATATCAGGATCGACCCGGGTTGCCCGGCCGGCAGTGTCGCCGGCCAGACCTGCCTGTACGACTACGGCCCGTGGAACCTGCTGGTGCCCGAGTCCGAGCGCACTGGCATGCTGCTGCTGGGCCGCAAGGGCCTCGGCGGCGGCGTGGAGCTGTTCACGGAGATTGCCGTGCAGCACAACACCTCGATCGCGCAGGGTGCGCCGACACCGCTCGACGAATCCGCGGGTCTCACGCTGAACAACCACCCGAACGACCCCTACGTGGGCACCAATGCGGTCGGCATCAGCCGCTACCGCACCGTGGATGCCGGTCCCCGCCAATGGGACATCGAGACCGACAACCTTCGCGGCGTCGTTGGCCTGCGCGGCGAGATCAACGACTGGAACTGGGAAGTCGGGGTGCAGCGCGCCCGCAGCGAGTCCACGCAAACGGGTGACAAGACCCAGGGCTGGGTCCGCACCGATTTTCTGCAGGCCGAGATGGATGCAGGCCGCTACAACCCGTTCGGCGGTGTCCAGAATCCCGCCAGCGTCATTGACGCGATCACGACCAACCTGGTCCGCCAGGGCAAGTCGCACCTGACGCTCTATGACGCCACCATCACGGGCCCGCTGTTCGAGATGGGCGCCGGCCAGGTCATGATGGCGGCCGGTATCGAGTACCGCGACGAGAAGATCACCGACGTGCCGGACGACCAATTCCAGCGCGGCCTGATCTTTGGCACGGAGTCGGTATCCGCTGCGGCCCAGCGCGACAACAAGTCCGCCTTCGTCGAGTTCTCGTTCCCGCTGGCCGAGTCCCTCGAGCTGCAGGTCGCCGGACGCTACGACGACTACAGCGACTTCGGCGACACGACGAACCCGAAGGTGGCCCTGCGCTGGGCGCCGGTCGACTCGTTCGCGGTGCGCGCGTCCTGGGGCGAGGGCTTCCGTGCCCCGTCGCTGGCGCAGATCGGCCTCGGGCCGTCGCAGGAGTCGGAGTTCTTCCAGGACACGTTCGGCTGCGCCGACAACCCGGCGTACTGCGCGAACACCGACTTCCTGATCATTTTCTCGGGCAATCCGGACCTGCAGCCTGAGGAATCCGAGAACTTCAATGTTGGCGCTGTCTGGCAGCCCACCGGCTCGACCAGTGTCTCGCTCGACTTCTGGGACATCCAGCAGGACGGCAAGATCGACGAGGTGCCGCGTATCTTCCTGTACAACCAGGAGTGCAACAACCAGGCGAGCACGGTCTGCGTGCGCGCGGCTCCGCTGCCGGGCGACACGCTGGGCGCGCTGCAGTTCATCAGGAGCGGCTTCCGCAACATCGGCAGCCAGTCAACCCAGGGCATCGACCTGGCCGTGTACCACAACATGGGACTCGGCGACGGCAGCCTCACGCTCGGCCTCGACTGGTCGCACCTGCTCGAGTTCGACAAGACGCTGCTGGGGGCGGACGGCCTCACGTTCGAGACGCAGCAGTTCGCCGGCGAGTATGAGTATCCGGAAGACCGCGTCGCGCTGACCGGCGACTACCGGCTGGGCGACTGGGGCTTCAACGCGCGGGTGAACTACCTGAGTTCGTTCAACGACTGGCGCAACCTGTCGCCCAATCAGGTGGGCGGCCTGCCGTCGGTCGGGTCGGTCGACTCGTTCACGACCGTGAACCTGCAGATCGCCTATACCGGCATCGAGAACACGAAGATTGCGTTGTTCCTCGACAATGCCTTCGACGAGGAAGTGCCGGTCGCGGTCGGCGACGGCGACACCGACGTCTATGGCTACGTGTCGGCGATTCACAACCCACGCGGGCGCTTCTGGAGCCTGCGGACGACGTACTCGTTCCGCTGAGATTCCTTCGGGAATGGGGAAAGGGGCGCTTCGGCGCCCCTTTTCTTTTGGCCGGGCCCTCGCCGTCCCCGCCGAGCGGCCTACTTCCGCCGCCAGGTGGTGCCGGTCGCCCCGTCCTCGAGAACGACGCCTCGCGCGGCCAGCTGGTCGCGGATGCGGTCCGACTCCTTGAAATCCCGCGCCTTGCGCGCGGCGATCCGCGCCGCCACCAGCTTCTCGACTTCCGCGTCCTCGATCGGCGCCGCCTCGGCCGCGCCACCGGTGATTTCGGAGCGCATGGCCAGCCATTCCTCGGGCTTGCGCTCCAGCAGGCCGAGGTGCGAGCCCAGGCGCACCAGTTCCGCCGCAAGGCGCGCCGCGCGCCGGTCGTCGCCCGCGGTCTTTGCGACATTCAGCTCGCGCGCCAGCGATTGCAGGGCGGCCAGCGCTTCCGGCGTGTTGAAGTCGTCGTCCATGGCCTCGGCGAACTGCGCCGTGGCCCCCGACGCCTCCACCTTGCGCGCCGGGCTGACGCCGCGCAGGGCGAGATAGAGCCGCGTGAGCGCCGCGTCGGCCTGGCGCAGGTTGTCCTCGCCGTAGTTGACCGGGCCCCGGTAGTGGGACGACAGCAGGAAGAACCGCAGCACCTCCGGCCGCAGCTTCGGCAGCACCTCGCGCACCGTGAAGAAGTTGCCGAGCGACTTCGACATCTTCTCCTCGTTGACGCGCACGAAGCCGTTGTGCATCCACACCCGCGCGAACGGCGCGTCGCAGGCCGCGCAGGACTGCGCGATCTCGTTCTCGTGGTGCGGGAACTTGAGGTCCATGCCGCCGCCGTGGATGTCGAACGCAGGGCCCAGCAGCGCGACCGCCATCGCCGAGCACTCGATGTGCCAGCCCGGGCGGCCCGGGCCCCAGGGCGATTCCCAGGCCGGTTCGCCGGGCTTGGCGCGCTTCCACAGCACGAAGTCGAGCGGGTCGCGCTTGCGCTCGTCCACCTCGACCCGCGCGCCGGCGCGCAGGTCCGCCGGATTCTTGCCCGACAGCCGCCCATAGCGTTCGAATTTCGCGACCGCGTACAGCACGTCGCCGCTCTCGCCGACGTAGGCGAAGCCCCGCTCGCGCAGCCGCTCGATCATCTGCACGATCTCGCGAATGTGGGCGGTCGCACGCGGCTCGTGGTCCGGCTTCTCGATGCCGAGCGCGGCGAAGTCCTCGTCCATGGCGGCGATGTAGCGGGCGGTGAGGCCCTCGACCGACTCGCCGCGCTCCTGCGCGCGCTGGATGATCTTGTCGTCGATGTCGGTGATGTTGCGCACGTAGTTCACGCGCAGGCCCTTCGCGCGCAGCCAGCGCCGCACCACGTCGAAGGCGATCTGCGAACGCGCATGACCGACGTGGACGTAGTCGTACACCGTGATCCCGCAGACGTACATGCCGACCTGGCCCTCGACCAGCGGCGTGAACGGCTCCTTGCGGCCGGTCAGCGAGTTGTGGATCTGCAGCATGCGGCCTCAGTGCGCGCGCGCGGCGTTCGCGAGCCGCGCGCGCACCAGTGCCGGCGGTATCGCCGGCAGCAGCGCCGCGAGTTCCGGGCCGTCGTGGCGCCCGGTGAGCGCGATGCGCAGCGGCCGGTAGATCTCCCTGCCCTTGCGGCCGGTGCGCGCCCGGATCTGCTCGGCGAGCCGCGTGAGGTCGCTGCCGGTGTCGGCGAATGCGGCCAGCGCCGACTCGAAGAACCCCGCGCCCGCGGCGGCGATCGCAGCGGCCTCTTCGCCCGTGAGCGGCGCAAGTTCGCCGGACAGCACTGCGACCCAGCCGGCCGCTTCCGCGGGCAGCAACAGGTTGCCCTGCAGCAGCCTGGCGGCCTCGACGCGGCGCGCCGGCGGCCAGTCGGCCGGCAATGCCGGCGCCAACCATTCCGCCGCCTGCGGCGGTGACAGCCTGCGGACCGCCTCGCGCTGCCAGTGGTCGAGCTGCACCGGGTCGAAGTGCGCGGGCGCGCGGCCGAGCTTGCCCGGGTCGAAGTGGCGCGCGAATTCCGCGGGCTCGACCCAGGCGTCCGGCGCCCCGTGGTGTCCCAGGCGCAGCAAGTAGTTGGCGACCGCGGCCGGCAGGTAGCCCCGGCTGCGCAGCTCCCCGACCGTGATGCTGCCGCGACGCTTGGACTGCGGCGCGCCGTCGGCGTCGAGCAGCAGCGGCAGGTGGCCGTAGCGCGGCGCCGCCAGCCCGAGCGCCGCCAGCAGCAGCAGCTGGCGCGGCGTGTTGCTCAGGTGGTCGTCGCCGCGCAGCACGTGGGTGACGCCCATGAGCGCGTCGTCGGCGGCATTGCAGAAGAAGAAGACGGCCGCGCCGTCGGCGCGGCGGATGACGAAGTCGCCGAACGCCGCGGCGTCCGCCTGCTGCGGGCCGCGCACCAGATCATCGAAGCTCACCACCTGCCCTTCCGGCACCGCGAAGCGCAACGCCGGCCGCATGCCCTCGGCCTCGCGCGCGGCTCGCGCGGCGGCGTCGAGGCTGCGGCAGCTGCCGGGGTAGCGTGGCGGCTCGCCACGCGCGAGCTGCGCACGCCGCGCGGCGTCCAGTTCGGCCGGCGAGCAATAGCAGGGATAGGCGTGGCCAGCGGCCTCGAGTTGCGCCAGGAGCCGCGCATAGATCGCGCCGCGCTGCGACTGTCGATAGGGCCCGCGACCGTCCTCGTGGTCCGGGCCGGAATCCCAATGGAGGCCGAGCCAGGCCAGGTCGGCGAGCTGGCTGGCGACGAAGTCCTCGCTGCTGCGCTCGCGGTCACTGTCCTCGACGCGGACCAGGAAGCGCCCGCCGTCCCGGCGCGCCAGCAGGAAGCTGAACAGCGCCGTGCGCGCGTTGCCCGGATGCAGCGCGCCGGAGGGACTCGGGGCAAAGCGCGTGACGGTCGGATTCATCGCCGGCACAGTCTAAGGTATCCGGCGGGGTGTCTCACGCCGACGCCGCTGGTATCCTTGCGCCCACCATGAACCTGCGCTGCCTGTCGCTGCTGCTGCTGCTGGCGCCCCCGATGGCGGCGGCGCAGGAGTCCTCGTCGCTCGCGCCCCGCGTCCAGCTCGATACCTCGCTTGGCGCCATCGTCATCGAGCTCGATGCCGTGCGTGCCCCGCTCTCGGCGGAGAACTTCCTGCGCTACGTGCGCGACGGTCACTACGACGGCACCGTGTTCCACCGCGTGATCCCGAACTTCGTGATCCAGGGCGGCGGCTTCGACGACCGGCTGGCGCCCCGCGCTGGCCGCGCGCCCATCCCCAACGAGAGCGGCAACGGGCTGTCGAACCGCCGTGGCACGCTCGGTCTGGCGCGCGAGGACAGCCCGCATTCGGGGTCCGCGCAGTTCTACATCAATCTCAACGACAACGCCGGCCTCGACCCGCTGCCGAGCCGCTGGGGCTACGCGGTCTTCGGCCGCGTGGTCGAGGGCATGGAAGTCGTGGACCGCATCGCCTACCTGCAGACGCGCACGATCCCGGACTTCGCCTCCGACGTGCCGGTCGATCCGCCCGTGGTCCGGCGCGCATTCGTGGTCGGCGAGGCGGCCCGCGCGGCGGACCCGGCGCCGTGAGCGCCTGGTTCGCCTCCGACCTGCACCTCGATCCCACCGCGCCCGAGATCGCCGACCGCTTCATCCGCTTCCTGGCGGGCCCGGCGCGCGAGGCCGGCTCGCTCTACCTGCTCGGCGACCTGTTCGAGGCCTGGGTCGGCGACGACGACCCGGAGCCCGCCCACCGCGGCGTGATCGCCGCGCTCGCCGCGCTCGCCGCGGGCGGCACGCTGGTCTGCGTCATGCGGGGAAACCGGGACTTCCTGATCGGGGAGCGCTTCTGCGCCGACACCGGGGCGCTGCTGCTCGAGGATCCCGCGATCGTCACCATCGCCGGCGCGCGGGTCATCCTGACGCACGGGGACGGCCTGTGCGTGGACGACCGCGCCTACCAGCGCCTGCGCGCGCTGGTGCGCGATCCCGCGGTGCGCGCGGGATTCGCGCGGCTGTCGCTCGACCAGCGCCGCCGCCTCGCCGGCGAGGCGCGCGCCGGCAGCCGCGCGCACCTGGCGACCGCCTCGGAATACATCACCGACGTCAACCCGGCGGCGGTCGAGGCCCTGTTCCGCTCGGCGGGCGCCGACACCATGATCCACGGCCACACGCACCGGCCCGCGCTGCACGAGTCCGTGGTGGACGGCAGGCCGGCCCGGCGCTTCGTGCTGGGGGACTGGCACGCCACGGCCAGCGTGCTGTACTGGGACTCCGCCGGACCGCGGCTCCTGCCCTGCCCCGGCTGAGGCCTCAGCGCTCGGTCTCGTCGCGCTCGAGCTCGCGCACCTCGTCCAGCAGCCGGTCGGCGCTCGCATAGCGCCGCTGCGGATCCTTCGCGATGCAGTTGTAGAGCAGGCCCTCGAAACGCTTGAGCTGCGCCGGCAGCTCCGGCAGCGGCGCATGCGCGTGCTTGTAGATCACCTGCATCGGCGTGCCGGCGACGTAAGGCTTCCGGCGCATCAGCATCTCGTAGAAGATGATCCCGAGGCTGTAGATGTCGCTGCGCGCGTCGGTGTCGCGGCCGTGACCCTGTTCCGGGCTCATGTAGTAGGGCGTGCCGAAGATCTCGCCGTCGGCGCTCACCGAGGCGTCCAGCGACAGCTGCTTGGACAGGCCGTAGTCGATCAGCGCCACCGATGATTCGTCGCGCACCATGACGTTGCCGGGCTTGAGGTCGCGGTGCAGCACGCCGGCGCCGTGCAGCACGACCAGCGCCTCGGCCATCTGGCGCAGGTAGGCGAGCGCCTGGGCCGGCTCGATGCCCGCCTTGATGCGCGCGCGCAGGTCGCCCTTCGGGAAGTACTCCATCGCGATGTAGGCATGGTCGTCGGCGACCCCGAAGTCGTGCACGTGCGCGACATTCGGGTGCGAGATGCCGGCCGCGATCTGGTACTCGCGCAGGAAGCGGTCGAAGGTCCGCTCCCCGCCGCCGCTGTCGGGCGGCTGGTGCAGCACCTTCAGCACGACCTTCTCGCCGCTGCGCTCGCTGGTGGCGAGGTAGACGCTCGAGACCGGGTTCTCGGCGATCTGGCTGACGAAGCGGTAACCGCGGATGGCCGCGTCGCCGAAGCGGCTGGCGCGCGGCGCCTCCTCGCTGCGCGGCGCCGGCCGCGAGGGCTGGCCGCGGCGCGCCTGCGCCGCACGCAGTGCGGCGACCAGGCCGGCGTGGTCGATCTTGCGCGCCGACAGGCAGCCGTGGGCACCCGCGGCGAGCGCCTGCTCCTCGGCCTCGGCGCCCGGATTCGACAGCAGGTAGATGATCGGCGGGAAGGCATTGCGCCGCGACAGGTCGCGCAGCCAGTCGAGCCCCGGCTCCGCGCCCGGCGTGTCGGCGAGCAGCACGGCATCGTAGGCGCTGCCCGAGAAGTCGGCCGGCAGGCGGCCGCCCGACGCCGGGTCGTACTCGGCAATGGCCGGCGCGTCGAAGCCGGTCGAAACGTGGTGCGCGAGCAGGCGCCGGAAGTCGTTCTGGTCGGCGATGATCAGAACCCGGACGCTCATGCGGCTATCTTAGCGGCTGCCGCAACGCCAGCACGATGTCGCCCACGTTGGTGCCGGTCGGCCCGGTGTACAGGAGGTCCCCCGCCGCCTCCAGCAGCGTCCCGCTGTCGGCCGCGGCCAGTCCCGCTTCGGCGTCGAGCCCCGCGTCCTCGATGCGCGCGAGCGTGTCGCCGTCCACGATGGCGCCGGCATCGTCGCTCGTGCCATCGCGTCCGTCGGTCCCGGCGGCGAGCAGCAGGTACTCCGGGTGGCCGGCGATCAGGCGCGCGGCCGCGAGCGCGAGCTGCTGGCAGCGCCCGCCGCGGCCGGGCCGCGCCGGCAGCCGCACGACCGTTTCGCCGCCCGCGATCAGCAGTGGCTGCGGAATCGTCGCGATGTCATGGCAGATGCGCCGCGCCGCCTCCACCGCCGGGCCGTCGAGCCGCTGCGGCGCCAGCGCCGCATCGACGCCCTGCGCGCGCGCCGCGCGCTGCACCGCCTCCAGTGCGTCCGCGAGCCGCGCAATCACCGTCACCCGGCAGCGCGCCGACGCCAGCAACCCGGAAGCCGCGACCGCGGGATCGTCCCGCGGCACGTCCGACACGAGGAAACCCTGCAGCTCGCAGCCGCGGAATGCCTCCACCAGGCGGCCGCCCTTGAGCGCGGACATCCCGCGCCGGCTGGCGTTCAGCCGCTCGATGTCCCAGCCCTCGGCGAACGCGCGCGTCGTCACTGCGCGCAGTTCCGCCAGCGTCACGCCGGCGGACGGGGATTCCGCGAGGGCGGAAGCGCCGCCGGAAACGAGCAGCAGCGCGCGCGATCCGGCGGGCGTCGCCGCCGCGAATGCAAGCGCCGCCTCGCCCGCCGCCAGGCTCCTGTCGTCGGGCAACGGATGCGAGCCGGCCAGGCAACGGATCGCCGGATGGCCCGCGAGTGCCTGCGCGCTGCCGTCGTCCGGCGCGATCACCAGGCCGCGCGCCAGGCGCGGCCCGAGCGCGTCGAGGGCGCCCTGCATCATGGCCGCCGCCGCCTTGCCCACGGCGAGCGCATGCACCTCGCCCGCGCCGGCCTCGGCGG
>CAZYPM010000037.1:0-14082 GCA_964649205.1 uncultured Steroidobacteraceae bacterium
AGTCGCCCTCGAGCCCGTGGCCGACCGCCTCGTGCAGCAGCACGCCGGGCCAGCCCGGGCCGAGCACGACGGTCATGGTGCCCGCCGGCGCCGGCACCGATTCCAGGTTCACGGTCGCCTGCCGCACCGCCTCGCGCGCGAGCGTGAGCGGCCGTCCCTGCGCGACGAATTCGCCGAGCGAATGCCTGCCGCCGGCGCCCGCATAGCCCTGCTCGCGGCGGCCGTTCTGCTCGACGATCACCGAGACGTTCATGCGCACCAGCGGGCGCACGTCGGCCGCCAGCGTGCCGTCGCTGGCGGCGACCAGCACGATCTCGTGCACCGCCGCGAGCGTCGCGACCACCTGCTTCACGCGCGGGTCGAGCGCGCGCGCGTGGCGGTCCAGCTCGTTGAGCAGCGCCACCTTGTCGGCGTCCGCGAGCGAGGCGATCGGGTCGTCCGGCAGGTAGAGCCGGTGCGCCGCGGACGCCTTCCAGGCCTGCACCTGGCCGCTGCCGCCCTCGCGCGCGATCGCGCGCGCCGCGCGCGCGGCCTCCGCGAGCGCGGCCGGGACCACCTCGTCGGAGTAGGCGAACCCGGTGCGTTCGCCGGCCATCGCGCGCACGCCGACGCCCTGCTCGATGCTGTAGCTGCCTTCCTTGACGATGCCGTCCTCCAGCACCCAGTGCTCCTCGCGCGCCAGCTGGAAATACAGGTCGCCGGCGTCCACCGCGGCGCCCAGCAGCGAGCCGAGGGTCTGCTCGAGCCGGCCCTCGTCGAGGCCCGACGGCGCCAGGATCCGGTCACGCGCGAGCGGGAGTGCGTCCATCGTCAGCCGATCCTGCGGTGTTCGAGCGCGGGGAACGTGCGGCGGGTGTCGCGCTGGCGGTCGCGGTCGAGCGCAGCCAGCACGACGCCGCTGCCGCGCGGCAGCCGCGCCAGCACGCGGCCCCAGTGATCGGCGATGAGGCTGTCGCCCCAGGTCTCGCGATCGCTGTCGTGGATGCCGCTCTGGGCGGCGGCGACGACGAAGGACAGGTTCTCGATGGCGCGGGCCCGCAGCAGGACTTCCCAGTGCACGCGGCCGGTCGGGACGGTGAATGCGGATGGCACGGCCAGGATCTCTGCTCCCTCGGAGACCAGCTTCCGGTACAGCTCGGGAAAGCGCAAATCGTAGCACACGGAAAGTCCGACCCGGCCCGCGGGCGTGTCCACCGTGACGGGCTTCGCACCCGGCGCGGCATGCGCGGATTCCCGGTAATTCTCGCGCCCGCCCGCCACGTCCACGTCGAACAGGTGGATCTTGTCGTAGCGCGCCGCGCGGCGGCCCGCCGCGTCGTAGACGATGCAGGCGTTGGCGGGGCGTGCCTCGCCGGGGACCGCAATCGGCTGCGTGCCGGCCACGATCCACAGCCCGAGTTCGCGCGCGCAGGCCGCCATCGCCTGCTGCACCGGCCCGTCGGCGTCCGCCTCGACCACCGCGCGCCGCTCGGCTTCGCTGCGCCCCATGAAGGAGAAGTTTTCCGGCAGCACGGCGAGGCAGGCGCCGCCCTCGCGCGCGCGCGCGAGCAGGCGCCGCGCGGTCCCGAGATTGCGCGCGACGTCGGCGACCGACGTCATCTGCACAGCGGCAACGACCGGCATGGTCATGGCGGCAGCGGCGTGCGTCCCGGCCCGGCTGCAGGCTCCACCGCCGATTCGGCGGCCGATCCCGCCTGGCGGCTGTCCTTCACCTCGCGTGCGTCCACCCGTTTCACCTGCGGGTCGTCCCAGGAACCCGTGATGCGATAGTAGCCGCGCGTCGCGCCCTTGAGCGGCTCCTTGAAGATCTGCGAGAACAGCAGCAGCGCCGCGCCCACGGCCGGCCCGCCCGCGAGCGCACCGGCGACGCCGAGCGACGCGCCCAGCTGTCCGGTCACCACCGCGGTCTGGTCGTAGGTGCGGTGCCTGAGGCTGGTGCGGCCGGCCAGGCCGATCTCCGCGGCCGAGCCGCGCAGCGTGAGGTTGTCCGTGTACGCCTCGCCGTCGGTCAGCTGGAAGGTGCCGGTCATGGTGTCGAAGGAAAGTCCCTCGCCCGTCAGGTCGCCGAAGTCGAGTGCCAGCCTGCGCGGCAGGTGCGCGAGGCTCATGAGCCCGAACACGCGCCCGGCACCGGGCTCGACCGAGGTCAGCCGCCCGTCACGCGCCGAGATCTCGAGCCGTCCCGACAGGCGCTCGATCGCGCTGACCTCGGGCGGCCCCGGCCAGCTCAGGCTCGCCGACACGCGGCCCTGCCGTCCGGCGACCAGCGAGCCGAGCTGCATCGCGTTCATGAACCCGAGCACGTCGTTCGAGTCGGCCTCGAACTCCAGCCGGCATTCCGCGCCGTCCCGCAGCATGAGCCAGCTGCCGCGCCCTTTCGCCGTGAAAGCGGCGTGCGTCATCGTGAACTGGTTCAGCGTCATGCCGGCGGTGCCGCGCGCGAACTCGGCCTGCACGTGGCCGAAACTGCGGCTGTCGAAAATGAAATCCCGCACGTCCACGCGGATCGCGGGCAGCTGGCGCGGGTCGGGTTGCTGCTGTGCGACCGCAGCGGCGCCGGCGGCCGTGACGCCGGCGCCGGGTGCCACGCGCTCGCCGAAGCGCAGCCGCTCCATGTCCAGCACCATCGGGACCTCGCCCGGGAAGGCATGCGGCACGGTCAGGTGGCCCTGCGCCATCTCCCCGTCGACGTCCACTTCCCAGGCGCGATTGCCGGGCCGCAGCCGGGCATCCACGCCGGTGAAGCGATAGCCGAGCACTTCGAGGTCGCCAACCGACAGGTCTGCGCCCGCCAGCCACTCGGACAGCGGCCGGCCGCGCGGCTCCGCCCAGCGCAATGCGAGCAGCGCCGACAGGCTGGCCTCGTCGAGGCGCCCGCGCAGCCACAGCCCGGGTTCACGCGGCAGCGCGCCCGGCACGGCCGTGCCGAAGGAGACGATGCCGCGCTCGACCGGCGGGTCCCCGGCCTTGCGCCGCCACTGCAGCAGTGCGTGGACGTCGCGGCCGAACTGTCCCTGCACCCGCATCCCGGACTCGCCGTCGAAATTCGCCGCGATCGTCAGCGGCCGCGCGACGTCCAGCGCCTTGTCGAAGGGCTCGGGCAGCCCGACCGCGAGGCCGCGCAGGTCGCTGCTCAGGCGCAGCGTCCCGCGCGCCGGCCGGTCGCCCGCGGCGGCTCGCTGCAGCGTCAGGAATCCGCGCCAGTCCGCGCTGCCCGACAGGTTCGCATTCAGCGGCAAATGCGCCGCCGGCACCAGCTGCGCACCCAGCAGCTCGCCCTCGGCATTCAGCCGCGTCTCGAGATCGCCGTTGTTCTGCACGGTGGTCGCGATGGACAAGCGCACGGGACCGCCGAGCAGCCGGCCGCGCAGCGACGGCGCGTACACTTCGCGGTTGCGGACCCGCAACTCCCCGGTGATTTCCGTGGCCTCCACCGGCTGCTCGCGGTGCTTCAGCGTCACGCCGGAGAGCTGCGCGATCACCGTGACGACGCGCTGTTCCATCTCCTTGATCGGCAGGAACATCGTGATCGCCGCGGTCACCGGGCCCGATCCCGCGAGCTGGCCGAAGGCCTCGCCGAGCGACGGTGCCAGCGGGCTGCCCTGCAGCAGGCGGATCGCGCGGCCGGCGTCGGCGCGACCCTCCAGGCTGAGCGCCAGCATCGCCGTGCGCAGGTCGGCGCTGTGCGCCTCGGCCCGTGACAGCGCGACGCCCGCGATGTTGCCGCGCGTCGCCGACACGCGCATGCCGGGGCCGTCGAAGGCGAAGTCCGCCTCGATGCCGCGGATCTCCGGCCAGCCGTCCGCGAAGAACAGGTTGAGGCCGGTGACGCGGCCCTCGGCCGTGAAGCGGCCCTGCCCTTCGCGATACGGAAAACCGCGGGTCGGGCCGGTGATCGACACTTTTGCCTCGGGCACGCGGCCCGCGCGAAACGCCGCGTCCAGCCAGGCGACGGTCTTCGGCTTCAGGCGCTCGACCTGCAGGTAGCGCCAGGTCTGGCGCAGGTCGAAATCGGTGGCGGTGCCTTCCAGGTTCATGAGCGGCAGCTGACCGGGGCGCAGCAACAGGCGCAGTTTCCCCTGCGCACGGCCGTGGCCGGTTTCGACCAGCGCATCGTCGGCCCAGAGCCGCACCCCGTTCTCGAAGCGGCTCCACTCGACGCGCGCGTCGGCGCGCGGCACCTCGATCAGCGAGCGCCATTGCAGCGGCCAGGCGATGAGGCCGTCGCGCGTAGTGAGGTGCACCACGCCGCCAGCGCCGCGGCCCTCGACCGCGCCGTCCAGGCCGGTGACGCCCGCCGCGCGCCCCACGGGCTCGAAGCCGGCATCCGCGAAACGCAGCCGTCCGGTGATGTCCGGCAGGCGGCCGGGACCCGCGTCGGCAATCGTGACGTCGAGCCCGAATACCTCGCCGCGCGGCGCCGCCGCCAGCAGCCGTTCGCGCAGCCTGCCTTCCGGCAGCAGCGGGGCGAGGGCGGCCATGTTTTCGATGCGCAGGTAATCGGCGCGCAGCGCCGCCGATGCGAGGCGCCCGTCGCGGCGCTCGAGCTTCGCCTCGACGCTGGTCGGTCGCCAGGGTGCGCCCTCGCGCGACAGTTCGAGACCCGCGGCCTGCACGGTGATCGTGTCGCCGTCACGGCGCATGCGCACGTCGCCGGCGATGCGCGAGAACTCCGTCTCCGACCCCGGCAATCGCAGGCCCTCGAGTCGCGGCTGCACGCGCAGCGTGGTCAGAGCCCTGCCGGTGCCGCGTGCCGTCATCTCCAGCGCGCCGAAGCCCGCCGCCGGCACCGTGAAACTGTCGGGCAGCAGCGCGGCCCATTGCGACAGGTCGACGTCGTAGGCATCGAGACCCGCGGACCACACCAGCGAACCGGTGTCCGCCAGGTCGCCTTCCGCATCCGCCTGGAACTCGAGCGAGGAACCCAGGTGCTGCGGCAGGTCGACCTGGCCGCGCAGCGACAGCTGGTTCCCGCTGCGCAGCATCTCGATGTCCGCGCCGGTCAGCTCGAAACGGCCCTGGCGCGCGCGCAGGTCGAGCACGGCGAGCGTCGCGTCGCGCACCGCAAAGCGGCCGCGCGGCAGGCGCTCGAAGGTCATCGGCCGGCGCTCCGCGGCGGGGTCCGGGCGCAATGCGCCCTGCCCGACCAGCTGCACGCTGCCGTCGGTCCTGATCACGAAGTTGAGCAGCGGCCGCACCAGCAGCACGCGCCCGAGTTCGATGCGGCGGTACCAGATCGAGCGTGGAATCGACAGGCTCACGCGCCCGGACTCGGCGCTCACCAGTGGCGCGTCGCCCGAGGCGGGCAGCAGCCGCGCGCCGCGGAAAGCGATCTCCGGACCGTAGCGCCCGATGCGCGCATAGACCGAATCGAACTCGAGGATGAGGCCGGTCTGCTCGCGCACACGCTCGACGATGCGCTGCTGGTAGCCGGGCAGCAGGTCGATCGCGAGCCGGAAGGCGCCGATGCCGAGCGCGAGCAACAGCGCCGCGGCCGCGACCGCCGCCGCCGCCCAGCGCACCAGCCTCTTGACCCAGCGCTCGACCCGTTTCATGGCACCTGCCCGGGTTTTGGACCCATGCCGTGCGGCCTGCGTTCCGGGCCGAAGGCGTTCATGCGGCAGGCTGCCAGCGGCTGACGCCGGCGGCGTCGAGCAGCGTCGCGGTTTCGAACAGCGGCAGGCCCATGACGCCCGAGTGACTGCCCTCGATGCGCGAGACGAACACGGCGCCCAGGCCCTGGATCGCATAGGCGCCGGCCTTGCCCGCGGGCTCGCCGGTCGCCCAGTAGCGCCGGCACTCCGCCACGGCGATGGCGCGGAAGGTGACGCGGCTGGCGCTCAACGCCGTGGCGAGCGCGCCCGCATGCAGCAGCGCGATCGCGGTCAGCACCTCGTGCGTGCGCCCCGCCAGCGCCGCGAGGATCGCCACGCATTCCTCCTCGTCGGCCGGCTTGCCGTAGACGCGGCCGTCCTGCACGACCGCCGTGTCCGCGGCGAGCACCGGACAGCCGGCGCGCGAGCCGAGCCGGCGCGCGGCGGCCTCGGCCTTCTCGCGCGCAAGCCGGGCGACGTAATCCCGGGCCGCCTCACCGTCACGCTGGGTCTCGTCGACGTCCATCGCCATGACCTCGTGCCGGACCCCGATCTGGGCCAGCAGGCGGCTGCGCCGCGCCGAGGCGGAAGCCAGGATGATCGTGTCGTAAGTCATTGACCGGACAAGGATAGCCGGTCAAGGGCTCAGGCGCGATGGTAAGGATGGCCCGCCAGCAGGCTATGCGCGCGATAGAGCTGCTCGACGACCATGATGCGCACCAGGCCGTGCGGCCAGGTCAGGGGCGACAGCGACCATCGCAGGTCGGCCTCGGCCGACAGTTGCGGGTCGAGGCCGTCGGGTCCGCCGACCAGGAGCGCCAGGTCGCGGCCGCCGGCGAGCCGTCCGGCGAGCCAGCGCGCGAGTTCGGGCGTGGTCATGGCGCGGCCCGTCACCTCGAGCGCAACCGTGAACTCGCGCGCGCCGATCGCGGCGCGCATGCGCTCGTGCTGCTTCGCGAGCGGAATCTCGACCAGTTCGAAGCGGATGCCGCCCTTGAGGCGCTTCGCGTACTCCCCGACGCCTTCGTCCACCCAGCGCGGCATCCGGGTGCCGGCCGCAATCAGCCGGACGCGCATGGCGGGTCCTCAGGCGAGGCTCGGCCCGCGCTGCGCCGGCCGCAGGTCCCAGAGTTTCTCGAGGCCGTAGAACTCGCGGATGCGTGGCAGCATCACGTGCACGATCAGGTCCTGCAGGTCCACCAGCACCCACTCGCCCTCACGCTCGCCCTCGACACCATAGGGCCGATGGCCCGCCTGGCGGCAGCGCTCGACCAGCCGGTCCGCGATGGACTTGACGTGCCGGTCCGAGGTGCCGGTGGCGACGATCATGGTGTCGGCGACGTCCGTCAGCTTGCGCACGTCGAGCACCTTGACGTTGACGGCCTTCATGTCCTGGAGGGCGGCGATCGCGATGTCGGTCAGGCTGCCAGGTGCCTTCCTGGTCTTCTTGGGCGGCTTGGCGCGGCTGCGCGCGCTTCGGGTCACGGATGTGCGGCGTTTTCCCTTCGCTCTCGTGTCGCTCATTCCTTCCTGTCGCCTGGCCGGGCGTAGCTGCCCCTGGCGAGGATGATCCTACGCGCCGCCTCGGGCATCAAGTAGCGCGGATCGCGCCCTGCCGCCACGATGGCGCGGACGGCGCTCGACGAGGCCACGAGCTGGGTGCCCTCGTTGACGAGGACCAACCCCGCGGGCGCCTGCCCGAGCTGCGCCGGATCCCGACAACCATGCCGGCGCAGCAGTTCCGCGGGCAGGCCCGAGTCGGGCATGGCCGCGCCGGGGCGCACCGCCACCACGATGTGCGCGAGGCCCACCAGCTCGTCGGCGCGATACCAGCTGCCGATCCCCGCGAACGCGTCCAGCCCCATGATCAGCACCAGCGGCTGCTGGCCACGCTCGGCACGCAATTCCTCGAGCGTCACGACCGTGTAGGACGGGCCGGCGCGGCGCAGTTCGCGATCGTCCGCCGTGAATCCGGGATTGCCCTCGATCGCGGCCCGGACCATCGCGAGTCGCGTCGCGGCGTCGGCGAGCGGCACCGCCCGGTGCGGCGGGTCGCCCGCCGGCACGAAGGCGACGGCCTCGAGGCCGAGCAGTTCCCGCAGTTCATGGGCCGTGCGCAGGTGCCCGTAATGGATCGGGTCGAACATGCCGCCGAACACGCCGTAGGGGCGCATCGCAGCTCAGGCGACGTGCGGCGGGCGCGCCACGCCTGCGAGCGCCGCGACCAGCCCGGTCAGGGACGCCCAGGGATCCCCGCGGGTGACGCCCTTGACCTCGCGGTCCACGAGGCCCGCCGCCAGGAACAACGGGCCGAGCGACTGGCCGCGCGTGCGCGCGACGGCCGCGCGCAGCAGCGCCGCGCGCTTTTCGGCCTGCCGGCCGTAGCCGGCGGCCGCACCCGGATTGCGCCGCGCCTCGGCGAGCGCGCGCAGTTCGCGGCAGATCGCCCACAGCACCAGCGGCGGCTCCGCGCCCTCGGCGCGCAGGCCCTCCAGGATGCGCAGGCTGCGCGTCGCGTCGCCCGCGAGCGCGGCCTCGCCGAGCTGGAACACGTCGTAGCGCGCGCTGTTCGCGACCGCGGCCTGCACCTCCTCCGCCGTCACGGCGCCGCCGCCGGCAAGCAGTGCGAGCTTCTCGATTTCCTGGTGGGCGGCGAGCAGGTTGCCCTCGACGCGCTCGGCCAGCAGTGCGGCGCCCTCCGGGTCGATCGCGAGTCCGCGCCGTGAGGCGCGCGCGGCGATCCACTGTGGCAGGCGGCCGATCTCGACCGGCCAGGACTGCACCACCACGCCGTGCTTCTCGAAGGCCTTGAACCACGCGGTGGAGTAGGTCTCCCCCGCGGCGCGCCCGGTGGTCACCAGCAGCAGCGTGTCCGGCGGCGGGTCTGCGGCCAGGCGGGCCAGGATCGCGCCGCCCTCCTTGCCGGGGCGCGGCGCAGGCATGCGCAGCTCGATGATGCGCCGTTCCGCGAACAGCGACAGCGACTGGCTGGAGGCGAGCAGCTGCGGCCATTCGAACCAGCGGTCGGCATTGAACACCTCGCGGCCGGTGTATCCCTCGCTGCGCGCGCGCGCGCGCACGGCATCGGCCGCCTCGCCGGTCAACAGCGGTTCGTCCCCGGTGATCAGCCAGGCGGACGCGAGTCCCTTCTCCAGCGTGCGTGCGACGTCGTCGGTGGTGATGCGCATGGGCGGCAGGGCTCCGGCGCCATGATACGATGCCTCCCACCCCGCATGGTTACACGTACCCTGCTGCTCGCCGCCAGCCTGGCCGCTGCGCCGGCCACACTGGCCGGCGAGTTGCCGCAGGTGCAGGTGGCGCTGCATGGCGGCTACCGCGGCGGGGGCGGCCTGGAGGACGCGGCGACCGGGGTCGACCGCGACCTCGAAGAATCGGAGAGTGTCGCGCTCGCGCTCGAACTGCGCTTCCGCGCGGGCGACGACCGCTTCTACCAGCTCTGGTATTCGCGGCAAGGCTCCGCGGTGGACGACGGCGTGGCGAGGCGCGACGTGGACGTCGAGTACCTGCACCTCGGCGGCACGGTGCCAATCGGCTCCCGCGAACGCGTGCAGCCCTACTTCGCCGCGGGCCTCGGCGCCACGCGCTTCTCGGCTTCGGGCGCCGCGGCGCGGGACCGTACGCGCCTGTCGGGCTCGCTCGCGCTCGGCGTGGCCATCCCGCTCGCCGCGCATGCGGCGCTGCGCCTCGAGGCGCGCGGCTACCTGACGGCCGTGGATACCGATGCGGCGATCTTCTGCCGGTCCGACGACGGCAGCGCGTTCTGCCGCATCACGGCCTCCGGCTCCACCCTGTTCCAGGCGGAAGCGCTGGCCGGATTCGCGATCCAGTTCTAGGGGGTCTTCGCCCCCGACTGCAGCCAGGCCACCAGCAGCCGGATCTGCGCGTCGTCGAGGCGCGCACCGAACGCCGGCATCTGGCCATTGCGCCCGTTGGCGATCGTGGCGATCACGTCGGCGCGGCCGCCGCCGTAGGTCCAGTCGGTGTCGTTCAGTGCCGGCGCGCCCAGCAACGGGTTGCCCGCACCATCCGGGCCGTGGCAGGCGACGCAGAACTGCTGGAACAGCGCCGCACCCGCGGCCACCGACGGGTCGCCGCCGCCGCCGCGCGACAGCGCAATCACGTAATCGGCGAGCTGCGCCACGCCCTGCTCGCCCACCGCCGCCTGCCAGGGCGGCATTGCAGCCTGGCGCCCGGAGCGGATCGTCGCGTCAAGCGCCGCCTCGTCCGCGCCCCATTGCCAGGCGGCATCCGTGAGGTCGGGGAAACGTCGCGCCTGGCCGCCTGCATCCGCGCCGTGGCAGGACGCGCAGTTGCCGTTGAACACGCGCCAGGCGGAGCGCATCGCGGCTTCGTCCTCTGCCAGCTCCGCGATCGGCCGCGACAGGATGCGCGCGCGCGCCTCCCCGAAGGCCTGCTCGTAGTCGCCGAAGCGCCGTTCAATGTGCCCGCCCTGCGACCACTCGAGCGCGCCCTTGTAGGTGCCGAGCCCGGGGTAGAGCATCACGTAGATCACCGACACGGTCATCAGCGCGAGGATGAACCAGAACCACCAGATGGGCGCGGGCTTGGCGCCCTCGCGCAGCGTCTCGTCCCAGACCTCGTGCTCGCTGCCGTCCTTGCCGGCGCCGCGATACACGTCGATCACGAACCAGACCAGCGCCACGAACGTCGTGACCGTGATCGCGACGATCCAGCCGCCCCAGAACTGCGTCGGCAGGTCAGCCACGGCGTTCCTCGTCCTCGAGCGGAATGCGCGCCACCGCGTCGAACTGCGCGCGCGTGCGCCTGAGCGAGATCCACACGAACAGCGCGATCATGAAGGCCGTCACCAGCATGTCGCCCACGAACAGGAACCAGGTCATGGCGGCACCGCTCCCTGCATGCTGCGCCCGAGGGACTGCAGGTAAGCGATCACGGCGTCCAGTTCGGTCCTGCCCTCGAGCGCGGCGGGCGCCGCCTCGACCTGCGCGTCCGTGTACGGGTGCCCGAGCTTCACCAGCGTGCGCATGCGCGCCTGGATCGTGCCGCGGCGGTCGGCCGGGTTCTCGGCGAGCCAGGGATAGGCCGGCATGATGGACTCGGGCACCACCGAGCGCGGGTCCAGCAGGTGCAGGCGATGCCATTCGTCGGTGTAACGGCCGCCGACGCGGGCGAGGTCGGGGCCGGTGCGCTTCGAGCCCCACAGGAACGGCCGGTCATAGGCGAACTCGCCGGAGCGCGAGTACGGCCCGTAGCGCTTCACCTCTGCGAGCAGCGGGCGGACCTGCTGCGTGTGACAGGTGCCGCAGGACTCGCGGATGTAGATGTCACGGCCCTCGAGCTCCAGCGCCGTATAGGGCTCGAGCCCCGGCGCCGGGTGCGCGTGCGAATCCTCGGTCACGATCGGCAGCAGCTGCACCATGCCGCCGATGGACGACACCAGCAGGATGCCGAAGATCAGCAGTCCCGCGTTGCGTTCCAGGCGGTGGTGCAGCGATACCCAGTTCATGCGCGCGCCCCCGCCGCCGGCGGCATGGCGACGACCGTCCGGCGGCCGGCGAAGGTCCTCGCGAGGTTGACCGCCATGAGCACGGCGCCCGTGAGGAAGGTCAGGCCGGCGAGGAAGCGCAGCAGGTAATAGGGCTGCATCGCCGCCATGACGTCGTTGAAGCTGAACCGCACCTCGCCGAGCTCGTCGAGCGACAGCCACAGCACGCCCTGGGACACGCCCGCGCCCCACATGGCGAGCACGTACAGCATGGTGCCGGCGAGCGCGAGCCAGAAGTGGATGTTGGCGAGCTTCGCGCTCCACAGCGGCGCGCCCGCCAGGCGCGGCACCAGGAAGTAGAAGGTGCCGAAGGTGATCAGCGCGTTCCAGCCGAGCGCGCCGGAGTGCACGTGGCCGATGGTCCACTCGGTGAAGTGGCTGAAGACGTTGACGCTCTTGATCGCGAGCATCGGGCCCTCGAAGGTCGCGAGCCCGTAGAACGCGAGCGACAGCACGATGAACTTGAGCGCGGGATCGGTCTTCAGCTTCTTCGCGGCCCCGGCGACCGTCATGATGCCGTTCACCATCGTCGCCCACGAGGGCGCCAGCAGGATCAGGCTCATCACCATGCCGAGCGACTGCACCCATTCCGGCACCGCGTGGTAGTGCAGATGGTGCGGGCCGGCCCAGATGTAGGTGTAGACGAAGGCCCAGAACGCGACGATCGACAGGCGGTAGCTCCAGATCGGCTGCTCCGCCTGCTTCGGCAGGAAGTAGTACAGCATGCCGAGGAAGCCGCCGGTCAGCAGGAAGCCGACCGCGTTGTGCCCGTACCACCACTGCACGACGGCGTCCTGCGCGCCCGCGAACAGCGAATACGACTTGCCGAGGGTCGCCGGCAGCGCCAGGTTGTTCACGATGTGCAGCATGGCGATCACGATGATCAGCGCACCGTAGAACCAGTTGGAGATGTAGATCGAGCGGACCTTGCGGGTCGCGATGGTGCCGAAGAAGACTACGGCGAACGCGACCCAGGCGACCGTGATCGCGATGTCGAACGGCCACTCGAGCTCGGCGTACTCCTTGGCCGAGGTCCAGCCGGCGAGGATCGAGGCCGCGCCCAGCACGATCGTGAGCTGCCAGGCCCAGAACAGGGCCCAGGCGAGGCCCGGCGCGAACAGCCGCACGTGCGAGGTGCGCTGCACGCTGTAGAACGCGGTCGCGATCAGGCCCGAGACGCCGAAGCCGAACAGCACCAGCGTGGTGTGCGCGGTGCGCAGGCGCCCGAACGACAGCGCCGGCAGCCCGAAGTCGATCGTCGGCCAGACCAGCTCCGCGGCCACGTAGACGCCGGCGACCATGCCCACGAGCGCCCAGAACATGGCGCAGTACATGAACGCCGTGACGACGCGGTCCTCGTAGTGCCGCACGCTCATGTGCCGATCAGCGGCCCGATGCCGCTGCCCCAGAGCGCGACCGTGATGCCGAGCAGGCTCACGAAGGCGACGAACAGGTAGGCGATGAGCGCCGAGGCCATCAGCATGCCGCGGTTGGGTCCCGTGCTCAGCACCACTGGCAGGCCGCGGTACAGCAGGTACATGCACCAGATCAGCACCGGCACCAGCACCAGCACGTTGAAGAAGACGTGCGGGTACAGGTGCACCACGCTGCCGACCGCGAGCGGCGCGCCGACGATGGCCATCAGCGCAAGGCAGCGGCCGAGCGACTGGCTCGCGTCATAGGTGACCGCCATCCAGCGGGCCACCACCGCGCCCGAGACGAAGCCGAACAGCAAGGCGACGAAATAGGCCAGGCACACCGCCAGCACCGTCGACTGCGGCAGGAACACCGGCTCCACGCCGAGGCGCCAGCCGAACTGCATCGTGCCGATGTAGGCGAACAGCGGCGGCAGCAGGCCGATCCAGAGCGCGAACTTGAAGAACACGCGCGCGGCCGGGGGTGACTCGTCCGCGACCGCCTGGAACGCCCGGCTGGGCGAAAACAGGATGGTGCCGAGCGACAGCAATGAGAATCTGGCCGGCATGGGTATCAGGCGCGGAGTCTACAATGGGGTCCGCGCGCCGATTCTATACGCACTTGTGCGAATTGCGGCTAGGATTCCGCCATGCACCCGACCAGCTCCCGCCGCGGGCTCTACCCGCCCGTCGATCCGTACCGCCAGGGTTGGCTCGCGACCGGCGACGGTCACGAGCTGTACTGGGAAGAGTGCGGCAATCCCGCCGGCAAGCCGGCCGTGTTCCTGCACGGCGGGCCGGGCGCCGGCTGCGACACGCGCGCGCGGCGCTTCTTCGACCCGGCGCGCTACCGCATCGTGCTGTTCGACCAGCGCGGCTGCGGGCGCAGCCGCCCGCACGCCAGCCTCGAGAACAACACCACCTGGCACCTGGTCGCCGACATCGAGCGCCTGCGGACCATGCTCGGCATCGAGCGCTGGCTGGTGTTCGGCGGCTCCTGGGGCTCGACGCTCGCGCTCGCCTACGCCGAGACCCACCCGGCGCAGGTCAGCGAACTGGTGCTGCGCGGGATCTTCCTGCTGCGCAGGTCCGAGCTCGACTGGTTCTACGAGGAGGGCCTCGGCGCCAGCAAGATGTACCCGGACTTCTGGGAGGATTTCGTCGCGCCCATCCCGCCCGCCGAGCGCAGCGACATGATGCAGGCCTATTACCGCCGCCTGACCGGCAGCGACCGCGGACAGGCGGTCGCCGCGGCGCGCGCCTGGGCGATCTGGGAGGGTTCCACGAGCTACCTGCTGCTGGACGAGGAGAATGTGCGCAAGTGGGGCGAGGACGATTTCGCGCTGGCGGTGGCACGCATCGAGTGCCACTACTTCGTCAACGGCGGGTTCGTGCAGCGCGAGTCGCAGCTGCTCGACGATCTGGACCGCATCCGCCACATCCCTTCGGTCATCGTCCAGGGCCGCCATGACGTGGTCTGCCCGATGTACACGGCCTGGGACCTGCACCGCGCCTGGCCGGAGGC
>CAZYPM010000038.1:0-4205 GCA_964649205.1 uncultured Steroidobacteraceae bacterium
TCCTGCCGGTGGATCTGCACATCCCCGGCTGCCCGCCGCGGCCGGTCGAGATCCTGCGCGGACTGCTCGCGCTGCTGGGCTGACGGCGTGCCTCAGGCAGGCTCGACGTTCGCGTTCAGCCGGAACAGGTTGCCGGGGTCGTACTTGGCCTTGACCTTGCGCAGCCGCGCCAGGTTGCCCTGGTAGTTGTCGTCGCGGACGGCCTGTCCCTCGTCCGCGGTTTCGACGGTATAGAAGCCGCGGGTGAACGACTCGGGTCCCCCGGACCAGAACCGGCGCAGCCAGTCCATGTGGGGCTTGCCGTCCTGGTCGAGCTTCCAGGAGACGACCGACAGCATGTTGTGCGTCGCGTAGCGGTGCGGGAACGCCGTGGCGTCGGCCGCCACGCGGCTGATGGCGCCGCCGCCGTGCTGGAAGAAGAGCACGGTCCCGCGCGCCGGGTGCGGCTCGAAGCCGTCGACGATCGCGCCCACCAGCGCGTCCGGAAAGCTGCCGATGAAGCCGGACTTCAGGTAGGTGCCTTCGTTGCGCGGATCGCTGCGGTCGGTGCTGCGCTGGATCGCGACGTAGTCCTGGGCGCGGATGGAGTCGGCGATCGGCGTGCCAAAGCCGCGCAGCGGCGCGAGCAGGGCTTCCGCGCGCCCGGCCGGACCCGAGTAGCAGACGTGGAACATGCAGATGCCCGGCCGTCCGCCCGGCGGCGCGACGATCGCGGCGTCCACGTACAGGTCGTCCGGCGCGGCGGCGCTGTACTCGCGGTAGAGCGTGAGCAGTTCGCGCGCGCGGTCGATCGGGAAGACGAGGTCGCCGCCGATGATCTGGCGCTGCATCGGGTGCAGCTCGAACTCGAAATTCGTGACCACACCGAAATTGCCGCCGCCGCCGCGCACGCCCCAGTAGAGGTCGGCATTCTCGTCGGCGCTGGCGTGCAGGTAGCCGCCGTTCGCGGTGACGACGTCCACCGAGCGGACGTTGTCGAGCGCGAGCCCGAAGCGCCGCGCGAGCCGGCCGAAGCCTCCGCCCGTGGTGAGGCCGCCGACGCCGGTGTGCGAGACCGTGCCCGCGGTCGTGACCAGCCCGTGCGCCATCGCCTCGTGGTCGAGATCACCCAGCAGGCTGCCGCCCGCGACATACGCGCGCCGCGCCGCGAGGTCCACGCGCGCGCCGCGAAACCGGGACAGGTCGATCTGCATGCCGCCGTCGCAGGTGGACTTGCCGCCCGGGCTGTGGCCGCCGCACTTGACCGCGAGCAGCAGTTCGCGCTCGTGCGCGAAGGTGACCGCCGTGCGGATATCGGCCACGCCGGTCGGCTGCACCACCAGGGCCGGGTGCCTGTCGATTGATTCGTTCAGTACGCGCCGCGCCTGCTCGTAGCCCGGATCTCCTGCCAGCAGCAGCCCGCCGCGCAATGCCGCGCGCAGTTCCTTGATCGCCGCCTGTTCGATGACGGTGGACTTGCCGCCATTCGTGACGGCCGCGATGCCGCCCGCCGCCTGGGTCGCCGCCTGGTCCACCGCGTACAGGCGTCCGTAAGGCAGCGCGCAGGCGACTGCCGCGGCCAACGATGACTGGAAGAAATGCCGACGATTCATGTTGTTCCCCCCACCGGCGTGGCTGCTTTCGAGAGTGCCGAGCGCAGCAATAGTACTGCCGCATACAGGACCACTGCCACTACGCCCCAGCGCAACCACACGATCGGCATCTCCTTGACGATGAAAGCCGCCACCAGCACGGCCGGAATGCCGCCCAGGGCGATGCCCAGCACGATCCTGAGATCGATGCGGCTGCTCTTCATGAAGCTGAAGCCGGTGGTCGGCATCAGGAACGCGCAGGCGCTCGCCATGATCGGGAATGCGAGGCGCGGGTCGAGTCCGAGCAGGCTCAGCAGGATCAGCGACGGCGCGTAGAGTCCGATGCCGAATGCCATCAGCGCACCCAGCACGAAATGGACGGCGACCGCCACCGCGGTCGCCGCCGCGGGCAGTGCCGTCGCAGCCCCGCCGACCGGCATCAGGTCGAGGTTGCTCATCGCGTACAGGCAGGCGGCGATCAGGAGCGCCACGCCGACGATCGTCTGCACCAGTCGCACGGGTGCGCGCAACACGAGCGGGGCGCCGACCAGCGCCCCGAGCACGGCCGAACCGATGCAGGAGGCCAGCAGCAGCGGGTCCACGTGCACGCCCAGGATCACGAGGAAGATCGCCGATTGCGCAATGGTCGGCAGCGCGTGGCCGACGTTCAGCGTGGCCGGAATGAAACTGTCCGGAACGAGGCGCCGGAACCTGATCCACGCCGTCGTGGTCGCGAACGAGCCGATGCCAAGCGTGTCGAAGAAGTTCGTGACCGCGCCCAGGCCGACGGACTCCAGTGTCGGGCGCGTCTCCCGGCGCCGGATCGCGGTTTGCACCAGGATGGCCGTGAACGCGGCGCCCAGGACGCCCAGCCCCGCGAGCAGGACAATGACGATCATGCGCCAGGGCCGCGTTGCATGGGACGTACTCTAGCGCAGCGCCCGCCGCGCCTGCTTGCGGATCGGACCATCGGGCTGCGAAAATGCGGGTGACCCTCTGGCAGGTAATCACGATGACCATGATCAGCACCAGGCACGGCCTGGCCGCAGCACTGTTGTGCTTCGCATTCGCCGGGCAGGCGACGGCGGAAACCGCCGTGCCGGCGCCGATTTCGGCGCAGGCGCTCGAGATCCTGACGCGCTCGATCGGCTACCGCACGGTGCAGGGCGAGGGGCAGGTGCCGGCCTATGCCGCCTATCTCTCGGGCGTGCTGCAGGCCGGCGGCTACCGCGCGTCCGACATCGCGATCACGCCCTTCGGCGAGACGGCGACGCTGGTCGCGCGCTGGCCGGGCAGCGACGCGGCGCTCCCGCCCATCGTGCTGATCGGGCACATGGACGTCGTCTCCGCCCACCGCGAGGACTGGAAGCGCGACCCGTTCACCGCCGTGGTCGAGGACGGCTACGTCTATGGCCGCGGCTCGGTGGACAACAAGTTCGGCATCTCGACCATGGTGGCGGCGCTGCTGTGGCTGAGGCAGGAAGGCTGGGAGCCGCGGCGCGAGATCGTGCTCGCGCTGACCGGCGACGAGGAAACCTCGCAGTCCACGACGGCGGTGCTCGCAGGACAGTGGAAGCACGCCGAGATGCTGCTCAACAGCGACGCGGGCGGCGCATCGCTGGGGGATGACGGCAAGCCCGTGGTCTACGCCCTGCAGGCGGCCGAGAAGACTTACGTGGATTTCGAGATCAGCTTCACCAACCCGGGCGGCCACAGCAGCCGGCCGTCCGCGGACAACGCCATCTACTCGCTGGCCCGCGCGATCACGCGCATCTCGCAGCACCGCTTCCCGGCGCGATCGAGCGAGCTCACCCGCGCGTATTTCCGCGCCGCCGGCCCACTGACGCCCGGGGAGACGGGCGCAGCGATGCTGCGCTACGCCGAGGATCCCTCGGACCGCGCCGCCTACGAGTACCTCGCGGCGCTGCCTGAATACGTCGGACAGCTCGGCACCACCTGCGTCGCGACCATGGCCAAGGCCGGGCACGCGCCGAACGCGCTGCCGCAGAGCGCCATGGTCAACGTCAACTGCCGCGTGTTTCCCGGCGAGCCGATCGCCGACGTGCAGGCGGCGCTGGCGCGCGTGATCGACGATCCCGGTGCGACCTTCCGGGTCGCGAACCAGCCGGTCCCGAGCGATGCCTCGCCGCTGCGCGAGGACGTGATGTCGGCGCTGCGCCGCGCCATCGACTTGCGCGCGCCCGGCCTGCCGATCGTGCCGTCGATGTCCGCGGGTGCGACCGACAGCCTCTATTTCCGCAACCTCGGGGTACCAAGCTATGGTGTCGGCGGGGTGTTCATGAGCCCGCGCGACAACTACGCCCACGGCCTCGACGAGCGCGCGCCCGTCGCCTCGATCGACGGGGCGCTGCTGCAGTGGCGGAGCCTGTTGCGCGACCTGGGAGGCTAGGTCTCCCGCAGGCGCTCGCGCTGCAGCAGGTAGAGGCCGGCGGCGACCACGATGGCGGAGCCGGTGAGCATGCGGGCACCGGGCAGTACCTGCCAGACCGCCCAGTCGAGGCCGACGGCCCAGACAAGCGCCGTGTATTCGTAGGGTGCCACCAGCGAGGCGGGGGCTAGGCGGAACGCTTCCGTGATCAGGTACTGGCCGGCCCAGCCGGTCAGCCCGATCGC
>CAZYPM010000038.1:4305-13957 GCA_964649205.1 uncultured Steroidobacteraceae bacterium
CGATCGAGGGCTCGAGCATGACGAACACGCCGCCGAGCCCGGCCAGGATCGCGAGCCAGTGATGCAGGTTGACCTTTTCGCCGAGCAGCAGCGAGGCCACCAGCACGACGAGCAGCGGCGCGCACATGAACACCGCGTAGGTGTCCGCCATGCTCGACCGCGCAAGCGCCCACAGGAATCCCCAGAGCATCAGCACCGCGAGCGCGGCCCGCAGCAGGTGCAGGCCGAAGCGCACGGGTTTCAACGACCGCAGCTCGCGGGTCCAGGCGTAGGTCAGCAGCACGAAGGGCAGCGAGGCGGCGCCGCGCAGGCAGGCGATCTGGATCGCCGGGTAGCGCCCGGAGAGCTGCTTCATCAGCGCGTCCATGACCGAGAAGACGCCGACCGCCGCCAGCATCAGCAGCACGCCGCGGATGCGGTCGCGGCGGCCGCTCATGGCGGCGGCAGCCGCTCGAGCAGCAGCCTCGCGAAACCCGCGAGCACGGTCAGGTCCTGGTCCTCGGGTCCGTCCGGGTCGTGCGCGTTCGAGTACGCCGCGAGGATGACGCGCCTCCCGTCCGGCAGCTCGGCATGCACGATCTCGGCGAGCGTGTCGTAGGCGTTGCCGATCTTGCTTTCGTAGACGGTCCCCTCCGGGAAGCCGCCGCCCATGCCGCTGTTGGCCGAGACGCGCGGGCGCCGCAGCCGCTCGCGCAGGTAATCCCTGGCGGCCGTGCCGAATTCCCCGCTCACCAGCGCGAGCATCAGGCGCGCCGAATCATCGGCATTCATCGAGTTGCGCCCATGGCGCTCGAGCGCGAGGCGCTCGAGGCCTTCGGGCATTGCGCCGGAGTTGGTGGGGTAGGTCTTGTTGACGAGCCGCTGGCTGCCGAGCAGGCCATGGCGTTCGAGCAGCGCCTCGGCGTAGCGGCGGCGCGCGAACCAGGCCCCGTAGGCGGCATCGTCCGCAGGCCCGTTGACCGTGCCGGTGATGGCATCCACGACGATGCCGGTCGCCACGTTGTCCGAGTCGCGCAACATCGGCAGCACCGCCGGGTCGAGGCAGTCCACGGGCCGGCCCTGCGATTCGCACCAGTGCGCCGCGGCGATGCCGAACGCGAGCTTGACGCAACTCGCCGGGTACCAGGGCCGGTCGCCGCCGACGCTGGCGGAGAGCCAGGTGCCGTCGCGGGCGGCCTGGAGAACCGCCACGTCCAGCCGGTCAAAATGCGCGCCGGCCAGGAAGCGCGTGCGCGCGTCCTCGAGCGCACGCTGCATCGCGGCATCGGCCCGGACGCGGCTGGCCGGTGCCGCTGGCGAGGGCGGCTGCGACGCGCAGGCCGCGACGGCGGCCCCGAGGATCACTGCCAACGACCGCCAAAGCACCGCCCGTCTCCCGTTACAATCGGCACGCACAGTAGCGTCCCGCGGGCGGAGCGACAACATGAAGGTCTACGGCAACGTTCTCGAGATGGTCGGCAGGACGCCGATGCTGCGGGTGAAGAAGCTCGACACCGGGCCCTGCGAGCTCTACCTCAAGCTCGAGTTGATGAACCCGGCCGGCTCGATCAAGGACCGCATCGGCGTCACCATGATCGAGGAAGCGGAACGGCGCGGCGAGCTGAAGCCGGGCGGGACCATCGTCGAGGCGACCGCCGGCAACACCGGCCTTGGGCTCGCGCTGGTGGCGGCGCAGAAGGGCTATCGCGTGGTGCTGGTGCTGCCGGACAAGATGAGCCAGGAGAAGATCTTCAACCTGCGCGCCATGGGCGCCGAGGTCGTGCTCACGCGCTCCGACGTCGGCAAGGGCCACCCCGAGTACTACCAGGACCTGGGCGCCCGCCTGGCGCGAGAGAACGGCTGGTACCACATCAACCAGTTCGGCAACCCGGACAATCCGAAGGCACACGCGCTGACCACGGGTCCCGAGATCCTCGAGCAGATGGACGGGCGGGTGGATGCCGTGGTCGTGGGCGTCGGCTCGAGCGGCACCATCGCGGGGCTCACGCATTGCTTCCGCGAGCGCGCGCCCGCGGTCGAGATCATCCTGGCGGACCCGGAGGGCTCGGTGCTGGCGGACCAGGTGAACAGGGGCAGCCTCGGGCACGCGGGGTCCTGGCTGGTCGAGGGCATCGGCGAGGACTTCATTCCGGACATCTGCGATTTCTCGATGTGCCGCAAGGCCTACAGCATCCCGGACGCGGAGTCGTTCGCGACGGCGCGGGAGATCCTGCGCCTGGAGGGGCTGCTGGTCGGCTCGTCCACGGGCACGCTGGTGTCCGCCGCGCTGCGCTGGTGCCGCGAGCAGAAACAGCCGCGGCGCGTCGTGACCTTCGCCTGCGACACCGGCAACAAGTACCTGTCGAAGCTGTTCAACGACTTCTGGATGGAGGACCAGGGCTTCATCCGCCGCCCCGGGCACGGCAACCTCCGCGATCTCGTCGGCCGGCCGCACGGCGAGCGCGCGACGATCACGGTCGGGCCCGGCGACGTGCTGACGACCGCGCACAACCGGCTGCGCAACGCGGGCTTCAGCCAGCTGCCGGTGATGGAGGGGGAGCGCCTGGTCGGCTTCATCGACGAGGACGACATCATGCGCCACGCCTTCGGCGACCCGGAGCGCTTCAACGACCCGGTGCGCGAGGCCATGCACACGAATTACCTGGTGGTCGAGCCGACGATGTCGCTCAACAACCTGGTGGCGATGCTGGACGTGCAGCCGTACGCGGCGCTCATGGACGGCGGGCAGTTCCAGGGCCTGATCACCCGCGCCGACGTGCTCAACTACCTGCGCCGCCAGATGACGGCGGCGCCTCCGCATTGAGGAACCGATGAGCAAACCGAGCAGACCGCAGGGCTTCGCGACGCGCGCCGTCCACGCCGGCCAGTCGCCGGATCCGTCCACCGGGGCCGTGATGCCGCCGATCTACGCCGTGTCCACCTACGCGCAGGAATCCCCCGGCGTGCACAAGGGCTTCGAGTATTCCCGCACGCAGAACCCTACCCGCATGGCCTGGGAGCGCTGCATCGCCGACCTCGAGGGCGGCACGCGGGGATTCGCCTTCGCCTCGGGGATGGCGACCACCGCGACGCTGCTCGAGCTCATCGACAGCGGCAGCCACGTGCTGGCGATGGACGACCTCTACGGCGGCACCTTCCGCCTGTTCGAGCGCGTCAGGCGGCGCTCCGCCGGCGTCGACTTCACCTTCGCCGACCTCAGCGACCCGGCTGCGGCGGAGCGCGCGATCACGGCGAAGACGCGCATGATCTGGCTCGAGACGCCCACCAACCCGCTGCTGCGGCTCGCCGACATCGCGGCGATCGCGCAGCTCGCGCGCGCGCGCGGAATCCTGCTGGTCGTCGACAACACCTTCGCGACACCCTGGATCCAGCGCCCGCTGGAGCTGGGCGCCGACATCGTCATGCACTCGGCGACCAAGTTCCTGAACGGCCACTCGGACATGGTCGGCGGCGTCGCCGTGGTGCGCGACGAGGCGCTCGCCGAGCGGATCGCGTTCCTGCAGAACTCGATCGGCGCGGTGAGCGGGCCCTTCGACAGCTTCCTCGCGCTGCGCGGCCTCAAGACGCTGCCGCTGCGCATGCGCCAGTCGAGCGAGTCGGCGCTGGCGCTCGCGGGCTGGCTGGAACGCCACCCGCGCGTGGAGCGAGTCCTCTACCCCGGCCTGCCGTCGCACCCGCAGCATGCGCTCGCGCGCCGGCAGATGCCCGCCGGTGGCAGCGGCATCGTCACGTTCTTCATCAAGGGCGGACTCGCCGAGTCGCGGCGCTTCCTGGAACGCCTCCGGCTCTTCACGCTGGCCGAGAGCCTGGGCGGCGTCGAGAGCCTGGTGGATCACCCGGCGATCATGACGCATGCCTCGGTGCCGCCCGAGACGCGCGCGAAACTCGGCATCACGGATACGCTGGTTCGGCTCTCGATCGGGATCGAGGAGGCGTCGGACCTGCAGGCCGACCTGGAGCAGGCGCTCGGCTGACGCGGCCCCGCGCGGCTACTGCAGCCCTTCGACGACGCGTCCGTCGGCGTAGATCGTCAGGCTGTCGCCGGGTTCGGCGGTGGCGTTCACGATCCCGCCCGCGAAGCGCACGGCGATATCGTACTCGCCGGGCCAGGGTGCCCCGACCAGCAGGTCGTACTGGTTCTGGGCGCGCAGGCCCGAGCCCGACTCCACGGCACGCGTCATGATCCGGTTCGGCTGGCCGGCCGGCACGATGCGCACGACCCGGCCCTGCTGGTTGCGCTCGCCGCCGGCGCCCAGCACGCGGATGCGGATCACCGAGGGGACCGCCTGCACCGCCATGAGCGCGCGGTAGGCGGCGCCCCAGCGCGAAACGATGTCCATCACGCCGTTGGCGTCGAAGTCAGCGCAGGCCAGCAGGTCGTTGGGGGCGACCAGGTCGCCGGCAGCCGCCAACCCGTTCGGGACGGCGGAAGGCGTGAGGGTTCCGGCCACGTTCACCAGCATCCGCGGCGTGCCGGTGCCGGTCGCCGTCGCATTGCGCGCGAACACGACATCCTCGAAACCGTCGCTGTTGACGTCGCAGACGTTCAGCCCCTCGCCGAAAGTGGCCTGCGTGGTGTCCTCGGCGACGATGGCGCCGGTGTCGAAGACGCCCGCGGTATTCCGATGCAGGCGGATCACCGTGCCGTCGTGGTGCACGAGATCGAAGTCGCCGTCGAGATCCACGTCGATCAGCTTGAGGCCGTGGTCCGCGCGCACCGGGATGCCGGCCGCCGCGCTGCCGTCGCTGAAGGTGCCATCGCCATTGTTGAGCAGCAGCCGCGATCCGAACAGCAGGTCCACGAAGCCGTCCTCGTCGAAGTCCACGGCCTGGCCGCCGCGCGGCACGTAGTCCGCGCCGGCCGGATTGCCGTCCACGCCGGCGGCCGCCGCGATGTCGGTGAATGCGCCGCCGGCGTTCTGCAGCAGCCAGTTGCGCGCGCCGTCGCCCTGGGTGTGGTCGTACGGGGCGAGCAGGTCGATGTCGCCGTCGTTGTCGACATCGGCCGCGAGCGTGGTCCCGCCGAAGCCGCCGATCGCGAGCGCCGAGACGCCCGCCGAAGTCTGGAAACTGCCGGTGCCCTGGTTGACGTGCAGCAGCGCGATCGATGCCGCCGTGCCCGCGGGCGATAGCGTGGTGCTGAACAGGTCGTCCTTCAGGTCGCCGTTGAAATCGGCGTAACGCGAATCGCCGGTGGTGCGGCCGGCCGCGGTCAGGTCGCCGAGGCCGACGTCCGCCAGCACGCGTGCCGTGAAACTGCCCAGGCAGGCGGTGCCGGTCTTGTTGCCGAGCGCCGTCACCGTGTCGAGGCAGTCGTCGTCGTTCGGGTCGCCGGCGGCGACGCCGGCGCGAGGATGGTCGAGATTGCTGACCGTGCGGCTCGGCGAAACGCTGACCGGGCCGTCCGTGCCGATGCGGCTGCCGTTCATCGCCATCACCCGGTAGTAGATGGCGCCCGTGAGCGGAATGTTGGCCCGCAGGTGCGGCGAAGCCGTCGCCTCCTCGAAAGGCGCGTTCGGGCGCCGGCCGGAAAGCTGTTCGCGAGTCAGGCCAAGGTAGATGCGGTAACCGGTCGCCTGCGCGGCGGGCGCGAAGTGGATCGTGTGGCCCGGATCCTGGGCCGTGACAACGCTCCACTCGACCGGCCCGGGCACCGGCCCGGGTTCGGCGCTCACCAGGATGCTCTGCGGGCCACGCCCGCCGCCGGTCTCCGCCGCGATGCGGTAGCGATAGGTGACGAGATTGGTCAGGCCGGTGTGGCTGAAGCTGGTCTCGGTCAGGTCTTCGATGACATTGGTCAGCTCACCGGTCGCCGAGTCGCTCCAGAAAATGACGTACTTCTCGGCGCCGGTCACGGCGTTCCAGCTGAGTTCGACCCGGCCCTCCGCACCCTCGGCCACGGGATTCGCCGGCGCCGCATGCGGGGGGCTTTCGCCGAGCACGCCGCTGCAGCCCGCGAGGGCCAGGGCGCCCAGCAGGGCGAAGACTCCGGTGGCCGCGCGGGCGGCGGCATTCAGCTGCAATGACATGGATGGCACAGCCCGATGGGTGTTTGTTGCATTATAGCCCGGTCCGGGGGCCGGCTCGGGCGGCCCCTGGCGGCACACAATGTCAGGGGGGAAGCCGAGATGGTCAAGAAAGCAGTCTCGTGGGCGCTGGTGGGCGTCTTTACATTTGCCTGGTGGTGGATAGGGCATCGATGGTCGTACCTCAACGTCGAAGGTAACCAGTGGGGCGCAGTATTCGACTTCTTCACGCTCGTCAGCGTCGTCGTGCTCATCCGCAGCCCGCGGGTCGCGGCGGCGGGCATGTTCGGCGGCCTGATCGGCACGGTCACGAAATTCCTGCCGAACCTGCTGTGGCTCGCGCTGGCAGTGATCGCGTTCAGGGTCGTCGCCTGGCTGCTGACCGGCGTCGTGAACCCGGTCGACCATTTCACGCACGCCATCGTGGCTGCGGTCACCGCCGGCATCAGCGCCGCGCTGTGGTACGGGGCTATCGCGAACGCCGACGACTCCTGAGGCTGCGGCTCAGACGGCGGCGGGGCGCAGGTCGAGGCGCGAATCCGCCGCCATGCAGTAGAGCTCGACCGGTCGTGAACGGCCGCGCAGCACCAGCGGCGGGAGCTCGATGATCCCGCCGACGGCCGGATCGAGCGCCTGCCTGACCGCGCGCGAGATCAGGGCCTCTCCGGCCCGGGCGCGCTGGACCAGCCTGGCCGCGACGTTGACGGTGTCGCCGATCAAGGTGTAGTTGGGGCGTTCCGGCGCCCCGACGTCGCCGACGATCACGTCGCCGGCGTGGATGCCGATGCCGAGACCGGTGTCTAGGCCGAGCCGCGCCTTCCAGTCGGCAGCGAGCTGCGCGAAGCCCTCGATCATGCGGCGCGCGGCCGCGACCGCCCGCCCGCTCGCGTCATCCGAGGGGTTCGGCAGGCCGAACCCCGCCATCAGGCCGTCGCCGGCCATGTGGAACACGGCGCCGCCATGCTCCTGCGTGACCCCGGACAGCATCGAGAAGTATTCATTGAGCAGCGGCACGACCTCCGCGGGCGTGAGCCGCTCGGCAACCGAGGTGAAGCCGCGCATGTCGGCGAACAGCACCGTGCCGCTGACGCGCGCCTGGCCGAGGCCGCTGCGCGCCCGCGCCGTGCAACGGCAGCTGTCCTGCTGGTGCAGCTCGATCAGGTTGCCGGCGGGGTCGGTCACGAACAGTCGGCGCGAATCGCGCCCGAGCCGGCCGTGGACCACGCGATAGGGCACCGCGAGCCGGTCGAGCTCGGCCTGCGCATCCTCGATGCTCGCGACCGCGAGCGCAACGTGCGGCGCCGTGGGATCGAATTCGCCGGGTGGCGGCTGGCGCGCCGGCTGTGACAGCAAGTGGATCTGCGCCGAGCCGCCCGCGTTGATCCGCAGGCATTCCTCCGGCCGGTCCCAGGGGGCTGCGTCGGCCTCGAGTCCCAGCACCTCCCCATAGAAGCGTCGCATGGCGGCCGCCGCATCGGGCCCCGGCGCGACGCGCACCGCATGGTGGTGAAGCTCGACGATCTTCAGCGTCATTGCGTCGACGGCGGCTCGTACAGCTCGACCGTCAGGTCGATCTGCCGCTCGTCGCCGGGCAGCAGTCCGCCGACGCCGACGACCTTGCGCGCGAGCTCGGCACCCCTGGCGTCACGGATCACGACGACGACGGAGTACTCCCCTGACCCGTCCGCCGCCGGTCGTGAAAACTGCCCGGAAACCTTGAGTGCGACCCGCCCGGTCTGTTCCTCCGGGACGTCCTTGCGCCGTTCGAACCGCAGGTGGTGCCGGCACGCCGGGCAGACCGCCGCGCTCTCGAGGATCGTGGCCCGGCAGTGCGGGCACGATCTCGTCTTGCCGGCGGTCACGACGCGACGGTTCACCGCCATGGGCGGGCTCAGTTCCTGGTGGCTGCCTTCGGTGTCCCGGCCTCGCTCCAGCCGAACTCGGCGCGGCCGCGCATGCGCGCGCCGCCCGCCACCGACAGCGAACCGGCGTTCACGTCGCCGTTGACGACGGCAGTCTGGTGCAGCTCGACCTTCTGCGCGCTCTCGACGTTGCCCTCGATTTCGCCGGCGATGACCACCGAGCCGGCGCGTACCGAGCCCGCGAGGTGCGCACCCGCCTCGATGGTCAGCGTGCCGTCCACGTGCACGTCGCCCTTGAAGCGGCCCGCGATCCGGACGTGGCCGGAACCTTCGATCTTGCCGTCGAACGTCAGGCCGGCTGCCAGCACCGATTCCTTGAGTTCGCGCCGCGCGCCGGGCGCAGCTTGCGGCGCTGCGGTCACGGGCTCCGGTCTCGGGCGCGCGACCGGAGCGGCCGGGACCGGCGCGTCGTCAGGGGAGTCTTTTGCAACGATGTCCTTCCAGATCGCCATGGGCGGATCCTCCGGGTGGGGGGACGCCAAGAGTAGCCAGTTGCGGGGCTGCGGGCGAGCGCCGCGGACGCCGTGCCGAAGGCAGCAGGCGGCTGTCGCCAACTGGCGACAATCCGGTCCGGACCGGCGGGGACTAGAACAGGCCGGGCAGGGCGTCCTGTGCGGGCGTCGGGCGCTGCATTCTCGGCAGGCGCACTTCGGCCGTAGCCCTGAACGCGGGCAGCGTGGGCGCTGCCGTGATGACCGGGCTGCAGGCACCCGTGTCCAGCCACGCCAGCGCTGCCGCCGTGGAAGCCTCCGCACTGTCCCAGGGATCGCGCCCCAGGTCGTCGTCGGCCGCGCAGGCGTCGGCCAGCGTGGGGGCGAGGCCCTCGAAATAGTCACCTTCGCCATTGGCGTTCGTGATCTTGAAGGTGACCAGCCGCAGGCGCAGGTCGCAGCCGGCGAGGTCGAAGGCCGACTGGCCGACCGGCTTGCCATAGGTGTCCGAGCCTACGATCGCAACGTCGACCCAGGGCTTCATGGAATTGACCACGAGCTCGCTGGCGGAGGCCGTCGAGCCGGTCGTGATGAATGCGATGCCGAGCGGCGAGACGGACTGTGGCTGCTCCATGAAGAAGTGCGTGGAGTTGTTCGCGCTCTTGCCGGTGTTGAACACCATGTTCTCGAAAACGTCGGTCGCAAGCCGGCCGCCACCCAGCAGGTTGCCAATGAGGTCGGCAATGCCGACCAGCCCGCCGCCGTTGTAGCGCAGGTCCAGGATGAAGTACCGGATGCCCTGGTTCCGGAACTGCAGGAAGGCATTGCGCAGCGGCGCATCGGCGGTCGAGATGAAGGTGCGCAGGTTGAGGTAGCCGACCCGCTCGGCGGGGTTCGACGGCAACGTCAGCACGGCGGTCCCGCCCGCCGGCACGGGCGGAATGGTGACGATCGCCTTGGTGAAGACGACGTTGCCGAACGGCTGGCCATCCGCGTGGACGAAGTTGAGCGTGCGCTGCACGCCCTGGGTCGGGGGCCCGAATGCGTTCTCCAGGTTCGGGTCGGTCTGCAGGATGGTCGCAATCGGCACGCCGTCCACATGCGTGATCTCGGACCCGCGCTCGAGACCGCCCAGGTCCGCGGGACTGCCTTCGTAGACGTCCGGCACCAACAGGCGGTTGCCGTCGATGCGGGTCCGGAATCCGAAGCCGATGAACTCGCCCTCCTGCAGGAAACTGCTGTCCGCCGCCGGGGTCGTCAGGTAGCTGAAGAA
>CAZYPM010000039.1:0-13694 GCA_964649205.1 uncultured Steroidobacteraceae bacterium
GCGGCCACGACGAGCGCGAGCAGACGCTGAACCAGCTGCTGGTCGAGATGGACGGCTTCGAGGGCAACGAGGGCGTGATCGTCATCGCCGCGACCAACCGTCCCGACGTGCTGGACCCGGCGCTGCTGCGCCCGGGCCGCTTCGACCGCCAGGTGGTCGTGCCGCTGCCGGACGTGCGCGGCCGCGAGCAGATCCTGAAGGTGCACATGCGCAAGGTGCCGATCGCGGACGACGTCAAGCCGTCGCTGATCGCGCGCGGCACGCCGGGTTTCTCGGGTGCGGACCTCATGAACCTGGTCAACGAGGCGGCGCTGTTCGCGGCGCGCGCCAACAAGCGCCTGGTGACGATGGACGAGTTCGAGCGCGCCAAGGACAAGATCATGATGGGCGCCGAGCGGCGCTCGATGGTCATGAGCGAGCAGGAGAAGCTCAACACCGCCTACCACGAGGCCGGCCACGCGATCGTCGGCATGAGCCTGCCGGAGCACGATCCCGTCTACAAGGTGACGATCATTCCGCGCGGGCGCGCGCTGGGCGTGACGATGTTCCTGCCCGAGGAGGACCGTTACAGCTACAGCAAGCGCCGCCTCGAGAACCAGATCGCGAGCCTGTTCGGCGGGCGCATCGCCGAGGAGCTGCGCTTCGGCCCGGAGGCCGTGACCACGGGCGCCTCGAACGACATCGAGCGGGCCACCAACCTGGCGCGCAACATGGTCACCAAGTGGGGCCTGTCGCCGCGGCTCGGCCCGCTCTCGTACATGGAGGACGCCGGCGAGGTGTTCCTCGGCCGCTCGGTCACGCAGCACAAGCAGGTCTCCGACGTCACCGCCCACGTGATCGACGAGGAGATCCGCCGCGTCATCGACGACTCCTACGGGCTTGCGAAGAAGATCCTGGTGGACAACCGCGACAAGCTCGACACGATGGCTGCCGCGCTCATCAAGTACGAGACCATCGACGAGGAACAGATCAAGGACATCATGGCCGGGCGCCAGCCGCGGCCGCCGGCGGACTGGGAGGAACCCGGGACGCCCGGAGTCGGCACGGGTCCGACGCCCGCGCCGGTCATCGGCCCGCCGGCCAGCCAGACCTGACCCGGGCGCGTGAGCGCCAAGCCCGCGACGGCTGCCCTGGAGCGCGGACCGCGGCAGCCGCCCGTGCTGCAATGCGCCCGCTTTCGCGTCGATCTCTCGGCGCCCGTGGTCATGGGTGTCCTCAACGTCACCCCAGATTCCTTTTCCGACGGCGGCCGCTACCTCGAGCTGCCGCGCGCGCTCGAGCACGCGCGGCGCATGGTCGAGGAAGGCGCGGCCTTCATCGACGTCGGCGGCGAGTCCACGCGGCCGGGTGCGGAGCCGGTGGCGGCGGAGCAGGAACTGCGTCGCGTGGTCCCGGTGGTCGAGCGCCTGGCCGCCGACCTGGCCGTGCCGGTCTCGGTGGACACCAGCAAGCCCGAGGTCATGCGCGCGGCGCTCGCCGCGGGCGCCGCGATGGTCAACGACGTCATGGCCCTGTCGGCCGCCGGCGCGATCGAAGCCGTCGCGGCGTCGGATGCCGCGGTCTGCCTGATGCACATGCAGGGCGAGCCGCGCACCATGCAGCAGGCGCCCCGCTACGACGACGTGGTCGGCGAGGTGCGGTCCTTCCTGCGGGAGCGCGTCGCGCATTGCCGCGTGGCGGGCATCGGCCGCGAACGCATCGTCGTGGACCCCGGATTCGGCTTTGGCAAGACGCTCGCGCATAATCTCGAGCTGTTGCGTGGCCTGGCGGAGATCGCCGCGGACGGCGTCCCGGTGCTGGCCGGCCTGTCGCGCAAGGGCATGATCGGGCAGCTGACCGGACGCGCGACCGGTGACCGGCTGGCCGGCAGCCTCGCGCTGGCGGTGCTCGCGGTGACGAACGGCGCGCGCATCGTGCGCGCGCACGACGTGGCTCCGACGGTGGACGCGCTGCGGGTCGTGGCCGCGGCCAGTCGGGCGGGAGACGGGGAGGCATGAGCAGGCGGTATTTCGGCACGGACGGCGTGCGCGGGCGCGTCGGCACCCACCCCATGACGGCCGAGTTCGCATTGCGCCTTGCGGGCGCCGCGGCGCGCGTGCTCGCGCCGGACGGCGGCAAGGTGCTGGTCGGCAAGGACACGCGCCTGTCCGGATACATGTTCGAGTCCGCGCTGGAGGCGGGTTTCGTCGCCGCCGGGGTGGACGTGCTGCTCGCCGGCCCGCTGCCGACGCCCGGGATCGCCTTCCTGGTGCAGCGCCTCGGCTGCGACTTCGGCGCGGTCATCAGCGCTTCGCACAACCGCTTCGACGACAACGGCATCAAGTTCTTCGACCAGGCCGGCGGCAAGCTGGCGGACCCGCTGGAGGAGGCAATCGAGGCGCGGCTCGACGAGCCGGCCCTGACCCGCGAGTCGGCCGAACTCGGGCGCGCGACGCGCGTGGACCGCGAGCGCGTGCTGTACCAGGAATTCTGCGCCGCGACCCTGCCCGCCGGCATGCGCCTCGACGGCATGAAGCTGGTGATCGACTGCGCGAACGGGGCCGCCTACAAGGTGGCCCCGCGCGTGCTGTCCGACCTCGGCGCCGACATCGTCCCGATCGGCTGCTCGCCGAACGGCCGCAACATCAACGACGGCTGCGGCTCGACCGACACCGCGCTGCTCAGGCTGACCGTCGCCGGCGTGCGCGCCGACGCCGGCATCGCCCTCGACGGCGACGGCGATCGGGTGGTGATGGTGGATCACCTCGGCCGCAGCGTGGACGGCGACCAGCTGCTGTACCTGCTCGCCAGGGCGCGCCTGGCGTCCGGCGAACTCCGCGGCCCCGTGGTCGGCACCGTCATGAGCAACCTCGGGCTCGAACTGGCGCTTGCGGAACTCGGCGTGCCGTTCCTGCGTGCGCCGGTGGGCGATCGCCACGTGCTGCAGCTGCTGCGCATGCACAACGGCATGCTGGGCGGCGAGACCTCGGGTCACCTGCTGTGCCTGGAAAAGACCACGACCGGCGACGGGCTGATCGCGGCGCTGCAGGCGCTGGCCGTCATGAAGGCGACCGGCCGGAGCCTCGCGGAACTGGCGTCGGGCATGCGCCACTTCCCGCAGAAACTGGTCAACGTGCGCGTCAGCCGGCCCTTCGATGCAGCCGCTGACGCCGGCGTCGCCGCCGCCGTGGCGGCGGTCGAGCAGTCGCTCGGCGGGCGTGGCCGCGTCGTGCTGCGCGCCTCGGGCACCGAGCCGGTGATCCGCGTGATGGTCGAAGGCGAGGACCAGCAGGCGGTCGAGCGCCATGCGGCGGCGCTGGCCCAGGCCGTGACCTCGGCGGCGGGGGCCGCATGAACCCGGCGCTGCGCCGGCCACTGGTGGCCGGCAACTGGAAGATGCACGGCAACCGCGCCGAGGCGGAACGCCTCGCCGACGGCCTGGTCGCGCACCGGGCGGGGACCGGCACGGCCGAGGTCGTCGTCTGCCCACCCTTCGTGCACCTCGCGGACGTCGGCCGCCGGCTCGCCGGCAGCGGCATCGCGCTCGGCGCCCAGGATGTCTGCGCCGAGGAGCCCGGCGCGCACACCGGCGAGGTCGCCGCCGCCATGCTGGCGGACATCGGCTGCCGCCACGTCATCGTCGGGCATTCGGAGCGGCGCGCGATGTACGGCGAGGACGACGCGCTGGTTGCGCGCAAGTTCCAGGCCGCCCAGCGGCACGGGCTGGTCCCGATCCTCTGCGTCGGAGAATCGCTCGCCGAACGCGACTCGGGCGCGACCGACCGGGTGGTGCTGCGCCAGCTCGACGCCGTGCTGGCCGCCGCGGGCGCCGGCGCCTTCGCAGGCGCCGTGGTCGCGTACGAGCCGGTCTGGGCGATCGGCACCGGCCGCACGGCGACCCCGGAACAGGCACAGGAGGTGCACGCGCTGGTGCGCGGCCGGATCGCGCAAAAGGATGGTAGAATTGGCGCTTCCCTTCGGGTGCTTTACGGGGGCAGCGTCAAGGCGGGCAACGCCCTTGAACTGTTCGCGATGCCCGATGTGGACGGGGGCCTGATCGGCGGCGCATCGCTGAAGGCCGAGGAATTCGTGGCGATCTGCCGGGCGGCCGAGGGCTGAGCCGGCGGTCCGGACGGGTGGGCGGCATGCTGCAGAATGTGATCACTTTCGTGCACGGCTTGCTGTGCTTCGCGATCGTCGCGCTGGTGCTGCTGCAGCGGGGCAAGGGCGCGGACGCGGGCGCGGGCTTCGGCGCGGGCGCCTCGGGCACCGTGTTCGGCGCCCGCGGCTCGGCGACCTTCTTCTCCAAGCTGACGGCCGTGCTGGCCACGCTCTTCTTCATGACCAGCATGTCGCTCGCCTGGTTTGCGACCCGGCCGCAGGCCGCGGAGCCCACCAGCATCGTGGAAACGGCGGCACCGGAGCCCGCCGCCGGTGTGGACGCCGACGCGGTGCCCGCGCTGCCGGATTCCACGGCCGCGCCGCCGCCGGCCGAGACGCCCGCACCCGCGGGAGAATGATCGCGGCGCAGAGTTCTTGCTTGCCGACGTGGCGGAATTGGTAGACGCGCTAGCTTGAGGGGTTAGTGGGGAAACCTGTGTGGGTTCGAGTCCCACCGTCGGCACCACTTCGATCGAGTACGTAGTAGTCCGGGGGTCCCACGGGACCCCTGCGGACGGTTACAATGCGCCCGGTTTGCGCGGCTCCTCCCGCAGTCCGCGACGGTCGCGACAGTGCTAGAGAACTACCTGCCCGTCCTGATCTTCCTGGCCGTCGCCGGCGGCTTCGGCGTCGTGCTGATGGTGCTCGGGTGGGTGCTCGGGCCGCGCCGGCCGGATGCCGAGAAGGCCTCGCCGTACGAGTGCGGCTTCGAGGCCTTCGAGGACACGCGCATGAAGTTCGACGTGCGCTATTACCTGGTCGCGATCCTGTTCATCATCTTCGACCTCGAGATCGCCTTCCTGTTTCCGTGGGCGGTCTCGCTCGGCGAGATCGGGGGCTTCGGCCTGCTCTCGATGGCGGTGTTCCTGGGCGTGCTGGTGATCGCATTCGTCTACGAATGGAAGAAGGGGGCGCTGGAATGGGACTGACCGCCGAGGCACCCGTGTTCCAGGGCCGCGGGTTCATCACCACGACCGTGGACGCCGTCATGAACTGGGCGCGCACCGGCTCGATGTGGCCGATGACCTTCGGACTCGCCTGCTGCGCGGTGGAGATGATGCATGCCGGCGCCTCGCGCTACGACCTCGACCGCTTCGGCGTGGTGTTCCGCGCCAGCCCGCGCCAGTCCGACGTGATGATCGTGGCCGGCACCCTGGTCAACAAGATGGCGCCGGCGCTGCGCAAGGTCTATGACCAGATGGCGGAGCCGCGCTGGGTCATCTCCATGGGCTCCTGCGCCAACGGCGGCGGCTACTACCACTATTCCTACTCGGTCGTGCGCGGCTGCGACCGCATCGTTCCGGTGGACGTCTACGTGCCGGGCTGCCCGCCGACGGCCGAGGCGCTCGTGTACGGGATCCTCCAGCTGCAGGACAAGATCCGCCGCACCAGCACCATTGCGCGCGGGACCGCATGAGCCGCGTCGAGGCCACGGCCGCCGCGGTCGAGTCCCGCTTCGGCGCGCGCGCGCGGCGCGTGCCGTCGCTGCCGGACGAGATCGCGATCGAGGTTGCGCCGGAGGACCTGCTCGAGGTGTGCCAGGGCCTGCGCGATGCGCCGGATCTCGCCTTCGAACAGCTGACCGACCTGTCCGGCATCGACTATCTCGACTTCGGGCGCTCGGAGTGGGCGACCGAGTCGGCGACGTCGAGCGGCTTCAGCCGCGGCGTCGAGCGCGGCGCCGAGCGCGGCGGCGACGGTGGCCCGCGCTTCGCGGTCGCCTACCACCTGCTTTCGGTCGCACGGAACACGAGGCTGCGGCTGCGCTGCCGGCTCGCGCCCGGCGAGCCGCCGCTCGTGGATTCGGTCGCCGGCGTCTGGGCCTCGGCGAACTGGTACGAGCGCGAGGCCTTCGACCTGTTCGGCATCCTGTTCCGCGGCCACCCGGACCTGCGCCGGATCCTGACCGACTACGGCTTCATCGGCCACCCGTTCCGCAAGGACTTCCCGCTCACCGGCCGGGTCGAGGTGCGCTACGACCCCGCCAGGGGCCGCGTCGTGTACGAGCCGGTCAGCATCGAGCCGCGCACCGTCGTGCCGAAGGTGATCCGCAAGGCGGGCGGGCCGGGAGCCGCCGATGGCTGAGATCCAGAACTTCACGCTGAACTTCGGGCCGCAGCATCCGGCCGCGCACGGCGTGCTGCGCCTGGTGCTCGAGATGGACGGCGAGGTGATCCAGAAGGCCGACCCGCACATCGGCCTGCTGCACCGCGCCACCGAGAAGCTGGCCGAGTCGAAGCCCTTCAACCACTCGATCGGCTACATGGACCGGCTCGACTACATGTCCATGATGTGCAACGAGCACGCCTACGTGCGCGCGATCGAGCGCCTGCTCGGCATCACGCCGCCGCTGCGCGCGCTCTACATCCGCACCATGTTCGACGAGATCACGCGCATCCTGAATCACCTGCTGTGGATCGGGTCGCACGGCCTCGACATCGGCGCGATGACCGTGTTCCTGTATGCGTTCCGCGAGCGCGAGGACCTGATGGACTGCTACGAGGCGGTCTCGGGCACGCGCATGCACGCGACCTACTACCGCCCGGGCGGCGTGTACCGCGACCTGCCGGACTCGATGCCGCGCTACCAGCCGTCGCGCTGGCGCAGCGAGCGGGACGCGAAGCGCAGGAACGAGACGCGCTCGGGCACCATGCTCGACTTCATCCGCGACTTCACCGAGCGCTTCCCGGCCTGCGTGGACGAGTACGAGACGCTGCTGACCGAGAACCGCATCTGGAAGCAGCGCACCGTCAACATCGGCGTGCTGTCGCCCGAGCGGGCGCTGCAGCTCGGCTGCACGGGACCGATGCTGCGCGGCTCGGGGGTCGAATGGGACCTGCGCCGCAAGCAGCCCTACGCCGCCTATGACCGCGTCGAGTTCGACGTGCCGGTGGGCGTCAATGGCGACTGCTACGACCGCTACCTGTGCCGCGTCGAGGAGCTGCGGCAGGCGAACCGCATCGTCCGCCAGTGCGTGGACTGGCTGGCCGCCAACCCCGGCCCGGTCATGCTGGACGACCACAAGGTGACGCCGCCGAAGCGCAGCGAGATGAAGGACGACATGGAATCGCTGATCCATCACTTCAAGCTGTTCACCGAGGGCTACTGCGTGCCCGAGGGCGAGACCTATGCCGCGGTCGAGGCGCCCAAGGGCGAGTTCGGCGTGTGGCTGGTGTCGGACGGCGCCAACAAGCCCTACCGCGTCAAGTGCCGGGCGCCCGGCTTCGCGCACCTGTCGGCGATGGACGAGCTGGTGCGCGGCCACATGCTGGCGGACGTGGTCGCCGTGATCGGCACGATGGACATCGTGTTCGGGGAGATCGACCGGTGAGCGATGCAGTGGCCACCGCCGTGCTGACCGACGAAACGCGCCGCGAGATCGACCGCTGGCTCGCGAAGTTCCCGCCGGACCGCCGCCGCTCGGCGGTGCTCGCGGCGCTGCGCGCCGCCCAGCACCAGAATCACGGCTGGCTCACGACCGGGCTCATGGATTCGGTCGCTGAGTACCTCGGGCTGCCGCCGATCCAGGTGTACGAGGTCGCGAGCTTCTACTCGATGTTCGAGACCAAACCCGCCGGCCGCGTGCACGTCTCGGTCTGCACCAACATCAGCTGCATGCTGTGCGGCGCGGAGCGCATCGTCGAGGCGGTCGAGAAGCACCTCGGCATCAAGACCGGCGAGAGCACGCCGGACGGCAAGTTCTACCTGAAGCGCGAGGAGGAGTGCCTCGCCGCCTGCAACAACGCGCCGATGATGATGGTGGACCACGTGTACCACGAGAACCTGACGCCGGAGTCGGCGATCAAGGTCCTGGACTCGGTGAAGTGACCGTGGCGCGCCCCATGAACCAGGTCGTGTTCGAGCCGCTCTCGCATCCGCAGAGCTGGACTTTGGACGTGTACCGCAAGTTCGGCGGCTACCAGGCCTGGGAGAAGATCCTGCGCGAGCAGACGCCGCGCGAGGCGATCATCGAGGAGGTCAAAGCCTCCGGCCTGAAGGGCCGCGGCGGCGCCGGCTTCCCGACCGGCGTGAAGTGGAGCTTCATGCCGCGCAACGCCCCCGGGCAGAAGTACGTGGTCTGCAACTCGGACGAGAGCGAGCCCGGCACCTGCCACGACCGCGACATCCTGCGCTACAACCCGCACTCGGTCATCGAGGGCATGGCGATCGGCGGCTACGCCATGGGCGCGACCGTGGGCTACAACTACGTCCGCGGCGAGTTCCTCGCCGAGCCCTTCCCGCGCTTCGAGGCCGCGCTCGCCGAGGCCTATGCGGCGGGCCTGCTCGGCCGCGACATCCTGGGCTCGGGCGTGGACTTCGACCTGCATGCGGTGGCGGGCGCCGGCGCCTACATCTGCGGCGAGGAGACCGCGCTGCTCGAGTCGCTGGAGGGCAAGACCGGCAAGCCGCGCTTCAAGCCGCCGTTCCCCGCGAACTACGGCCTGTACGGCAAGCCGACGACGATCAACAACACGCAGAGCTTCGCCTCGGTGCCCGCGATCATGCGCAAGGGCGCCAAGTGGTTTGCCGAACTCGGCGTGCCGAACTCGGGCGGCACCAACATCTTCTCCGTGTCCGGCCACGTGGCGAAGCCCGGCAACTACGAGCTGCCCATGGGCATCCCGTTCCGCGAGCTGCTCGAGATCGCGGGCGGCGTGCGCGGCGGGCGCAGGCTGAAGGCCGTGATCCCGGGCGGCTCCTCGGTGCCGGTGCTGCCGGCGTCGATCATCATGGACTGCACGATGGACTTCGACGCGCTGCGCAAGGCGGGCTCGGCGGTCGGTTCGGCGGCGGTCATCGTGATGGACGAGACCACCTGCATGGTGCGCGTGCTGGAGCGGCTGTCGCGCTTCTACATGGCCGAGTCCTGCGGCCAGTGCACGCCCTGCCGCGAGGGCACCGGCTGGCTCACGCGCATGCTGCGGCGGATCCTGGCGGGCGAGGGCCGCATGGCCGACCTCGACCTGCTGGTGCAGGTCGCCAACCAGATCGAGGGCCACACGATCTGCGCGCTCGGCGACGCCGCGGCCTGGCCGGTGCAGAGCTTCCTGCGCCACTTCCGCCACGAGTTCGAGTACATGGTGCAGAACCGGGGGCGCAGCATCGTCGACGCCCCGGCGCAGGCAGTCGCATGAGCGAAGACCTGCTCAACATCGAGGTCGACGGCCGGCCCCTGAAGGCGACGAAGGGCCAGATGGTGATCCAGGCGACGGACGCCGCCGGCATCTACGTGCCGCGCTTCTGCTACCACGAGAAGCTGTCGATCGCCGCCAACTGCCGCATGTGCCTGGTCGAGATCGAGAAGGCGCCGAAGCCGATGCCGGCCTGCGCCACGCCCGTGACCGAGGGCATGAAGGTGTTCACGCGCTCGGCGCGCGCCCGGGCCGCGCAGCAGGCGACGATGGAGTTCCTGCTGATCAACCACCCGCTCGACTGCCCGATCTGCGACCAGGGCGGTGAGTGCGAACTGCAGGACCTGGCGCTCGGCTTCGGCAGCGCGAACTCGCGCTTCGACGAGCGCAAGCGCGTGGTCAAGGACAAGAACCTCGGCCCGCTGATCTCGACCGACATGACGCGCTGCATCCACTGCACGCGCTGCGTGCGCTTCACCGCCGAGATCGCCGGGATCCAGGAGCTGGGCGCGACCGGCCGCGGCGAGAACATGGAGATCGGCACCTGGATCGAGCGCAGCGTGGACCACGAGCTGTCCGGCAACGTGATCGACCTGTGCCCGGTGGGCGCGCTCAACTCGAAGCCGTTCCGCCACCGCGCGCGGTCCTGGGAAATGACCGAGCACGCGCTGGTCTCGCCGCACGACCCGGTGGGGACCAACCTCTACGGCCACGTGCTGCGCGGGCGCCTGCTGCGCGTCGTGCCGCGCCCGAACGAGGACATCAACGAGACCTGGATCGCGGACCGCGACCGCTTCTCCTACGAGGGGATCTACGCCCCCGACCGGCTGCGCGCGCCGATGATGCGCACGGAAGGGCGGTGGCGCGAGCTGTCCTGGGAAGCCGCGCTCGCCGCCGCGGCCGCGATGCTGCAGGACGCCGCACGCGCCGCCGGGCCGGAACGCATCGGCTTCCTGGCCGCGCCGGGCTCGACAGTGGAGGAGGGCTTCCTGCTGCAGCGCCTGGCGCGCGGCCTCGGCTGCCACAACGTGGACTCGCGCCTGCGGCAGGCGGATTTCTCGGGCCAGCGGCAGGATCCGCCGTTCCCGGGCCTCGGGCTCGCCCTGCGCGACCTGGAATCGCTCTCTGGACTGCTGCTGGTGGGCTGCCACGTTCGCAGCGAATCGCCGATCCTCGCGCACCGGGTCCGCAAGGCCGCGCTCGCCGGCTGCAAGGTCGGTTTCCTCGCCACCGCGGAGCAAGAGAGCCACTTCCCGGTGCAGGCACAGCTGGTGGTGTCGGCCGCGGAGCTGCCCGCGCAACTGGAGGCGCTGGCGACGGGCAATGGTCTGACCGCCGGGCAGCAGGCGATCCGTGATCTGCTCGGCGCGGGCCGCGTCGCAATCGTGCTGGGCGGCATCGCCATGCGCCATTCCCGCTACGGGGCGCTGCGCGCCGCTGCGTCGCGCCTGGCCGCGGCGACCGGTGCGACACTCGGTTACCTGCCGGACGGCGCCAACGCCGCAGGACTCGCGCTCGCCGGCGTGCTGCCGCACCGTCTGCCGGGCGCGCAGCCCGATCCGGTTGCGGGACTCGACCTGGCCGGGATGCTGGGCGCCGAGCTTGCGGCCTGCGTGCTGATGGGCGGCATCGAGCCCGCCCACGACATCGCGCTGACCGCGGCCACCGGCAGGCTCGCCGCCTGCCCGAAGGTCATCGCGATCACGCCGTACGCCGACGCAGAGGTCATGAAGTTCGCGCAACTGCTGCTGCCGATGGGCACCTTCGCGGAAACCTCGGGAACCTACGTCAGCGTCGAGGGACGCTGGCAGGAATTCCGCGGCTGCGCCCAGCCCGTGGGCGAAGCGCGACCCGGCTGGAAGATCCTGCGCGTGCTCGGCAACCTGCTCGGCCTGGAGGGCTTCGCGCAGGAGAGTTCCGCGGAGGTGCTGGCGGAACTTCGCGCCGTCGCGGCGGGCGTCGCCTACGACGGACGCGTCGCTGCCAGCGCCGCGGACGGCGCGCAACCGGGCGGGACGACGGTGGAGGTCCCGATCTACGCCGTGGACGCGATCGTGCGCCGATCGCCGTCGCTGCAGCAGACGCGCGCGGCGCGCCATGCCGCCGGTGGCGGCTAGGGGCGGGCCGGCTCATGCAGTGGATCGCAGCGCAGTGGCAGTCGCTCATCGGCCTGTGGGTCGCCCTGCCGTACTTCGTGCAGGTGACGGTCCAGATCGTGATCGTCATGATGACCGTCATCATCGCGGTCGCGATCCTGACGCTCGCGGAGCGCAAGGTCATCGGCTGGATGCAGCTGCGCATCGGCCCGAACCGCGTGACCTTCTTCGGCCTGCGCCTGCTGCGCGGCTGGGCGCAGCCCTTCGCGGACGTGATCAAGCTGCTGCTCAAGGAGATCATCGTCCCCGGCAAGTCGTCGCGCTTCCTGTTCCTGCTCGCGCCGCTGATCGTGCTGGTGCCGGCGCTCGCCACCTGGGCGGTGATCCCGTTCTCGCCCGAGTTCGTGCTGGCGGACGTGGACGCCGGCCTGCTCTACGTGCTGTCGCTCACCTCGCTCGGCATCTACGGCATCATCCTGGCCGGCTGGGCCAGCAACTCGAAGTACGCCTTCCTCGGGGCCATGCGCTCGGCGGCCCAGATGGTCGCCTACGAGATCGCGATGGGCTTCGCGCTGGTCGGCGTGCTGATGGCGGCGGGCAGCCTGAACCTCGGCGAGATCGTGCGCATGCAGGCCGGCGGCTTCGGCAGCTGGAACTGGCTGTGGCTGTTCCCGCTGTTCATCGTGTACTTCATTTCCGGGCTCGCGGAGACCAACCGCGCGCCGTTCGACGTGGCCGAGGGCGAATCGGAGATCGTCGCGGGTTTCCACGTCGAGTACTCGGGCGCGGCGTTCGCGACGCTGTTCGCGCTGCCCGAGTACGCGAACATGATCCTGATCTCCACGCTCACGTCGGTGCTGTTCTTCGGCGGCTGGCTGTCGCCGTTCCAGGGTTTCCTCCCGGACGATTCCCTGCTCGCGCAGGGCAGCTTCTTCTGGCTGTTCCTGAAGATCTGCTTCTTCCTGTTCGTGTTCCTGTGGGTGCGCGCAACCTTCCCCCGCTATCGCTACGACCAGATCATGCGCCTCGGCTGGAAGGTGCTGATCCCGGTGACGCTGGTCTGGATCGCGGTCGAGGGCGTGCTCGCGTGGCTCCGCATCGGGCCGTGGGCGGCATGAGGCGGTCATGAAGAACCTGCGTTCCGTATTCCGCACGATATTCATGTCGGAGCTGCTGGTCGGGCTCTCGGTGACGCTCAGGAACCTGTTCCGGCGCAAGATCACCGTGCACTACCCGGAGGAGAAGACGCCGGTGTCGCCGCGCTTCCGCGGGCTGCACGCGCTCAGGCGCTATCCGAACGGGCAGGAGCGCTGCATCGCCTGCAAGCTGTGCGAGGCGGTCTGCCCGGCGCAGGCGATCACGATCGAGTCCGACGTCGGCCCGGACGGCACGCGGCGCACGACGCGCTACGACATCGACCTGTTCAAGTGCATCTACTGCGGCTTCTGCGAGGAAGCCTGCCCGGTCGACGCCATCGTCGAGACCCGCATCCTCGAGTACCACATGGAGAAGCGCGGCGACAACATCATGACCAAGGACAAGCTGCTCGCGATCGGCGAGAAGTACGAGCCGATGATCGCGGCCGACAAGGCGGCCGACGCGCGCTACCGCTAGCCACCATGCTCGTCGAAATCCTGTTCTGGACCTTTTCCGCCGTGCTCACCGGCGCCGCACTCGGGGTGATCCTGGCGCGCAACCCGGTGCATTCGGTGCTGTTCCTGGTGCTGTGCTTCTTCAACGCGGCGGTGCTGTGGCTGCTGATCGAGGCCGAGTTCCTGGCGATCGTGCTGGTGCTGGTCTACGTCGGGGCGGTCATGGTGCTGTTCCTGTTCGTGGTGATGATGCTCGACATCAACATCGAGCAGCTGCGCGAGGGCTTCGCGCGCAACGCCCCGCTGGGCGCCGTGATCGCGCTGATCATGGTGGTCGAGCTCTGGTACGTGCTGTGGGTGCGCCGCCTCGGCCTCGAGCTGCCGGGCGCGACCGCGCCGCTGCCCGAGGGCTACAGCAACACCGCCGCGATCGGCGCCGTGCTCTATACCGAGTACCTGTGGCCGTTCCAGCTGGCGGCCATGGTGCTGCTGATCGCGATCGTGGCCGCCATCGCGCTGACCATGCGCCATCGCCCGGGCCTCAAGGTGCAGGACGTCGCGCGGCAGGTCGCCACGCGTCCGCAGGACCGCGTGCGCATCGTGAAGATCCCGGTGGAGCGCGAGCCATGATCGGCCTGACCCATTACCTGCTGCTGGCGGGTGTGCTGTTCGCCATCGCCGTCGCGGGCATCTTCATCAACCGCAAGAACGTGATCCTGCTGCTGATGTGCATC
>CAZYPM010000040.1:0-13649 GCA_964649205.1 uncultured Steroidobacteraceae bacterium
GCCGTGCCCTGGAGCTGGCGCTGCCAGCGCAGGCTCGCGGGCGCCGGCGCGCTCGCCGACCTCGGTTCGCACCTGATCGACATGGCCGAGGTGCTGCTCGGGCCGATCGAGGCCGTCACCGCACGGCTGGAGACCGTGCACCGCGAACGGCGCGACCCCGCGACTGCGATGCTGCGCCCGGTCGAGAACGAGGACATTGCGAACGCGCTGGTGCGCTTCACCTCGGGTGCCGGCGGCAGCTTCGCCATCAGCCGGGTGGCGACCGGCTTCAAGTGCGGCCTCGCGTTCACGGTGTTCGGCACCAGGGGCAGCATCGCCTTCGACCAGGAGCGGATGAACGAACTGCGTCTCTATGCCGCCTCCGATCGCGCGGGCCGGCGCGGCTTCCGCACCATCCTCGCCGGGCCCGAGCATCCTGATTACCGCTGGTTCTGCCCGGCGCCCGGACATGGCCTCGGGATCAATGATCTCAAGGTGATCGAGGCGCGCGACCTGATCCGCGCGATCGCCGAACAGCGGCCGGCGCTGCCGGGTTTCGAGGTCGGCCTGCGCGTGCAGCTGGTGATGGAGGCGATGGAGCGGTCGCACGAGAGCGGGGCCTGGACGCGCGTCTGAGCGCAGGGGAGCGGAGCACATGGGCGCCTTCATCACCGATCATCGCGCGGGATTCCGCCGGGGCTACACGCCGGTCACCACCGCGGGCGGGCCCGGCGACGACAGCGGCATCTCCATGGGGGTGCTGAAGCTCGCAGCCGGCGAGCGCCATGCGACGGTCGCCGCGGGCGAGACAGCGTGGCTGCTGATGTCCGGGCGCGCCGCCGGCCGGCTCGGCGACATGCGCTTCGAGATGCAGCGCGCGTCGCTGTTCGACGAGTCTCCCTCCTGTCTGCACGCGCCCTCCGGCACGCGGCTCGAGCTCGAGTGCGCCGCCGACACGGAGTTCACCGTCTATGCCTGTGACAACGCGGCGCAGTTTGCGCCGCGCTGGTTCCGGCCGGGGGATACTGCGGACGAAAGGCGCGGTGAAGGCCAGGTGGGCGGCCGCTGCCTGCGCATCGTGCGCACGATATTCGATGGCCGGAACTCGCCGCCGGAGTCGCAGCTGGTGCTGGGCGAGGTCCTGACGTTGCCGGGCGGCTGGTCCAGCTATCCGCCGCATCACCACGCCCAGCCGGAGATCTACCACTACCGTTTCACGCATCCGCAGGGTTTCGGCCATGCGGAACTCGGCGAGCAGGTCTTCAAGGTCCGCCAGTACGACACGGTCCGCATCCTGCCGGGGCACGACCACGCGCAGTGCGCGGCGCCGGGCTACGGCATGTATTACTCCTGGGTCATCCGCCACCTGCCGGGGAATCCGTACACCGTTCCCGACTTCACGCCGGAGCACGCCTGGACCATGGAGCGCGGCGCGAAGTTCTGGGAACTGGCGCCGGCGTCCGCGCGCGGCGCCAAGAAGCCCGCATGACCGCGCGCTTCGACGTCGTCTGCCTGGGCCGGGCGGCCGTCGACCTCTATGGCCTGCAGCGCGGCACGCGGCTCGAGGACGCACAGCTGTTCGCGAAATACCTGGGCGGGTCCTCCGGCAACGTCGCGGTGGGGCTCGCGCGGCTGGGGCTGCGGGTGGCGATGCTCACGCGCGTGGGCGACGAGCACATGGGCCGCTTCGTGCGCGAGACGCTCGCGGCCGAGGGCGTGGACGTCGGCGGCGTGCGCACCGATCCCGCGCGCCTGACCGGTCTGGTGCTGCTCGGGATCGAGGATGCCCGGAACTTCCCGCACATCTTCTTCCGCGAGAACTGCGCCGACATGGGCCTCGAGCCCGCGGACGTGGACGCCGCCCCGGTCGGCTCGACCCGCGCACTGGCCATCACCGGCACGCACCTGTCCACCGACGGCGTGCGCGAAGTGGCGCGCCGCGCGATCGCGGTCGCAAAGGCAGCCGGCGCGCGCATCGTGCTCGACATCGACTATCGCCCCGTGCTCTGGGGCCGCGCGGGTCATGGCGCCGGCGCGGCACGCGCAGGGACCGCGCCCGAGGCGACCCGCCACCTGCAGGAGTTCCTGCCGCAGTGCGACCTGGTGGTCGGCACCGAGGAGGAAATTCTCGTGGCGGGCGGCGGCGACTCGCTGCAGGCGGCGCTCGCAGGCATCCGCGCGCTCACGCCGGCCGCCATCGTCATGAAGCGCGGCGTCGAGGGCTGCGTGGTCTTCGAGGGCGCGATCCCGCCGGATCTCGCGCAGGGACTGGTCGTTGCCGGCTTCCCGGTCGAAGTGGTCAACTCGCTGGGCGCCGGCGACGCCTTCCTCGCCGGGTACCTGAGCGGCTGGATCGCCGGCCTGCCGGCGGCGCAATGCGCGCGCCGCGGCAACGCGGCGGGCGCGCTGGTCGTGTCGCGCCACGGCTGCACGCCGGCGATGCCCACGCGCGCCGAGCTCGACGAGTTCCTGTCGCGCGCGCTGGCGCCGGTGCGGCCCGATCAGGACGAGCGTATCGCCCGCCTGCACAAGGCGGCGACCGCGCGGCGCGAGCCGGGCGACCTCTGCATTCTCGCCTTCGACCACCGCCGCCAGTTCGAGCAGATGGCGGCCGCGGCAGGAGCGCCTTACGCGCGCATCGCCGATTTCAAGGAACTGGTCGCCCAGGCCGTGCTCGCGACCGCCGCGCAGCATGGCGGCGGCGCGCGCCTGGGCGCGATCGTCGACGATCGCCACGGCAGCCGGGCGCTGGCGCGGATCGGCCGCGGCGCATGCTGGGTCGGCCGGCCGGTCGAGGTGCCGGGATCGCGCCCGCTCGAGTTCGAGCCGCGCGGCGACATCGGCATCGAGCTGCTCGCCTGGCCGCGCCAGCACGTGGTCAAGTGCCTGGTGAGTTACCACCCGGCGGACCCGATCGAGTTGCGCCTGGCGCAGGAGGCGCAGCTCGTGACGCTGGCCGCAGCCGCCGACGCGCTCGAACGCGAGCTCTTGATCGAGGTGATCTGTTCAGGTCCCGGGCGCGCGACGGACGCGGGGACGACGCCCGCGGTGCTGCGCCGTTTCTACCATCTCGGCATCCGCCCGGCCTGGTGGAAGATCGAAGCGCAGGCCGCCGATGCCTGGCGCGAGATCGGCCAGCTGGTCGCGGCGCACGATCCCGCCTGCCGGGGCGCATTGCTGCTCGGCCTCGACGCCAGCGAGGAGCAGGTGACGCAGTCGTTCGAGATCGCGGCGCGGCATGCCGTCTGCCGCGGCTTCGCGATCGGGCGCACCATTTTCGGCCAGCCGGCGCGCGACTGGCTGGCCGGCCAGATCGACGACGCGACGGCGGTCGCGCGCGTGGCGGCGGGCTACGCGCGGGTCATCGATGCCTGGCGGCAGCTGCGGCCGGCCGCCGCGGCGGCGTGAGGACAGGATGAAGACGATACGGCTGACCATGGCGCAGGCGCTGCTGCGCTACCTCGCGGCGCAGCGCATCCGCGTGGACGGACGCGAAGTCCCGCTGTTCCACGGCGTGTTCGCGATCTTCGGCCACGGCAACGTCGCAGGAATCGGCGAGGCGCTCGCCGGCATGCGCGACACGCTGCCGACGCTGCGCGCGCACAACGAACAGGCGATGGCGCACGCCGCCGTCGCGTTCGCCAAGGCCATGCGCCGGCGGCGCATCATGGCCTGCACCACCTCGATCGGTCCCGGCGCCACCAACCTGGTCACGGCGGCGGCGGTTGCGCACGTCAACCGGCTCCCCGTGCTGCTGCTGCCCGGCGACACGTTCGCGAGCCGCGCTCCGGATCCGGTGCTGCAGCAGGTCGAGGACTTCGGCGAGCCCCTGGTGACGGCCAACGACTGCCTGCGGCCGGTGTCGCGCTTCTTCGACCGCATCCAGCGCCCGGAGCAGTTGCTGGCGTCGCTGCCGCAGGCGTTGTCGGTGCTGCTCGACCCGGCGGACTGCGGACCCGCGACCCTCGCGCTGCCGCAGGACGTGCAGGCGGAGGCCTTCGACTGTCCGGCGGCGTTCTTCGAGCCGCAGCTGCGGGAGATCGAGCGGCCGCGCCCGGATCGCGCCGGCCTGGAGCGGGCGGTGCGGCGCATCAGGGCCTCGCGCCGTCCGTTCATCATTGCCGGTGGCGGGGTCCATTATTCCGATTCCTTCGCGGGCACCCTGGCGGATTTCGCGTCCAGCCACGGTGTCCCGGTCGCCGAGACGCAGGCCGGCAAGGGCGCGCTCGCCTGGAACCACCCCTGCAACGCGGGCGCCATCGGCGTGACCGGCGCCGCCGCCGCCAATGCCCTGCTCGCCGAATCGGACCTGGTGCTGGCGCTCGGCACGCGCCTCGCCGATTTCACCACCGGCTCCGGCAAGCTGGTTCACGATCTCGACGCGCGCCTGATTTCGGTCAATGTCGCGCGCCACGACGCGATCAAGCGCGGCGCGTTGCCCCTGCGCGGCGATCTCGCGGCGACTTTCGAGGAACTCCGCAGCGCTCTCGAGGGTTGGTCGGCGGAGCGGTCCTGGACGGAACGCAGCCGCACGCTGATCGACGAGTGGAACCGCGCCGTGGAAGCCGCGACCAGGCCGGGGACCGGACTGCCCAGCGACGCACAGGTGCTGGGCGCCGTGAACCGCGCGTTGGGCGCCGGGGGCACGGTCGTCTGCGCCGCCGGCGGCCTGCCCGGCGAGCTGCACAAGCTCTGGCGCGCCGCCGGGCCCGGGAGTTACCACGTCGAGTACGGGTATTCCTGCATGGGCTACGAGATCGCGGGCGGCCTCGGCGTGAAGATGGCGACTCCGGCGCGCGTGGTCGCCGTCCTCGTGGGCGATGGCAGCTACCTGATGATGAATTCCGAGATCGCGACCTCGGTCGCGGCCGGCCATCCGCTCGTCATCGTCGTGCTCGACAACCGCGGCTTCGGCTGCATCCACCGCCTGCAACGCGCAACGGCGGGCGCGGAGCACAACAACCTGTTCGGCGAATCCTTCCCCGCGGCGCCCGCCGCGAGCGCGGTGGATTTCGTCGCCCACGCGCGCGCGCTCGGCGCCCTGGCCGTGCAGGCCGGCGACATCGCCGCGCTCGAAGCCGCGGTGGCCGCGGCCCGGGGCGCGCAGCGCACGACCGTGATCGTCATCGAGACGGACCCCGAGGCCTCGACCACTGCGGGCGGCGCCTGGTGGAACGTGCCGGTCGCGGCCGTGTCTGCGGATCCGCGCGTGCGCGCCGCGCATGCGGCCTGGCGCAAGGCCACCGGGCACGACGAGCCGTGAACGTCCGTATCGGCATCAACCCGCTCACCTGGACCATCGACGACCTGCCCGAGGTCGGCGGCGAGACACCGCTCGAGACCTGCCTCGCCGAAGCGCGCGCCGCCGGCTACGACGGCGTCGAGCTCGGCTGCAAGTTCCCGCGCACGGCGCCGGAGCTGCGAGCGGCGCTCGCGCCGCACGGACTCGCGCTGGTGTCCGGCTGGTACAGCGCAAACCTGCTCGCGCGCGATGCCGCGGCGGAATTCGCGGCGATGCGCCCGCACCGCGAACTGCTGTCGGCGCTCGGCTGCGAAGTCGTGGTGGTCGCGGAAACCACCGGCTGCATCCATGGAGACCGCCGCGCCCGCCTGTCGCAGCGGCCGGTGCTGGCGCCGGCGGACTGGCCGCGCTTTGCCGCCAGGCTGCAGGAGCTGGGCGCGCGGCTCGCGGACGCGGGCCTCGCCCTCGCCTATCATCACCACATGGGCACGGTGGTGCAGACCGGGGACGAAGTGAACCGCCTGATGGAAGCCTGCGACGCGCGGGTCGGACTGCTGCTCGACACCGGCCACCTGACCTTCGCCGGCGCAGACCCCGTGCGCTGCGCGAACGAGCATGCCGGACGCATCGTGCACCTGCACTGCAAGGACGTGCGCGCATCCGTGCTGGCGCGGTGCCTCAACCGGGACTGCAGCTTCCTCGACGCGGTGCTGGACGGCGTGTTCACCGTGCCGGGCGACGGCTGCGTCGACTATGCCGCCGTCCTCGCCCCGCTCGCGCGGGCCCGCTACCGGGGCTGGCTGGTGGTCGAGGCGGAACAGGACCCAAGCGTCGCGCCGTCGGCGGAGTACGCGGCGCTCGGCTACCGGAACCTGAGCCGCTACGCGGCGCTGCACTGATGCGCGGGCCGGTCAGCCGACTGCGCCGCGGATTGCTGGGCTCGGCGCTCGCGGCGGCGGCATGGCGGCCGCTGCGCGCGCTCGCCGCGGCGCCCGGCTATCCGCGCCTGATGGAAGGCCCGATGGTGGGCGCTGCCACGCCGGAATCGATCACGCTCTGGGGCCGCGCGAGCGGAGAATTCGAGCTCGAGGTGGAGTACGGAGCGGACCCGGAGCTCGCCTCGCCCGCGCGCAGCGCGCCCGTGCTCGCTACGGCGGCATCAGACTACACGGCGCGCATCCGCATCGACGGGCTCGAACCCGCGACCCGCTATTACTATCGCGTCCGCGTGGACGGCGTCCCGGACCGGTACCGCCCCACGCCGGCCTGGACGCGCACGGCGCCGGCGGGGCAGGCGCCCTTCCGCGTCGCCTTCGGGTCCTGCGCGCGCCACCAGCTTGATTCCGAGCAGCCGGTCTTCCATGCCGTCGCAGCCGCGCAGCCGGATCTCTTCTTCTGGCTGGGCGACAACATCTACGCGGACACGGGCTCGGCCTGGGTGATGGCCGAGGATTACCGGCGCCAGCGCGCCATCGCGTCCTGCCAGCCGCTGCTGCGCAGCGTGCCGCAGCTTGCGATCTGGGACGACCACGATTTCGGCATCAATAATTCCGACCGTAGCAACCCGATCCGCGAGGCATCGCTCGCGGCCTTCCGCAACTACTGGGCCAACCCCTCGTTCGGGCTGCCGGACTGCCCGGGCGTCTTCTTCCCGTACGCCTACGGCGGGGTGGATTTCTTCTTCCTCGACGGTCGCTACTACCGCAGCCCGAACGGCGATCCCGACGGGCCTGGCAAGGAAATGCTCGGCGTCCGCCAGAACGCCTGGCTGCGCGAGTCGCTCGCCGCCAGCCGCGCGCCGTTCAAGGTGCTGGTGCACGGCAGCGGCTGGTCCTCCGAGGACGGGCCGGACGGCGACACCTGGGCCGCCTTCCTGACCGAACGCAACGCACTCTTCGACTTCATTCGCGACGCCGGCATCGGCGGCGTGTTCCTGCTGTCGGGCGACACGCACTTCGGCGAGGTCAACTGCATTCCCTGGTCGGAGCGCGGCGGCTACGACCTCTACGACTTCGTCAGCTCGCCGCTTGCCCAGCACACCGGCACCTCGTTCCTGGACGAAGACCCGGAGCTGCGCATCCGCCAGCCCTACTTCCGCACGGTGAACTTCGGCCTGCTGGACTTCGCCTGGGACCCGGAACCGCGCGTGACCTTCACGCTGCGCGACCTGCGCGGCGACCGCGCCTTTGCCCCGGTGGCGCTGACTCCCGCCGAGCTGGCGAACGGCGCCTCGAGCTGGCGCTCGAAGATCGATCCGCGCGAGCGCGAGCGGCGCGCGCGGCTCGGACTGCCTGCCTGAGCGTCAGTCGAGGCCGAGCGCGGCCGCGACGTCCTCCCAGGACACGTACTTGAAGTTCTGCCGCTCGCGCGGCGCCAGGTTGCGCCCGTCCTGGAGCACCAGCAGCCCGCGCGGGAAGCGCGCGCCCAGCGGCGCGCTGGTCACGTCCAGGCCGTCGGTCTCGGACACGCCGTCGATCCCGCTCGCCGGGTCGGCCACGACGTGGAACAGGCCGACGAACGCATTGTCGCCCTCGCGCCGGTACACGGCGTAATTGTCGGCGCCCTGGTTCGAGAGCACGACGTAGCCGCCCCCGCCCTGCCCGTACCAGATCGCAACGCCTTCGATGTCGGCTTCGAGACCGTTGGCGCCGCCGGTGCGGTCGATCTCGCGCCGCGCGTCGCCGCCATCCGGCTGCGCGGAATATTTCCAGAATCCGCCGTCCTCCTCGGCCACGTAGAGATCGCCGGTTTCGTCGTCCGCCGCGCAGCCTTCCGCCTGCGAGCCGACCACGAATTCGCGCAACAGCTCGCCGCCTGCACGGCCATTCCCGGCCGTGATCCGCCACTGGCGCACGCGCCCGTCACCGGAATCGTTGACGAAGACGTAGTGGCCGCCGGTCGCGGAGGCGTACATGCACAGTCCGTAGGGATCCGCGAAGCCGGTGGGGATCTCGCCCGCCGCCGCGAGACGTCGCGTCCCGTGGTCGAGGTAATAGAGCGAGATGCTCTTGTGCGTGCGGTTGCTCGCCGCCACCAGCGTACGCGCCTCGCCGTCCACCAGGAAGCCGTCGCGCAGGTCGACGTTGTTCATGCGGCCGTCCGCCACCGTCTGCAGCAAGCGGCCTTCGAGGTCGTAGACATAGAGCCCGAGGTTCTTGTCGGTGCCGATGACGACGCTCAGGGCCGGATCCGCAGGATGGACCCAGATCGCCGGATCGTCGGCCGCATCGCCCCAGGTCTCCACGGGCGGAGTCTCGAGCGCTGGTTTCACCAGCCGGGCGGAGGTCGCGGCGGCTGCGCGCGGGTCCCGCGCCGCGCCCGCGCCCAGTCCCAGGCTGGCGCGGATCGTGCGCCAGCTCACCAGCTTGAAGTTGCTCGCCGCGCCGTCGTTGTCCTGGTCCGCGGCCGCGAACAGGCCCTCGGGAAACTGCCCGCCGAGCGCGACGGTCGCGAGCGCAATGCCTTCCACTTCCCCGACCGCGTCGATGCCCGCGTTCGCGCCGATCTGGAACCGTCCTTCCAGCCTGCCGTCCAGCGCATACACCGCGAACCGCTCGGCCGTGACATCCGCGACCACGAGCCGCCCGCTGCCATCGGGAAATGTCGCGAGTGCGAGTCCCTTGACCTCCTCCGCGAGCGCACCGCGCGGCTCGGCGAGGTCGACGATGCGGCGCGCCGGTTCGGACTCCGGCTCGATCGGCAGGCTCATCACGCCAAGCGCCTCGTCGCCGTAATACATCGTCGCGGTGGCGTCGTCGACGACGCAGTATTCGACGCCCTTGCCGAGCGCGACGCTGCGCACCAGCCGGCCCTGCAACGCTCCAGCGGCCGCAAACAGCTCCCACTGCAGCAGCTGACCGCCGTCCGTCATGCCGAGCGCATAGGTCCGCCCCGTGACCGGGCTGCGGAAACTGCAGAGTCCCGTCAGTTCGTCATCGGCCGCGATCGGCGCCCCCGGCAGGCGCTCCAGCGTCCCGCCGGACCCGACGACAAAGCCGACGAGCGCCGACAGGCGCGGCTCGTAGACCAGCACCAGCGCCTCCGGACCGCGGCCCGCGTCGAAGCCGTAGCGGACGTTGACGTGGGCGGCCTCCAGATCGTCAATCCGCTGCCTGCGCTGGCCGTCGAGACCGTACACTTCGAGGCCGCCGGTGCCGCCGGCACCGAGCACGAGGCTCCGCGCTGGGTCGGTCGGATGGATCCAGACGGCGACGCCATTGGCGCCGTCCTGCACGGTTGGTTCCGTCTCGACGGCCGGCACCGCGGTTACTGTCGCGGCGGTGAAGACCGATCCGCCGGACTGGGCGGCGCACCCGGCAAGCAGTGCAAGGACGATGGGCAAGCAGGCTTTCATCGGCATCGAGAAGACCCCTGTCCCGGGCGCAGGTCCCGGATCCGGCCGGCACCGCCGGCGGTATGGACGAAATGAAATATATGTTCTAAGTTTACCCAAGATGGAAATTCTGTTTCAACCCTTCCGGGCCGGAATTCCGGCCCCGGCATGAAATCCTTCTTCGCGGCATTCGCGGCCGGACCGGCGGCCGTCGCGATCACCGACCGCGGACAGGTGGACACACTGTACCGGCGGCACCGCTTCCGCGTCCTCGTCGCGATCACCATCGGCTACGCCTTTGCCTACACCTGCCGCCTCGCCTTGTCGGTGGTCAAGAAGCCGCTGATCGACGAGGGCATTTTTTCGCCGCAGGACCTCGGCCTGATCGGTTCCGCGCTGTTCTACGCCTACGCGCTCGGCAAGCTGGTGAACGGCTTCCTCGCCGACCACGCGAACATGAAGCTGTTCTTCGCGACCGGCGTCATCGCCTCCGCGCTGGTCAACATCGGCATGGGCTTCTCCACGATCCTCTGGCTCTCGGTCGCGCTGTGGGCGCTGAACGGCTGGTTCCAGGGCTTCGGGGCGCCGGCCGGCGTCGTGTCGCTGGCCTCCTGGTTCAGCAATCGCGAGCGTGGCCGCTTCTACGGCATCTGGAGCACCGCGCACTCGATGGGCGAAGGCATGACCTATTACGGCGTCGCGCTGTTCGTCGCCTGGCTCGGCTGGCAGGCCGGTTTCTGGATCCCGGGGCTCATCTGCATCGCCGCCGGCATCGGCATCTACCTGCTGATGCAGGACCGCCCGCCTACGCTCGGGCTGCCCACGGTCGCCGACTGGAAGAATGATCACCTCGCGCTCGAGGCGCCGCCGCAGGCCAGCGTGCTCACGGTGCAGTTCTCGATCCTGAAGATCCCGGCGATCTGGGTGCTGGCGCTCGCCAGCTCGACCATGTACGTCACCCGTTATGCCATTTCGAGCTGGGGCATCCTCTACCTGCAGGAAGACCGCGGCTACGGGCTCGCCGATGCCAGCCTGTTCATGGCCGCCAACACGATCGCCGGCATCGGCGGCTGCCTGCTGTTCGGGTACCTGTCGGACAAGCTGTTCTCCGCCCGCCGCCCGCCGGCGAACTTCCTGTTCGCGGTGGTGGAACTGCTCGGCCTCGCGCTCATCTTCTTCGGGCCGCGCGAACATTGGGTGCTGCTGGTCGCCTTCGTGCTGTTCGGCGTCGGGCTGAATGGCCTGGTGACCTCGCTCGGCGGCTTGTTCGCCGTGGACATCGCGCCGAAGAAGGTGGCAGGCGCCGCCATGGGCTTCATCGGCGTGTTCAGCTACATCGGCGCCGCGGTGCAGGAGAACATCAGCGGTGCGCTGATCGAATCCGGCATGCAGGTCGTGGACGGCGTGCGCAGCTACGATTTCGGGCCGGCGATCTGGTTCTGGATCGGGTCATCGGCATTCTCGATGCTGCTGGCGGCCAGCCTGTGGCGCGTGAGGCTGCGCGAATGAGCCATTACGATTTCGTCACGGTCGGCAACTACACCAAGGACACGATCGTCACGCGCGCGGGCACGCGCCAGGTGGACGGCGGCGGCTACAACTACGCTGCCCATGCCGCTGCGCTCGCCGGCGTGCGCGTGGCGGCCGTGACCCGGCGCGCGGCGGCGGACGCGGGCGTGACGCGCCTGCTCACCGAGGCGGGCATCGCGGTTTTTGCGCATGATTCGCCGTCCTCGACGCTGATGCGGCTCGAGTACCCGACCGACAACGTGGACGAGCGCATCCTCACCGTCGCGGGCGTCGCCGACCCGATCGGCGCGCAGCATGTCGAAGGGCTCACGGCGCACACTTTCCTGGTCACCGCCTCGATCCGCGGCGAGGTGCCGCTCCCCGTCGTGCGCCTGCTGAAGTCGCGCGCACAGCGGCTGGCGCTCGACGTGCAGGGCTATGTCCGCGTCGTCACGGCACAAGGCCGCCTGCGCTACGAAGCCTGGCCGGAACGCGAGGCAGTGCTCGGCCTGGTGGACATCCTGAAGACCGACGCCGTGGAGGCCGAGTTCCTGACCGGCACCGCCGACATCCGCGAGGCGGCGCGCCGGCTCGCGGCGCTCGGGCCGCGGGAAATCGTGCTGACGCACAGGGACGGGCTGCTGGTGCTCGCGGAAGGGCAGTTCTTCGAGGCCGGTTTCCATCCCGTCGCGCTGCGCGGTCGCAGCGGCCGCGGCGACACCTGCGTCGGGTCGTACGCATCGAAGCGGCTCTCCGCTCCGCCGGACGAGGCCATCCGCTGGTCGGCCGCCGTGACCAGCCTCAAGCTCGAGGCCGAGGGCGTCATCCGGCGCAGCCGCGCGGACGTGGAGCGGCTGCTGAAGGAGAAGTACTCATGACCCGGCGCATCCTGCCCGTCCTGCTCGCGCTCACGATCGCGGCCTGCGCGCAGCAGCCGCGCACGATCGAGTTCCTGGCGTTCGGCGACAGTGGCTATCACTATGACTACCTGGACCCGGAGGACGAGCCCGGACCGCAGACCTACGAGGCCTTCGTCGAGGCCGAGCGCCTCGACTGGCTGGACGACAAGCGCCCGCCGGCGGAGTTCAAGCCGCCGCCCGCATACCGCGTGCCACGGACCGGAAGCTGGATCGCCGCCAGCGGCCAGGCCGCAGTCGCCAACGCCATGCGCCAATACTGCGGGGCCGGCGTCGGCTGCGAATTCGCGGTGATGCTCGGTGACAATATCTACCCCGACGGGGCGACCGCCGGCGCCGACGGGCGCGACGACAGCGAGCGTTTCCGCAAGATCTTCCACGAACCGTACGCGCCGCTCGCCGCCTTCGCCGACGAGTTCCGCATCTACGTGACGCTCGGCAACCACGACTGGCGCACCTCGCGCGAGGGCGCGATGGCGCAGGTCCGCTACCACGAGACGACGCGGCCGTTCTACATGGACGGCATCCGCTACAAGGTGGCGCCTACCGGCGACCCGCGCGACCTCGAGGTCTTCGTGCTCGACACCCACGTGCTGCTGGCGGGGGTGACGGTGCTGGAGGACGAGCTCGCGGATGACGGCAGCGAGCTGCACACCGAGGAAGTGGATCCGCCCTCCCCCTGGTCGCTGCCGCAGACCGAGGATGAGCGCGCGATGGTCGCCTGGCTCGAGCAGAACCTCGCGGACTCGCCGGCGCGCTGGAAAGTCGTGATCGGGCACCACCCGCTGTGGTCGTCGGCCGGCAGCAAGTTCCAGCAGGCCCGGGCCCTGCGCGGACTCATCCTGCCGGCGCTGTGCCGCCACGCGGACCTCTATCTCGCGGGCCACGAACACACGCTCGAGCTGCACACCGACGACTGCCGCGAGGTGCCGGAGGCGCAAGGCCGCAAGCCGCTGGCACACGTGGTCTCGGGCGCGGCGGGCAAGCAGCGCCCGCTCAACACGGCGTTCGCCCGGCATCAGCTGGCCGCCAACCCGCAATTCCGGAGCATCTGGGCCGGCGGGCTGCTGTGGGGATTCGCGCATGTGACACTGGAGTCCGATCAGGCCACAATCCGCCTGGTGACGACGCCGGATGACGGCAGCGGCGTGCCCGAGCTCGCCTTCGAGCACCGCTTCGATCGTCGCAGCGGACGGTGACCATGACCGGCAAGCAACAGCAGATCGGCCATTACGTCGGCGGGCGTCCGGTCGCGGGTCGCTCCGGCCGCAGCCTGCCGGTGTACAACCCCGCCCTCGGCGTCGCGACCACGACCGTCGCGCTCGCAACCGCCGAGGAGACGCGCGCCGCCATCGCCTCCGCGCGCGAGGCCCTGCCCGGCTGGTCCGCGATTCCGCCGCTGCGCCGGGCGCGCGTGCTGTTCCGCTTCCGCGACCTGGTCGAGCAGCACGCCGAGGAGATCGCCTCCATCCTGACGCGCGAGCACGGCAAGGTGCTCTCGGACGCGCGCGGCGAGGTGACGCGCGGCATGGAAATCGTCGAGTTCGCCTGCGGCATCCCGCAGCTGCTGAAGGGCGAGTACAGCGACTCCGTGGGCGGCGGCATCGACAGCTGGTCGCTGCGCCAGCCGGTCGGAGTCTGCGCCGGCATCACGCCCTTCAACTTCCCG
>CAZYPM010000041.1:0-13517 GCA_964649205.1 uncultured Steroidobacteraceae bacterium
CTCAGCCGATGACCACTTCCTCGGGTGCATTGACGAAATAGCCCTGGATGAACTCGACGCCGAGCTGCCACAGCACGGCCATCGTGTTCGCATCCTGCACGCGCTCGCCGATGGTGACCGCCTTGCATTCGCGCGCCAGCTCGACCAGCGTCTTCACGCGCGCCTGCTTGTCCTGGTCCGCCGACAGGCCCTGCATCAGGGCACCGTGGATCTTCACGAAGTCGGGCTTCAGGTGGCCGAGCAGCCGCTCGGTGTCGCGACCGAGCCCGAATCCCTCGACCGCGAAGCGGAAGCCGCGCTGCCGCAGCGCCTGGTGCAGCGCGACCGCTTCCTTGAGCTGCTGCGCCACCGCCTCCTCGCGCACCTGGAACACGACGCGTGCGGCCTCGATGCGCGTGGTCTTGAGCTGGCTGGCGAGCCAGGCCGGCAGCGTCGGGTCGGCCAGCGTGTCCTGTGACAGGCGCACGAACAGGGCGCCGGGCTTGCGCGCGGCGCAGAACGCCATCGCCGCGCCGATGACCCAGCGGTCGATGCTCTTCATCAGGTCGTTGCGCTCGGCGGCCGGCATGAACGCCGACGGCAGGACTTCCTGGCCCTTGTCGTCCAGCATGCGCACCAGCACGTCGAACATGCCGAGGTCCTCGCCGACCAGGCTCGCGATCGGCTGCTGGACCAGCCGGAAGCGGTTCTCGGTGAGCGCCGCCCGGATCTGCTGCACCCAGACCCGGTCCTGGTCCTGCAGCCGCAACAGCATGCCGGTGTGCTCCAGCAGCTGCACCCGGTTGCCGCCGAGCTCGCGGCCCTGTCGGTGCGCCCGCCAGGCGTCGTTCGCAGGGCCCTCCGGCGACAGCACCTCGGGCGGCACCGGCCCGAGGCCGACCGTGCAGGTCGTGGACAGGGACTTGGGCCCGGCCTGGAACACCTCGGTCGCGACCTTGTGCACGACGTGCTCGGCCCAGGCCTCGACGTCCTGGGTGTTGCCGCGCTCGATCAGCATCATGAAGCCGTGGCCGCCGAAGCGGCCCGCGAGGTCGCCGGGCTGGAGCTGCTCCTTCAGCAGGCGCGCGAAGTCGGTCAGGAAGTCCTCGCCGGCCAGCACGCCGAGTTCCTCGTGGACCGCCTCGTACTTGTCGGCTTCCACGTAGGCGAGGCAGCGCACGCCGCCCTTGGCGGGCTGCGCGAGCCGCTCGCGCAGCTTGTCGATGAAATAGCGGCGGTGCATGAACCCGGTCGCCGGGTCGCTCTGCATCGCGTCCTCGAGCTTGCGCTGGTACTCGCCGGCATCGCTGACCCGCGCCGGCACCACCACCTGCACGCAGGGCTCGCCGTCGAACTCCGCGCGCACCAGCTGGAACTCGAGCGAGGGCGTGTGGCCGCTGACGACCAGCGCCGAGGCGTGCAGCGTGTGGCCGGACCACTTGCCCTGCATGCAGGCGACCAGCGCGCCCTTGATCGCGGCATGGTCGTCGGGATCGAAAGCGTCCATCAGCGGCGTGCCGACCACCTCCTCGGCATTGGAATAGCCGAACAGCGCGAGCCAGGCCGGGTTGGCGTCGACGATGATCCCTTCCTGCACCTGGGCGATCGCGTCGGTCGAGCCCTCGACGATGTGCTGCAGCTGCTTCTTGTACTCGCGCGCCGAGGCGAGCGTGGTGGAGAGCGCGCGATCGAGGCGGTAGGTGCGTAGCTCCCTGCCGACCACGAGTTGCAGCCGCGGGATGTTCGAGAGCGTCACTGCGTCCTGGGCGCCGAGCGCGAGCGCCTGGGCGATGGCGTCCTCGTCGAGCCGCTCACGCACCACCAGGACCGGCACGTCGGGCGCGAAGCGGGCGCGGAAGTCCATCGCGCTCGCGAGGTCCACGATGCCCTCGTCGGCGAACAGCATCAGCATCTCGGCCGAGGCCTGCGTCAGGGCGTCGCCGAGGTCGCGCGCGTCCGGCAGCCAGGTGACGTGCACCGGGTGGCCGGCGTTGCGCAGCGCCTTGTTGATGGCCTCGACGTTGTCCTGACTGCGCGTCAGCGCAATCATCGGCACGGCGGCGGGTTGCTTCAAATCCGGCTCCGGGGGGGACTGCCCGAGGGTCGTGCCGCGATACTAGCACCCTGAAAAGCCCGGATTTCGCGACCGGCGTCATGCTACCGGACGGGGTGGCCGGGCCGGCAGGCAGCCGTTATCATACGCGCCCCCTGTTTCCGGCCCGCCGGGCCCCGGCGGCTCACGATGTCCAGCTACAACACCAACGAGTTCCGCTCCGGCCTCAAGATCCTGCTCGACAACGATCCGTACACGATCGTGGAGAACGAGTTCGTCAAGCCGGGCAAGGGCCAGGCCTTCAATCGCGTGCGCATCCGCAATCTGCGCACCGGCCGCGTCATCGAGCGCACCTTCAAGTCGGGCGAGTCGGTCGAGGCCGCGGACGTGGTGGACGCGGACATGCAGTTCCTCTACGCCGACGGCCAGTTCTGGCACTTCATGAACCCGGAGACCTACGAGCAGCTCGCGGCGGGCGAAACCGCGGTCGCCGATGCCGCGCAATGGCTGAAGGACGGCACGGTCTGCATCGTGACCCTCTGGAACGGCCAGCCGCTCACCGTGACGCCGCCGGCGCACGTCGAACTGAAGATCGTCGAGACCGACCCGGGCATGCGCGGCGACACCGTCACGGGCGGCACCAAGCTCGCCAAGCTCGAGACCGGCGCCCAGGTCAAGGTGCCGCTGTTCGTGAACCAGGGCGAGATCATCCGCGTCGACACGCGCAGCGCGTCCTACATCGCCCGCGCCGGCAAGTAGGTCAGAAACCGTCGATGCCGGCGAGCCGCCAGTCACAGGCGGCGGCCAGCCGTTCGGCGAAACCCTCGAGCAGCGCCGCGTCCTGCGGCCCGAAGCGGGCGAGGCTCGGGCTGTCGAGGTCGAGCACGCCGACCAGGCGGCCGCCGGCCTCGATCGGCACCACGATCTCGGAACGGGAGGCCGCATCGCAGGTGATGTGGCCGGGAAAGGCGTGCACGTCGGGCACGATCAGGGTGGCGCGGCGCGCAGCCGCGGTGCCGCAGACCCCGGTGCCGAGCGCGATGCGCACGCAGGCGATGCGCCCCTGGAATGGCCCGACGACCAGTTCGCCGCCGCGCAGGAAGTAGAAGCCCGCCCAGTTGAGGTCCGGCAGCCGCTCGTAGAGCAGCGCCGCGGCGTTCGCCGCGTTCGCCCAGGGATCGCGCTCGCCGGCGAACAGGCCGTCCGCCTGCCGCAGCAGGTCCGCATCCGGGTCGATCGTCGCGGTCATCGCCCTTCCTCAGGCGCGCTGGTGCGCGAAGCACATGGCGGAAGCGAGGTCCGGCAAGCCTAGCGCAACCATCACGAGGCGGTCGAACCCGAGCGCCACGCCCGCGCAGTCCGGAAGCCCGTGCCCGAGCGCCGCCAGCAGCCGCTGGTCCAGCGGCGGCAGGCGCTGGCCGCGGCGGCGCCGCGTGCCGAGGTCCTGGTCGAAGCGGCGGCGTTGCTCCACGGCGTCGCCGAGCTCGCGGAATCCGTTCGCCAGCTCGATGCCGTCCAGGTACAGCTCGAAGCGCTCGGCCACCGCCACGCCGCCGGCGTCGGTGCCGAGGCGCGCGAGCGAAGCCTGCGAGGGCGGGTAGTCGGTGACGAAGACCGGTGCGTCGAGACCGAGCGCGGGACCGACCACCGCGCCGACCAGCAGGTCGAGCCAGGCGTCGAGATCCCAGTCGCGGTCGTCGGCCGGCACGATGCCGCGCGCGGCCAGCGCGGCGCGCACTGCGGCCGCGTCGGTGTTGCGGCAATCGATGCCACAGGTCGCGCGGATCGCCTCGCGGTAGGACAGCGTGCGCGCCGGCGCGAACGACCGCAGTCCCCGGGTCGCAGCCTGCAGCAGCCGCTCGACGTCGCGGCGCAGGTCGGCGGCCGAGAAACCGACGCGGTACCACTCGATCATGCTGAATTCCGGGGCGTGGATCCGGCCCGCTTCGCCGTCGCGGAACACCGGGCAGACCTGGTAGCAGTCGCCGACCCCGGCGGCCAGCAGGCGCTTCATCGGAAACTCGGGCGAGGTCTGCAGCCAGCGGATGGCGCCGCCGGCCGGCTGCGCGGCGACCGGCTCAATCTGCGGGTCGCTCGGCGCGGCCGCGGACAGGACCGGTGTCTGCACCTCGATCACGCCCTGCGACGAGAAATGCTCGCGCACGCGCTCGAGCATCCGCGCGCGCTGCCGGATCACCTCGAGGGACGCGGAGGGCCGCCAATCGCCAGCCGTCATGGCAGCGTGGCGATGCGCTCGCCGACCCTCACGGCGCGTCCGGGCAACAGTCCGTCCACCAGCGTCGGACCGCCGGGCGCGAACATCAGCACGACGGTCGAGCCCATGTTGAAGCAGCCGAGCTCCGTGCCGCGGTCGAGCGCGACGATCGGGTCATGGACCGGCAGTTCGTGGACCGCGCGGCCCGGCGCGCGGACCTCGCCACACCAGGCCAGGCTCATGCTGCCGACGAACAGCGCCCCGACCAGCACGACCGCCATCGGGCCCGCCGCCGTGTCGAAGACGCAGGCCACACGTTCGTTGCGCGTGAAGAGGCCCGGCACGCCGGCCGCGGTCGCCGCGTTGACGCTGTACAGGTCGCCGGGCACGAATCGCGCGCGCAGCAGCGTGCCCGCGAGCGGCATGTGGATGCGGTGGTAGTTGTGCGGAGCAAGGTAGAGCGTGGCGAAGCTGCCGCCGGCGAAAGGCGCGGCGAGTGCCGCGTCGCCGCCCAGCAGCGCGGCGGCCGTGTAGCGGATGCCCTTGGCCTGCAGCAACGTGTCGCCCTCGATGGCGCCGGCCTGGCTCAGCTGGCCGTCCACCGGACAGAGCACGGCGCGCGGGTCGGGATCGGGCCGGCGGGCGCCCGCACGCAGCCGGCGCGTGAAGAAATCATTGAAGGAGGCGTACGCCGCCGGGTCGGCGTGGATCGCCTCCGACAGGTCCACCGGATAGTTGCGCAGGAAGCCGCGGATCAGGGCCGTGCGCAGCAGGCCGATGCGGCTGCGGGTGACGACGCGCACCAGTCGCGACAGCAGGTGCTGCGGCAGCAGGTGCTGCAGCCCGATGAAGGCGCGATCGCGCAACGCGCTGCCCACGGCGAGCCTAGCCCGCTGTCGCCGCGACGATGCGACGGTAATCGTCCGCGATGACCGCAGCCTCGTGCGGGGTGCCGAACACCGCGACCAGTTCGGCCTGCGGATCGACCAGGAATACCGCCGCGCTGTGGTCCACCGTGTAGCTGCCGTCCTCGCCCGGCGCGCCGACGATCACGGCCACGCCCAATGACCTGGTGAACGCGTCCAGGGCGGCCGAGCCGCCCGTGACCCCGGTGAACTCCGGGTCGAAATGCCCGACGTAGCGGGACAGCACGGCGGCAGTGTCGCGGCGCGGGTCCACGCTGACGAGGACCACCGCCGGCTGCTGCTCGCGTGGCAGCCCGGCCAGCAGCCGGCGCGCCTCGGCGAGCGTCGCGAGCGTCAGCGGGCAGACGTCCGGGCAATGCGTGAAGCCGAAGAACAGCAGGGTCCAGCGGCCGCGCAGGCGGTCGAGCCCGAAGTCGCGCCCCAGGTGGTCCACCAGGCCCGGTTCCGCCAGCGGCCTGCCGGCGTCGAACAGCGTCGCGCGCTCGAGCGCCGGACGCGCGGGCTCGCGCGTGACGAAGTACGCGGCCGCCATTCCTGCGAGCGCCGCGGCGGCAACCGCGACGGCCATCGTTGCGCGCTGCATCATGCCGTGAATTATCCCACATCGGCGCGCGGGCTCCCGCGTTCGCCGGTTAGACTCGCGCGATGGCGCGGCGCGGGATCGGCGATGCAGGGGACTGCCGCAACGTCGGCGAGCTGCTCCGCTGGGCGGCACGCCGCCTGCAGCGCGCGCGGCTGCACTTCGGGCATGGCACCGACAACGCGATGGACGAGGCGGCGGCACTCGTGTTCCACGCCCTGGGGCTCGCGCACGAGTCCGCGCCCGCGAGCTACCGGCGGCCGGTCGGCACGCGCGAGGCGGCGCGGGCGGCGCGGCTGGTGGAGCGCCGTATCCGCGAGCGCGTGCCTTCGGCCTACCTGACGGGGGTCACCTGGTTCGCCGGCCACGAGATCCGCGTGACGCGGGATGTGCTGGTGCCGCGCTCGCCGATCGCCGAGCTCTGCCGGTGCGGCTTCGAGCCCTGGGTGCGGGCGGATCGCGTGCAACGCGTGCTCGACATCGGCACCGGCTCGGGTTGCATTGCGATCGCGGCGGCGCACGCGCTGCCGCGGGCACTGGTGGATGCGACCGACGTGTCGCCGCAGGCGCTGGCACTGGCGCGGCGGAACGTCCGCCTGCATCGGCTGGGTCGCCGGGTGCGGGTGAGGCGCGCGGACGTGTACGCGGGCCTGGCCGCGCGGCGCTACGATGTCATCGTGAGCAACCCGCCCTATGTCCCGGCAACCGAGATGCGCCGCCTGCCGCGCGAACACCGTGCGGAGCCACGGCTGGGCCTGCAGGCGGGGGCCGGCGGGCTCGCGGTCATCGCGCGCATCCTGGCCGGTGCGCGCCGGCACCTGACGCCGGACGGCATCCTGGTGGTGGAGGCGGGCAACACGGCCACGCGGGTGCGCCGGCGCTGGCCGCAGCTGCCGTTCACCTGGCTCGAATTCGAGCGGGGCGGCGGCGGCGTATTCCTGCTGCACGCGCGCGAACTCCCGGAGTAGGGGATCCCGAAGCATGTCCGGCAACACCATCGGCAGGCTGTTCTGCGTCACGACTTTCGGCGAGAGCCACGGACCGGCGCTGGGCGCGGTCGTGGACGGCTGTCCGCCGGGCCTCGCGCTCTCGGAGGAGGACATCCAGGCGGACCTGGAACTGCGCCGCACGGGCACCTCGCGTCACACCAGCCAGCGCCAGGAGCCGGACCGCGTCCGTATCCTGTCGGGCGTGTTCGAGGGACGCACGACCGGCACCGCCATCGGCCTGCTGGTCGAGAACCAGGACGCGCGCTCGCGCGACTACGAGAAGATCAAGGACCGCTTCCGCCCGGGCCACGCCGACTACGCCTACCAGCAGAAGTACGGCGTACGCGACTACCGCGGCGGCGGCCGTTCCTCGGCGCGCATCACGGTCGCGACGGTGGCGGCGGGCGCGATCGCGCGCAAGTACCTGCGCGAGCGCATCGGTCTCGAGGCCGCCGGCTGGCTGTCGCAGGTCGGCCCGCACCGGCTCGAGTGCGTGGACCTGGCGGCGGCGCGCGCCAACCCGTTCTTCTGTGCCGATCCGTCCAAGCTGCCGCTGCTCGAGGAATACCTGTGGCAGGTCCGGCGGGAGGGCGATTCGATCGGCGCGAAGGTCAGCGTGCGCGCCACGGGGGTGCCGCCGGGACTCGGCGAGCCCATGTTCGACCGCCTCGACGCGGACATCGCTTTCGCCATGATGGGCATCAATGCCGCCAAGGCCGTCGAGATCGGCGACGGGGTCGCGGTCGCCGCCCAGCGCGGCAGCGAACACCGCGACGAACTCACGCCGGCGGGTTTCGCGGCCAACCATTCCGGCGGGACGCTGGGCGGCATCAGTTCCGGCCAGGACCTGCTGGTGCAGGTCTCGTTCAAACCGACTTCCAGCATCCAGGTCCCCGGACGCACGGTGGACGTGGCCGGCAACCCCGCCGACATCGTCACGACCGGGCGGCACGATCCCTGCGTGGGTCTGCGGGCGGTTCCGATCGTGGAGGCCATGCTCCTGCTGGTGCTGATGGATCACTTCCTGAGGCACCGCGCGCAGTGTGCCGACGTCGTCTCGCCGACCCCGGTCATCACCCGCTGAAGGCCAGCGAATCAACGTATTGCGAGCCGCTCGCGGCGCACGGATGGCGGCGCAGAGCGTGACGCGGGGCAAGATTTTGGTAAATACGGCGTGTAAGCTATAGTCCAAAGGATCAGGGACTTGTGATCGGTTTCACACCCATTTCGCAAGTTCGTGGCCAAAGCTCGGCTGTTGGCCGCGGTCTTGGGGAGTCACGATGAGCTGGAAATTGCGCGTCCTGGTGTCGGCGGTGCTGCTCGCACCGGCGGCGGCCATGGGTCTCGGCCTCGGCGAGATCCGCCTGGGCTCGTCGCTGAACGAGCCACTGTCGGCCGAAATCGACCTGGTCGCAGCGACACCGGAGGAACTCGCCGCCTTGCAGGCCGAGCTCGCTTCGCCGGAGGTGTTCCAGCGTTACGGCCTGGAACGGCCGGCGTACCTGAGCACGATCGAGTTCAGCGTGGGGCGCGGCCAGGATGGCCGCAACGTACTGCGCGTGCGCTCGCGCGATCCAATCAGCGAGCCCTTCGTCTCTTTCCTGGTCGACGTGAACTGGAACCGCGGCAGGCTGCTGCGCGAGTACACGGTGCTGCTCGACCCGCCGGCGCTCGCGGCCCCGGCCGCACGCGCGCCGGCGCCGATTGCCGCGCCAGCCACGATGCCCGCGGCGACGCCGGCCGCGCCGGTGGCTGCGCCCGAGACACCGGTCGCGGCGGAAGGCAGCTACACCGTCCAGCGCGGCGACACGCTGTACAGCATCGCGGGCGCCCTGAGCGGCGGCGACCGGCAGGCGACGCAACGCATGATGGTGGGCCTGTTCCGCGCGAATCCCGAGGCCTTTGCCGGCAACATGAACGTGATGCGCGCAGGCGCCATCCTGCGCGTGCCGGGTGCCACGGAGATCGCGGACATCACGGCCTCCGACGCGAGCTCCGAAGTCAGCCGCCAGACCTCGGCATGGCGCGCCGCGGGCGGCGGCGCAGCCGGCGGCCGGTTGCGGCTGGTGACGCCGGCGGAGGGTGCCGCGGACGCCGGCACGGCGCAGGCGGAATCGAGCGGCGCGGTCCGGTCACAGATCGATTCCTTGCAGCAGGACATCGAGGAGCAGCGCCGCCTTCTCGAGCTGCGTAACCAGGAGCTCGCGCGCCTGCAGCAGGAGCTGTCGCGCACCCAGGCTGCGGAAAAGGCCGCAGCCGACAAGGCCGCCGCCGACCAGGCTGCCGCCGACCAGGCGGCCGCGGACCGTGCTGCTGCCGAACAGGCGGCAGAGGCCCCGGTCGAGGCGCCAGCTGAAGGCGAGACGGCGGTCGCGCCGGAGGACGACGTCGGCCGCGAGGCCGCGCCGCCGGCCGAAGCGCCGCGGGCCGAAGCCGAGGAACGCCCGGCCCCGGCGCGGGCCGAGAAGGGCCTGCTCGAAAGCCTGACCGACAACTGGACCTGGCTGCTGGGCGCCGCCGCCGTGCTGCTGCTCGGCCTGTTCGGCTACGGCTACCTGCGCCGCCGCCGCGAGGCGGAGCCCGACACCGGCCTCAGGACTTTCGATGTCCCGGTCGCCGCGCCCGTGCCCAGCGAGACGATGCGGTTGCGCGCGCTCGCCACGGCGGACGAGACCGCGGAACTGGAGCGGCCAGCCACGCTGGAGGAGCAGGACCACATCCTGGTCGAGGAGCGCCCGGTCGCGCGGCCCAGGGTCGAGGCACCGAAGCCGAGCGTGGGCCACGAGGAAACGATCAGCGCCGAGGCGGCGCTCGACCTCGACCAGGCCGACCCGCTGGCCGAGGCCGATTTCCACATGGCCTACGGTCTCTACGACCAGGCCGTGGACCTGGTGCGCATGGCGTTGAAGAACGCGCCGGAGCGCAATGACCTCAAGCTCAAGCTGGCGGAGATCCACTTCGTGGCCGGCGACACGCCGCAGTTCCTCACCATGGCGCGCGACCTGCGCAAGACGCTCGGGCCCGGCGCCGACTGGGACCGCGTGGTGATCATGGGCCGGCAGCTCGCGCCCGACGAGCCGATGTTCGCGGGCGGCGTGCAGGACGCCGGTGTCGACCTCTCGCTGGAGGGCGGCGACAACCTGGTGGACGTCGATCTGCTCTCTGCGCCGGCCGGCGAGGAAGGCCTCGACATCGACTTCGGCACGGCGACCTCGCCTGCGGGCAGCACGGATGCGACCGGCGAGAACACTGCGATCGAGTTCAACCTCGACTCCGGCGTCTACTCGCCGACCACCACGCAGGAAATCATCCGCAAGGACGGACCGGGCACGGTCGAGATGCCGACCCTGGAACTGCCCTCCTCGGAAACCCCGACCGTGGAAACGCCGGCGCTGCGCATGAAGGGCGGCAAGCCGGCGCAGGAACGCGGCCCGGCGACCGATGCCACGGCCGAGATGGCGATCGACGACCTCGGCCTCGACCTCGGCGCGCTCGAGAACATGCCCGAGGCCGACGACGCCACCGCGATCGCGACCGGCGTGCACGAGGAGGCGACGCAGATTGCGCGTCACGACGAGACCACGCGGCTGATGCCGCAGGGCGGGGGTGACACCGCGGCGACCGCCATCCTGCCGTCCGGCGACGAGACCGGCGCGACCTCGATCGTGAAGAAGCTCGATTTCAGCTCGATCGACCTCGACGTGGGCGGCGCCGCCGACGACACCGACCAGGCGCCGACGGCGCGCGACTTCGTCGCGACCGAGAAGCTGCCGCAGCTGTCCGAGCTCGAGCCGGTCACGATGAGCGAGGTCGGCACCAAGCTCGACCTCGCGCGCGCCTACATGGACATGGGCGACCCGGACGGCGCCCGCAACATCCTGCAGGAAGTGCTGGCCGAAGGCAGCGCCTCGCAGAAGCAGGAGGCGCGCCGGCTGATCGATTCCCTGCCAGGAGCGTGAAGCGCGCGACGCGGCGCCTCGCCGTCGGCCTCGAGTACGACGGCACGCGTTACGCCGGCTGGCAACTGCAGCCGGGCCTGGCGACCGTCCAGGATTGCCTGCAGCGCGCGCTGTCCCTGGTCGCCGACCACGCGGTCGCCGTCACCGGCGCCGGCCGCACCGACGCCGGCGTGCACGCGGTGGCGCAGGTCGCCCATTTCGACACGACCGCCGAACGCACGCCGCGCGGCTGGGTGCTGGGCGCCAACAGCCACCTGCCGGCGGACATCGCCGTGAACTGGGCGGTCGAGGTGGACGCCGATTTCCACGCACGCCACGCGGCGCTCGCCCGCAGCTATCGCTACCTCATCCTGCAGCGCGCGACGCGCCCCGCCATCCTGCGCGACCGCGCCTGCTGGGTGCGCGCGCCGCTGGACGCCGCCGCGATGCACCAGGCAGCGCAGGCGCTGGTCGGCGAGCACGATTTTTCCTCGTTTCGCGCCGTCGAGTGCCAGTCGGCGACTGCCATGCGGCGCATCGACGCGATCTCGGTCGCGGCGGACGGGCCTCTCATCGCCGTCGAGGTGACGGCCAACGCCTTCCTCCACCACATGGTGCGCAACATCGTGGGCACGCTGATCGAGGTCGGCAGCGGCGAGCGCCGGCCGGACTCGCTCGCCGCGACCCTCGCGGCACGCGACCGCAAGCAGGCCGGCGTCACGGCGCCTGCCGGGGGACTCTATCTCTGGCGGATCCGCTACCCGGATGCGTGGCGCTTCCCCGGGGCGCCCGGAATGCCGCCTTGGGCTATGATCACCGGCGCCTGAACGGCGGTGCGCCGGGAGCCGGCGAAACATGACCTGGTTCGAAAAGATCATCCCATCCCGCATCAAGACCGAACGGCGCACGCGTTCGGTGCCCGAGGGCCTGTGGATGAAGTGCCCGGCCTGCGACTCGGTCCTGTACCGCCCCGAGGTCGAGCGCAACCTGCAGGTCTGCCCCAAGTGCGCGCACCACATGCGCATCGGCGCGCGCGAACGCCTCGGGCACTTCCTCGACCCGGACGGCGCGACCGAAATCGGCGCCGGCGTGGTGCCGGAGGACCCGCTTCGCTTCCGCGACAGCAAGCGCTACCGGGACCGCCTCGCGGCCGCACAGAAGACGGTGGGCGAGCGCGACGCGCTGGTGGTGATGGCCGGGACGCTGGACGGCATGGGCGTGGTCGCCGGCGCCTTCGAGTTCGGCTTCATGGGCGGCTCGATGGGCTCCGTGGTGGGAGAGCGCTTCGTGCGCGGCGTCGAGCATGCGATGGCGAACCGCGTTCCGGTGGTGTGCTTTTCGGCGAGCGGCGGCGCGCGCATGCAGGAGGGGCTGCTGTCCCTGCTGCAGATGGCGAAGACCAGCGCGGCGCTCGCTGCGCTCGCCGCCGAGCGGCTGCCATTCATCTCGGTGCAGACCGACCCGACCACCGGCGGCGTGTCGGCGAGTCTCGCGATGCTCGGCGACGTCAACATCGCCGAGCCGAAGGCGCTGATCGGCTTCGCCGGCCCGCGCGTGATCCAGCAGACCGTGCGCGAGACGCTGCCCGAAGGCTTCCAGCGCAGCGAGTTCCTGCTCGATCACGGCGCGATCGACATGATCGTGGACCGCCGCGACCTGCGCGACCGCATTGCGTCGCTGCTGCGCATGCTGCTGCGCCGGCCGGCCGTTTCCGGCACGCAGTGAGATTCGACACCCTGGCCGACTGGCTGGCCTGGCAGCAGGTCGCGCATCCGGTCGCCGTGGATCCGGGTCTCGCGCGGGTCGGGGAGGCGTGGCGCCGCCTCGCGCCCGCGCGGCCGCGCACCGTGCTGACGATCGGCGGCACCAACGGCAAGGGATCGGTCGCCGCCACGCTGGACGCGATCCTGTCCGCGGCGGGCTACGACACCGGCCTGTTCACCTCGCCGCACCTGATCCGCTACAACGAGCGCATCCGCGTGCGCGGGCGCGAGACCGGCGACGCGACGCTCGTTGGCGCGTTCGAGCGCATCGACGCAGCGCGTGCGGAGATCTCGCTGACCTTCTTCGAGTGGAACACGCTGGCGGCGCTGCTGGTGTTCGCCGACGAGCGCGTGGACGTGGCCGTGCTGGAAGTGGGCATGGGCGGGCGTCTCGACGCGGTGAACCTGCCGGATCCCGACGTCGCGGCAGTGGTCTCGGTCGGCCTCGACCACCGCGAGTTCCTCGGCGACACCGTCGAGCAGATCGGCGCCGAGAAAGCCGGGATCTTCCGGCCGGGGCGCCCGGCCATCTTCGGTTCGCGCGAGATGCCGGCCTCGGTCGCGCTGGCGGCGGCGCAGCGCGGCGCCCCGCTGCGTCGCCTCGGCGTCGACTTCGACTACGTCGAGCGCGCCGACGGCTGGGACTACGTCGGCGTCGGCTCGCGCCGGCGGGAGCTGCCGCTGCCGGCGCTCGCCGGCACGCGCCAGCTCGCCAACGCGGCCACAGCGCTCGCGGTGCTCGAGGCCGCCGAGCCCGCCGTGCTGGTGCCCGACGAAGCCGTGCGCAGCGGACTCGGGCGCGTGCGGCTGCCCGGCCGCTTCCAGGTCGTGCCGGGCGAGCCCGAGTGGATCCTGGACGTCGCGCACAACGCCGATGCGGCGCGTGCGCTGGCTGCGAGCCTGTCGGCGCATCCTTGCCGCGGCCGGACCATCGCGGTCTGCGGCATCCTCGCCGACAAGGATGTCGCAGCGATCGTGCGCGCGCTCAGCGGCCGCGTCGCCCGCTGGATCGCCGTCGGCCTGCCGGGCCCGCGTGCGCTGCCCGCGGACGAGCTGGCGCGGCGCATCGCGGCG